>JAHIKV010000077.1 GCA_018897395.1 Planctomycetota bacterium | reverse complement strand
TTAGGATCTGAAAATGAATAACGTGTGCAATTCTGCAGGACGGATTTTCCAATCCGTCCTACGTGTAAATCACCCACTTATTCTTTTACAGGCCCTTAGCTTGTCCCACCCCGCCAATTTTCGGTCGCCGGAAAAAAAGCCGCGCCCCCCGAATCAAACCCAAACGCCTCTGCCCGTCTATTCAGGTCGGTTGAAGCACAAGGCGTAAATCAAAAGCGGCAAAGCAAGCACGCCGGCCCAACACTCTGTTCAACGCACGTCAAAGCCGCTCGAAACGCGCCTGGAAGAACCGCAGATATTTCGGCTCGTATACCATTTTCAGGCCGCGGGCCTTCTCGCGATGATCGTATAGCTCGGCGACCGATTCGGCGGTCACGTCCATGTGGGCCTGCGTGTAGACCCGGCGCGGAATCGTAAGCCGCACCAACTCCAGATTCGGGTAGTAATGGTCGCCGGTGGCCTTGTTGCGGCCGGCCGAAACGATGCCCCGTTCCATGCTGCGGACGCCCGAGTCGGCGTAAAGATCGGCCGCCAACGTCTGGGCTGGGAGCTGGTCCTGCTTGATTTGCGGGTAGAACGCCTTGGCGTCGAGGAACACCGCGTGACCGCCGATCGGATGGACCACCGGAATCCCCCAGTCGATCAGCTTGTGGCCGAGATATTCGACCTGTTTCACTCGGGCGCGGATGCTGTCGTCCTGGACCGACTCGGCGATTCCGCGTGCCATGGCCTCCATGTCGCGCCCGGCCAGGCCGCCGTAAGTGTGCAGCCCTTCGTAGATTACGACCATGTTCCGCGCCTCCTCGAAGAAGGCATCGTCGTTCATCGCCAGCCAGCCGCCGATGTTCACCATGGCGTCTTTCTTCGCGCTCATCGTGCAGGCGTCGGTCAGCGAGCAGAACTCCATGAGAATCTCGGCGATCGGCTTCGACTCGTATCCCGCCTCGCGCTGTTGGATGAAATAGGCGTTCTCCACTGCACGGGTGGCGTCCAACACGACGCACAGCCCGTACTTGTCGGCGATTTGCCGCACCGCGCGGGCGTTTTCCATCGACACCGGCTGCCCCCCCGCCATGTTCACCGGCGCCGTCAGACAGATGTACGGAATGCGGTCGCGGCCGACCTTCTTAATCAAGTCCTCCAGGGCCTCGATGTTCATGTTCCCCTTGAAGGGATGCTCGTTTTCGGGAATGTGTCCCTCGGGGATAATCACGTCGACGAACACGCCGCCGGCAAGCTCCTGGTGCAGCCGGGTGGTGGTGAAGTACATGTTGCCGGGGACCGAGTCGCCCTGCTTAATCATAATCCGCGAGAGAATGTGTTCCGCGCCGCGGCCTTGGTGGGTGGGGACCACGTGGCGATAGCCGTAGTATTTCCGGATCGCCTCTTCGAGGTTGTAGAAGTTCCGGCTTCCGGCGTATGCTTCGTCGCCGAGCATCATGCCCGCCCATTGGACGTCGCTCATGGCGTTCGTGCCGCTGTCGGTCAGCAGGTCGATGTATACGTCCTCGGATCGGAGCAGAAAGGTGTTGTAGCCGGCCTCCTTCAGCGCCCTTTCACGCTGCTCGCGGGTGAGCATGCGGATCGGCTCGACCATTTTGATTTTCCAAGGTTCCGCCCAAGAGCGGCGGGTCGGTCGCGGCGTCGGCATGGTTTCTCCTGTCAGAGGGCTCTTTTTTTCGCTTTTTCGTGTCCGGCTTTTTTGCGGGCGGAGATTGTCCACCGCGCTCGAAAAATGCCAAAACCGGCAGTATACCAGCCGTTCGGCGTCTAGTGTAGGGATACACCCCTTGCCATACCTGGGCGGGGTTGGTAAGATGCCGCCAACAACTTGAATTGACGCGCGAGCGTCAAGTTGCTGCTTCACAGAAAACCGCCAATAATGGCCCTCCGGCCATTAGCATTACGGGAGCAGTGCTTGAGCCGCGTTCTCCGTATGGGAGCGTCGGCCGAGTGCTGTCCCGTAAACCCCTTTGGCGGGGGTTCTGTGAGCAGTCTCGGTTTGGCGCTCCTTCTGTTGCGCCACAAGCCGAGGCGACAAGCAGGTCGGCGTCGGGTGCCACTGCCGGCTTGTCCAGCAGTGCAGGATAACACGGTTGCACGATCCAGCCGTGGCGCCCAACCCGCGCCGACCTCCAAAACACGTCTTGCAGGAGATGGCACGATGGCCGCGAAAAAAATCGCAAGATCGACCTCGCCGGGCAACGGCAACGGATTGATCGCCGAGTACGAGTGGTTGCGTCGAATGATAAGCCACTTGGAAATGCAGACCGAGCGGATCGACCAGCAACTGATCGAGATGGAAAACCGCTTGCCCGACGACTACAACTTCCCCGGCGATCCGCCCAAGGGCAAGTCGTAGGACAGGACGTCGGTTGCGTGAAACGGTAACCGTTCACAGGGGACTGTCCCAATTTTCGCGGCGTGAAGGACGTTGCCTTGGGAAATCGCTTGACCGCCGCGAAAATGGGACTGTCCCCCTTGCGCCACGGGAAGGGGGCAGGTCCATGTTTTCGGCCAACCGTTTGCCCGCAAAATGCGTTTTTCGGCCGAAAAATGGACCAGTCCCCAACCAACCCGTGAACGGTTGCGACTGCGTGAAACGCTCCAACTTCCTGGTTCCCATCAGGTAAAGCCGATTTCCGTCCGTGGTCAACTGGACGCGATTGGCAGGCCGTTCCAGAACATCCAAGGCAAGAAAATAGTTCTGGTGGGTGGTTCCTGAAATCCGAGAATCAAACTGACCCACTACCGAATTTTCGGCAGTCATTGACCAACCTCCGTCTGAAGCGCAACAATGGAGTTGGCGAGGCTGGCCGCAGCGGTCTGCCGGCGAGCTTGGCCCCCGCAGAACACCGATTCGAACCGGGGTGGCGCTGGCGTCTCGCCAGTGCTGGCCGGAACACGGGCAAGATGCCCGTGCCACCCCAGTTGGCCGGAATACGGGCAAGATGCCCGTGCCACCCCCGCCGGTTCGAGTCCCACGCCCTTACGCGACAAAACGCCCCGCGAACAAAGCGTCGCATACCCACCGAACTTACCGAGTGAAGTCGGAGCGGAAGGAGAACGTGATGAGGCTCGGGAAAACATCGTCGGTTGAAGATATTCAAACGCTTGGCCGCTTCGAGGATTATAAGAAGATTCTTCTCTCGCCACCGTTTGCCGGCCATCTCGACAAGCCGTTGGCCTATTGGGCGCTGCCGACTGACCGCCGCCTGCCGCTGGCCTTCCTGGGGCGCACGTTGCGGGATTTGCTGAGTACGCCGTTGGCCGAGCTTGCGGCCACGCCGGGCATCGGACGCAATAAGATGGTCTCCTTTGTCGGGTTGTTGGCCCGCGCCGCCGAGACCGACCCCGCCGGGTTGCCCGCGAATATCCCCGCTCCGCCAAATCCCGCCGCCGCCTGCATTGCCCCCGGCGGCGGCGGAGAAGCGCCTCGATTCAACCCGGCCAACATCTCCGAAGCGACGTGGGCGCGGTGGCGGGCGAGCGTCGTCCGCGGCGGATTGGCCGGCGAGACCTTGGGCCGTCTGGCCCCAAGCCTGCGGAACATGACCCGGGTAATCTGGAACACGCCGCTCGGCGCCTATACGAGTTCCACGCTGGCCGAGATACGCGCCATGAAAACGCACGGCGAGAAACGCCTACACGCGATTTTCGAGGTGTTCCACGCCGCCGACGCGCTGGTGGCCGGCATGGGCGAGCAAGGGCATCTCGTCGTTCGGATCGTCCCGCGCCGGATAGATCGCGTGGAGCGCTGGACGGGCCGGACCCTCCAACGCCCCGGCGTTCCCGACCCTCAAGACATTTTCGAGAACTTCATCGAGCCGCTCTTGGAGCAGGTCCGCACCGACGCCCCGCCGCAGGTCGCCACGCTGGCGGAATACCGGCTGGGAGCGGCCGGACCGATGACCAGCGTCCGGCAGGCCGCGCGCACAATGCATCTTACGCGGGCACGGGTCTATCAATTGCTCAACGAGATCAACGACATTCTGATGGTCCGCTGGCCGACCGGGCGGCACCAGTCGCACGAACTGCGGGAAAAGTTCTTGGCGGAAACGGCCGGGTCGCCCGACGCCCCGGACTTGCGACAGTTCCACGCGGTCGTCGAGTTGTTCTATCCCGGCAGCCGCCGCGGCGCGGCCGGGCCGCTGGAAGAAGCCTTCGATCCGATCGAGCAACGGGAAGAACTGCTCGAAGTATCGTAAAACGCGCTTTACAAAGAACGCGTTTTGAAATCGAAATATGCGTATTTAGCCCCGGGTGAATACACCCGGGGCAAGCGGTGTTTCGCGTTCAACCCGACCCCGCCGTGTATTCACGGCGGGCTAAATGGAATAATTCCCGAAACATCCAAGTTTTTTTGGGGCCACGGAATCAAAATAGCGAGGATTGCGTCTATAATGTAGAGAGAAGGAACATTCACCCGGAGCCCCCCCATGTCGAGTGGAACAGTTGCCCCTCCTTCGCTGCCGCACGATGTTCCC
This sequence comes from Planctomycetota bacterium, assembly GCA_018897395.1. GTDB lineage: Bacteria > Planctomycetota > Planctomycetia > Pirellulales > Thermoguttaceae > JAHIKV01. Next base: position 3,963 of record JAHIKV010000077.1, on the reverse strand, counting down.
TTGGCCGCGCCGCCGACCGAGTACGAGGGCTATATCGACCAACGGCTGCGCCAGACGCGCCGACAGGTGAAAAGCGTGGACATCGCCGTCGGTTTGGCGACGCTCGCCGTCGGCGCGCTTCTGTACTTGCTCGCGGCGGCGCTGGCCGACCATTGGCTGATTGTCGGCGGACTGGGACCTTGGGGGCGGTGGCTGCTCTGGCTGGGACTCGTCGGCGCGGCGGGAACATTTTTCGCCTTCCACCTCCTCCCGCCGCTGATGCATCGGGTCAACCCGGTCTTCGCGGCCTCGACGATCGAAAAGAGCCGGCCGTCGCTTAGGAACAGCCTGATCAATTTCCTGCTGCTCCGCGGTCGGCGGCGAGAGATGGCCGCGCCCGTCTACAACGCGATCGAGCAACGCGCCGCGGCCGACCTGTCGCAGGTCCGCATCGAGACGGCGGTCGATCGGACGCACCTGGTTCGCCTCTGCTGCGCGTTGGCCGTCGTGTTGGCAATGTTCAGTCTCTATCTGGTCTTCTCGCCGAAGAACCCGCTCCGCTCGGCTGCGCGGGTCCTTTTCCCGTGGTCGAACGTCGCTGCCCCAACACGGGTAACGATCAACGACGTCCGCCCCGGCGACGCGGCCGCCTTTCACGGCGAGTTCATCACCGTCTCGGCGGAGTTGGCCGGCCTGCGCGATGGCGAGAAGCCCTTGCTGATTTACTCCACGGCCGACGGCCAGAGCGTCGATCAGGCGGTCCCGATGACGCTTCCCGAGGGGGAATACCGATACCAGTGCCGTCTTCCGCCGGACAAACTCGGCCTGCAGCAGGACTACAAATATCACCTCTCGGCCGGCGACTGCCGCACGTGCGGCTATCTGATCAAAGTTTGGAACGCCCCGGCCATAGTCGTCGATAAGGTCGTCTACCGTTACCCCGGCTACACCGGCCTGGCCGATCAAACGCTCGAGCGCCAGGGCGATTTGCGGGCCATCGAGGGGACCGAAGCGACGATCCACGCCACGGCAAACGCCGAAATCAAGCCGGGCACGGCCGAACTCGACTTCGGCTGCACCGGCCGTCGCGGCGTGCGTATGACCGCCGACGGCTACAAGTCCGCCGGCAGCTTCAGACTCCGGCTGAACGCGGACGACAACACCCCCGAGTACGATTGCTACCAACTCCGTTTCTCCGACCTACAGGGGCGCGAAAACACCCGGCCGGTCCGGCATCGCATCGAGGTCGTCCGCGACCTCCCACCGGAGATTCAACCGATCGAGCCGCTGGAGCGAGAGGTCCAAGTGGCTGAAAACGGGAGGCTGACGATCCGCGTCCGTGCCGAAGACCCCGATTTCGCGCTGCGGCGGGTTACGCTGAGAGCAGTCCGCGACGACAACCGAAGCCTATCGATCCCTCCCTTGCTGGAAAAACGGAGACCGGAAAAGGCGGTGCAGGGCGAGTTTCAAGGCGAGTACGCCTTCGAGCCTGCCCGGCTGGGGCTTAAGGCCGGCGACCGGGTCCAATACTGGGCCGAGGCCGAGGACAACAAAGAGCCGACCGCCAATCGCTCCGAAACCGAGAAACGATGGATCGTCGTGGCAGGCCCGGAGGCCCAAGACGGACGGCAACGGCAAGAGGGAGCGAAAGGAGACCGCTCCTCCGATCAATCCAAGGAACAAGAGCCGTCCAACGATCCGTCGGATCGGCGGGATGACGCCGACCGGCAGCCGCAAGATCAGCCGCCGGAAGACCCCGCGGAAAAACAACCCTCGCGGGATGAGTCGCAATCGCCCAACGCGGACCGGAACGACCGGCGGCAAGAGGAATCGTCCGGCGACAAGCAAGACGGCGAACAAGGCGAACAATCCGACGGCAAGCAACAAGGCGACAAGCAATCCGATTCCGGCAATCAGGGCGAAAATCAGCAAGGCGAAGGGGAGCAAGACGACCGGTCCGGCCGGCGGATCCATCCCGAGGCCGAGCCGGGCGACGCCATGCAGGAGATTCTAAAAGACCGTCAACGCCAACAGAAGGACCAGCCGCCGCAAGACAAATCGCAAGCGGAAAACCAACAGCCCGGCAAGCAGCAAGAAGACAAACAACAATCAGATGAACGGCAACCGACCGACAATCGAGAGACCGGAACCGAACAGTCTTCGGGCGACAAGCAGGAAGAAGGACAATCGGGCGAAGAACAAGCCGGCGGTAAGGAATCGGGCGCGGAGCAATCGGCCGGACCGGAATCCCAACAGGAAAAGGGCGGCTCCGAAAAAGCCGACGGCGAGGAATCGGCCGCGGGAGAAGACGCCACGGGGCAATCGGAAACCGAAAGTCAAAAATCCGACGCCGACAAGGCCAACGGCGAAAAAGGCGCCGGGGAACCATCCGAAAGCCGGCGGAAGGATCAAGGAACGGGGGAGCAAGATCAATCCGGTAGCGAAACCGGCGAATCGCAACGGCAGCCTACCGCCGATCAAAAGCCGGGCGAGCAGAAACCGGGACGCCAAGACACGCCCGGCAACGGCGAAAAATCCGACCGTGAAACCGGCAGCCCCTTGCCGCAAGAAGAGGCCCAACCAAGCAATAAACAACGGCCCGACAAGGCCGGCGAAGCGCCGGGCGAGCGGAAAGAAGACGATGCCCAATCACCCGGCATGGGCAAAAAAGAATCCGACGCGCAGAGCGACACTGCCGGAGATCGAAAGGGTGGCGGCGAAAAAGGGGGCGGTCAACAGTCCAACCAACCGGGCGTCGGCGGTCCCGGCTCGAACACGCCCGCCGACGAAGGAGCGTCGCAGGCCGACGAGCAAGGCGAAGGAGCGACCGGCTCCCGTGCAGGCGATCGAGAGACGTCGAAAGCCCCCACCGGCTCGGAGCAAAAAGCCCCGGGCGCCGGCCGCGATGCCGACGGATCGGAACAGAAAGCCGGGGCCGATGGTCGCGCCCCTGGTGGCCAGCAGCAAAGCGATCCCAACGATTCCGATCGGCGGGGCGAGCCGCTGGAGAATCCCGACAAAAGCGGCATCCCTACCGGGGAAGGACAGAAATCCGAGGGATCGGGCGCCGTAACAGGCGGCGGAAAACCGGGCAAAGCAGACCCGGCCGATTCGTCCGGGTCGTCCGATGATTCGGCCGATCGGGCGAATCTCGATTACGCCGGACGGCAGACCGCATTGGCCCTGGAGCATCTCCGCGACCAAGTGGCAAAGGAGAAGCCGGAACTGCTCGAACGGCTCGGTTGGACGAAGGACGACGCGCGGCGGTTCCTCGCGCGGTGGGAGGAAATGCGCCGCTCGGCGGAGGAAAAGGGCGCGGCGGGCGAAACGGCAAGGAAACGATTCGACGACGCGCTGAAAAGCCTCGGCCTGCGCCCCCGTGGGACGGAGCTGAAACGCGGCGGCGTGGAAACCGAGAAATCGGAGACTCAGCGGGACGCCGCCCGATTCGCTCCTCCGCCCGATTGGGCCGATCAGTTCCGCGCCTACACCCGCGGCATCTCCGGCGGCGATCGACGGGATGAGTCAAGCGAACGGAAATGAAATGGGGGCAAGTCCAACTACCCACATAATTGAGACATTCCGGGAATTGTTCCATTTAGCCCGCCGTGAATACACGGCGGGGAGTAGTGGTTTCATCTCACGCTCTCACGCACATTGCCCCGGGTGTATTCACCCGGGGCTAAATAGCTGTTTTTGCGGGTCTGTTCCCCGCGTCTCCCTTTCTACCATGACGCAGGCCACCGCGCAGGAAATGCCGGGAACGACGGAGGAGATGACGGAATGGTTGCTCTCGATGCCGGAATAATAGACAAGGCCCTGTTTGCGGCAAGGGTTTTGGGACGGCTGGGCACCGTTCGGGCTACTTATGTTTTTGGATCCTACGCCGAAGGCCGCCCCGATCGGTGGAGCGACATCGACGTCGCCGCCTTCGTCGAAGGGGCCGAGAACTGGAATCTGGAAAAACGAGTGAAGGCAATGGCC
>JAHIKV010000076.1 GCA_018897395.1 Planctomycetota bacterium | reverse complement strand
GGCAATGGCGGCGGTTGTGGCCGAATCCAGCCCACCCGATAGAAGTACAACCGCGGGCTTTTTCTCGTCACGGTTGGCCGTGGCAGTCATATCCGTCAAATCCCCCTGTCCGCAAACCATATATTATGACAGAATGATTTTTCAAGGGAAGAACAAAGGGCGGAGCCAATATTATGGACGTGGAAAACGGCTTTCATAACGTTTTGGAGACGTTCGAGAACCCGTATCCCGGCCGGGATTACACGATCGAGATCGTCTGTCCCGAGTTTACTTCGGTGTGTCCGAATACGGGCCAGCCCGATTTCGGCACGCTGCGGATCACCTACGTGCCCGGGGCGAAGTGCGTCGAGTTGAAGAGCCTGAAGCTCTACCTACGGCAGTATCGCAACGTGGGCATCTACTACGAGGCTGCGACGAACCAGATTCTCGACGACTTGTCCAAAGTACTCCATCCGCGGCGATTGACGCTCTCGGCCGAATTCACCGCTAGGGGCGGGATCAGTACAACCGTCACCACCAGCTTCCAGCGGTCGTCGGGCGGGCCGTAACGTGTTGTAGTGCAATGCGAAACCGCAAGCGGCTCGATCCAAATTCTCTAATCTCTAATCTCTAATCCCTAATCCCTAATCCCTAATCTCTAATCCCTATGTATTGGACAAAGACGCTCATCCCCACGATGAAGGAAACGCCCGAGGGGGCGGAAATCCCCAGCCACGTACTCATGCTCCGCGCGGGGCTGGTCAACCAAGTGATGGCCGGGGCTTATACATACCTGCCGCTCGGGTTTCGGGCGTTGAAGAAGGCCGAGCAAATCGTTCGCGAGGAAATGGACGCCGCCGGGGCCGTCGAGCTGGCCATGCCGGCCATCTCGCCGCGTGGGCTTTGGGAGCGGACCGGCCGGGTGGAAGCCTTCGGCGACGTGTTGGTGCAACTTAGTCTCCAGCGGACCGGACGAAAGGTCCACGTCGTGCTTGGCCCCACCCACGAAGAGATTATCACCGACATGGTCTCGCGGCAGATTTCCAGCTACCGCCAGATGCCGATCACGCTCTACCAGATCACCGCGAAGTTCCGCAACGAAGAGCGGCCCCGGTTTGGAGTGCTGCGGACCAGCGAGTTCCTGATGAAGGACGCCTACAGCTTCAATCCTTCGGTCGAATCGTTGGGCGAAAGCTACGACAAGATGTATGCCGCCTACTGCCGCATCTTCGATCGCTGCGGACTGAACTATCTCGTCGTGGAGGCCGAGAGCGGACCGATCGGCGGCGACGCCAGCCACGAGTTCATGATTCCGGCCGAAAACGGCGAGGACGCCGTGCTCCACTGCCGCGAGTGCGGCTACGCGGCCAACCGGGAAAAGGCCGAGATCGGCGCGCGCGATTTCGCGCCGTCGGAGGTTCCCTTGGCGCCGCTCGAACAGGTGGCCACCCCGGGCGCGAGCACGATCGAGCAGGTCAGCGGGTTTCTCAAATGCCGGCCGGCGGACCTGATCAAGACCTTGATCTATCTGGCCGACGGAAAGCCGATCGCCGTCTTGGTGCGCGGCGATCATGAGGCCAACGAGGGGAAGATCCGCCGCGCGTGTTTAGCTGTCGCCGGAACGGCGGCTTGTATCCAGAAACTCGAATTGGCCTCCCCCGAGGTTATCAATAAGGTGACCGGTGCCCCGGTCGGTTTTGCCGGACCGGTGGGGATGAAAGAGAAGATTCCCATTCTCGCCGACCGCGACGTCGAGCGGATGGTAAACGCGGCCACCGGGGCCAACGCGGCCGACGCCCATCTGACGGGCGTCAACTCGCCTCGCGATTTCCAGCCCCATTCGTTGGCCGACCTGCGCAACGCCGTCGACGGCGACCCTTGCCCGCGATGCAACAGCAACTTGACCCTCCGCCAGGCCATCGAAGTGGGCCACGTCTTCAAGCTGGGGACCAAGTACTCCGAGGCCCTCGGCGCGCGGTTCCTCGACGCCGAGGAAAAGCTCCATCCGATCATCATGGGCTGCTACGGGATCGGCGTGAACCGGATCATCGCCGGGCTGATCGAAACGAGCCACGACCGCGACGGCATTATCTGGCCGGTTTCTCTGGCCCCCTATGAAGTGCTGATCGTTCCGGTCAAGGTGCCCGACGAGGCGCTGATGAAGGTTGCCGAGCGGTTGCACGAGCAACTCGCGGCTGCGGGCATCGACGTGCTGCTGGACGACCGCGACTGCCGCGCCGGCGTGAAGTTCAAGGACGCCGATCTGATCGGCGTGCCGCTGCGGGTGGTGATCGGCCAGCGCGGCTTGCAGGAAGGCAAGTTGGAGATCAAATGGCGCTGGGACAAGGAGTCCGAGCAGATCGACCTCGACGGCGCGGCGGAGACGCTGGCCGAGTTGATCCGCGCCGAACGCACCGAGGCCACGCGGTTTCGAGGTAGATAATCGGCTGTTGTTCGACAGGTCGTTTTTAGAGTATACTTGATCGAGAGGTACAAGTATGGATGACTGCTTAATCCAATCCGACCCGTCCGTCATGATGGGCAAACCGGTGGTCGCGGGAACTCGCGTCACCGTCGAATTGATTCTCGATAAACTAGCGGCGGGCGAGACCCACGATCAATTGCTTCAGGCCCATCCACGACTTACCGAGGAGGCAATCCGGGCGGCATTGGACTTTGCCGCAAGAGCGCTTCACGCCGATGTCATCTATCCCGTGGTCGAGACGGCGAAATGAATCTCTTGGCCGATGAGAGCGTTGACCGACAGATTGTCGATCGGCTTCGGCAGGATGGGCACAGCGTGTTGTACATCGCCGAGATTGCGCCAAGTGCCTCGGACGCCGAAGTGTTGTCAAGGGCGAACTCGCTCCAGTCCATTCTCATCACCGCGGACAAGGATTTTGGCGAGTTGGTGTATCGGCTGGGGCGCATTCATGTCGGAGTAGTCCTGATTCGACTGGCCGGGCTTCCCGCGGATTTCAAGGCAGACATTATATCCACGGCCGTGCGCGATCGCGGCGCCGAGATGGACGACAGCTTCAGTGTGGTCACGCGCGCCACGGTTCGCATTCGACGCCGGTTGTAGATTATGGGCCAACCCGCTCCACATTCACCAGTTCTCCTCATCCTGGCCGCGTTCAGCCGATACGGCGAGGCGCTGGATTGGGCCAAACAAAAAGCCGTCGAAAACCGGGGGCCTATCGCCTTGGAGAGTCCCCGCTTCGACTTCGCCGAAACGCATTACTACGACGCCACGATGGGGCCGGGTTTGAAAAAGGTCTTCTTCGCCTTCCAGCGGCCGCTCGATCCGGCGGAACTGGTCGAAATCAAGCTCTCGACCAACCAATGGGAAGAAGAATACGCCGCCGCGTGTAAACACGTCGAGCCGCGGCCGCTGAACCTCGACCCCGGATACATCGCCCTGGGCAAGCTGGTTTTGGCCTCGACCAAGGATTTCGCCCATCGCATTTATCTCTCGCGCGGCATCTACGCCGAAGTTACGCTACAATATAAACACAACCGTTGGCGGCGCCACCAGTACACTTTCGCCGACTACCGCCGAGATGATTATCAGCGGTTTTTCTCCGAGTGCCGGGAGTGGCTGAAATGTAGAAGGATGAATGTTGAATGTTGAATGATGAATTTCACCTCCGTCATCCGACTTTGCCTCGAACTGCCCTCGCCCGACATTCATCATTTCAGGAATTTCCTTCATGTCTTGGATGATCGTTGGTTGCATAGTGCCGAGCATGGTCGTCTGTTGGACGGCGGCGTTCGCCGTGCGGCGCTGGGGACCGCGCTGGGGACTGGTCGATCGGCCGGGAGATCGAAAGATCCACTCGGCGCCGATGCCCACCGCCGGCGGTTTGGCGATCTGGCTGGGGATCGTGCTCCCGCTGTTTGCGGGACAGGTTGTGCTGTGGGGATTGGACGCTAAACAAACGTGGATTCCCCTGCCGGAGTTCGTCGCACCACACATATCGGGCTTGCTGCACCGATCGGGAAAACTCTGGGAACTGCTGGCCGGCGGAACCGCGCTGATGCTCTTGGGACTGGCCGACGACCGGCGCGGGCTGGACTGGCGATTGCGCATCTCGGCGCAGACGCTGGTGGCGATCGTGATGGTCTCGCTGGGATGGCGGATGAGTCTCTTCGTCGACGCGCCCTGGCTGACCGGCGCGATCAGCGTGCTGTGGATCGTCGGACTGGTCAACTCCTTCAACATGCTCGACAACATGGACGGACTTTCGGCCGGCGTGGCGGCAATCGCCGCGGCAATGCTCGCCGCCATGATGCTGATGACGCCCCGACCAGACAACAGCCAGCCGCAACTGTTCGTCGCCGGGCTGCTGCTGGTGGTCGTCGGCTCGTTGGTCGGGTTCCTCTGGCACAACCGGCCGCCGGCGCGGCTGTTCATGGGCGACGCCGGAAGCTATTTGGCCGGCTATCTGTTGGCGATGACCACGTTGACGGCCACCTTCGCCGGCGGCGACCTGCCGAAACACGCGATCCTCGGCCCGCTGTGCGTGCTGGCAGTGCCTCTCTACGACACCGCCACCGTGGTGTTTATCCGTATTAGCCGGCGGCGTAGCCCCTTCACCGGCGATAAGAGCCATTTCTCGCACCGCCTGGTCGAACTCGGTTTGAGCAAACCCCGCGCGGTGTTGACCATTTATCTAGCCACCGCCACCTGCGGACTGGGCGCGTTGCTGTTGGGGAAAATCGACGCCGTCGGCGCGATCATCGTCGGACTGATGGTCGTTTGCATCTTGGCGCTGGTGGCCATTTTGGAGACCGTCGGCAGGCGCGGACCATGAACTCACGCCGAAAAAAGCCGCCGCGCTCTCGCCCGCCGCTTGCGGTTTCGCATGGAATGCGTCCTTGGCTGCTATGTGCAATGACCGCGCTGCTGGTCGCGCGACCCCTGTTCCCCAGCGAGTCGGCCGCCACGCACGGCGACGGACTATCCACCGTAATGCTCTGGATCGCGTTGGCGGTGTTCTGGTTGCTCGGCGCAATCGGCCGGCCGAAGTTAGCGGTCCGTTTCGGGTGGATCGCCGCCGCCGTCGTGCTGCTGTTGGTCTGCTACGCGGCGGCCACGCTGTGGGCAGTCCGGCACGGCAGCCCCCGCCCGGCGATAAACGTCCTCTGGGAATGGATCGGCTTGGGGTTGTGTTTCCTCTTGGCAAGGCAACTGATCGACACGCAGCGCGAGGCCCGGGCAGTGGCCGCCGTGATGATCGCCCTGGCGGTCGCACTGGCGGGATACGGC
>JAHIKV010000012.1 GCA_018897395.1 Planctomycetota bacterium | reverse complement strand
TAACCTGTTGCAGGTAAAAGCCCTGCAACACTAATTTCCGTTCGCTAATGGCAAACCGCCGTGCGACGGAAAATTGCACTGACCATTGATTTCTCCAGTGGAAAGATACACAAGCTGGGCATTTTCTCAGAAAGTGCAGAAGAGAGAAGAGAGATACGATATTCCACGTCCCTCTTCTCTCTTCTCTCTTCTCTCCTTCCTCTTCGGTTCCCCCCTTCTTCTTTTGTCGTCCTCCGCCTACTCGTCCTCTTGCAGGTCGGCCTCGGTAATCATCGAAAAGCCCTTGGCGGCAAGCGTCTCCTGGGCGATCTCGATGTTGTCGACCATCAGCGCCACGGCGGCGTTGCCGCGCGGGCGAATCAGCAACGGATACGCCTGCGCGATGTTCACCTCGGCCTGCAACAGAGCGGTGCAGACACCCAACAGCGGCTGAGGCCCCTCGGGCAGTTCCACCCCGATTAGATCGCTTTCGACAATCGCCAGCCCGGCCCGCTCCAAAATCTCGCGCCCCTGCTCGGGATGGCTCAGCAGGAACCGCGCGAAGGCGCATTCCGTGGTGTCGGTGATCGACAGGGCCACGATCCGTACCCGGCTACCCTCGAACCGGCGGATCACTTCCAACAGGGTCCCTACCTTGTTTTCCAGAAAAACCGTAAACTGCCGGATTGCCGGATAGTTTCTCCCACGCATGGTCGAGAAGTCTATGCCGGAGGATTGGTCTATGGACATCTGACGCCTTCATATTTCTGTAAGGGAGTATTTTGCCGTTTATTTTTTCTCGGAAACACAAATGCCGCAATAGCCCCCGGCTATTCTCTCGACAACGTGTCAACTCGATACCATTGCCAATATACATTCACTAAATCTTATTGAGAACCCACCCATGCTCCACCAACACGAAATTGAACTTAGGGTGCGATACCAAGAGACCGACCCGATGGGTTTCCTTCACCACGCCTGCTATTTTACCTATTTTGAGATCGGAAGGACCGAGCTTCTTCGGGCCGGTGGCGGAAATTACCGCCAGATGGAAGAGAGCGGGCTGTTGGTCGTGGTGGTCAAGGCCGAATGTCGGTTCCATCGTCCCGCCTGCTACGACGATCTGCTGCGGCTTCGGACCACCGTCACCCGCGTGACCCAGGCCAAGATCGAACACCGCTATGAATTGCTCCGCGACGGCGAACTCCTCGCCACCGGCCACACGACGCTGGCCGTCGTCGATCGCAGCGGCGAGGTGTTGCCCGTGCCGGAGTGGATGAGGATGAAAAATGAAGAATGAGCGAAGCCGCCGATTATTGGCCCCTGCATTTTTCCCTTGTGTCCTACAACCATTGCACGCCACTATACGCTGTGCTCAGAGAGGCAGATGCATACCGCATGTTGCGGCAAAACCGTTACGCGCAACGGTCGTAGGACACAAGGAGATTTTCCGGCATCGCTAATTCCTTGCGGGATTGATCGGCTCCCGTTTTCGACCGCGGCAAGGGACGGCGGCGACGCCCTCGCCGCCGCCGTTTTTCACGAATCTTCGTCCGCCGCTTCTGCTTCTCCTGCTCGGTAACCAGCGGCACTTTGACGCCATCGCACCCCAAGTACAGCCGGGAAACGCCGTCCGCAGTGCGGCACTCTTCGGCCGTCCATGCCGGTTGCAACTCTCCACGCTGCAAGGCTCGCAGCACCGCCTTGCCTTCCCCTTCAATCAATTGCCGCAACGCCTCCTTGCTGATCGACGGATGCGCCGCTCGGGCCAGATTCTCGGCCGTCTTGTCAAAACTGGTCGAGCCTTGGTTCAACCGGCAGGCCATCTCCCGCACCCCTTCGCTGATCGTCGCTTCGGCTTCGTCCAACCAACGGTCCGCCACAACCGCACTGCCCTCTTGTCGGCAGCGCCAACGGATGCGCCACACGTCAATCCGCCCGTTGACGGTGAGGATGCTGGTGGGCTGCTTTCCTTTGTGCCGTTTCCGTTTTCCCGTCGCCGCACTGACCGGAGGGGGGAAAAGCGGCTTCCGCCGCATTGACTTTCATCTGGATGGCCTTCTTATAAGCCACCTGTCGAAAACGATCCAAGGCATCACGTGCCTTTTCCTCGCTGTCGCGGATCACGCGACCTTGCGGCGCATTGTCTACCGCATCGGCCACCTCCTGCAATGCGCGCTCGATCTCGGCACGCATCTGTTCTCGATACGCTTCCCGATCCAACTTGGGCAGGGCCATGTGTCTCTCCTTCTGCCTGGCCTCATTGTGTCCTCCAAACGCCAGCCCAAGTCATACAGTCTCTCCATCTTTCGCGCCAGAGATATTTGCCACACACCCGCCTGTCCCCCCCCACTCGGCGCTAACAGGCCGTTGAAAAATAGCGCCACTGCCGGCTTGTCCAGCAGTGCCGGGGAAAAACTCCCGGAAAAACACTGCTGGACAAGCCGGCAGTGGCGCCCAAATTCCCGAAGGCCGACTTTTTCAACGGGCTGCTAACTCACACAGGGGGTGAAATCGCCCGAATTTTTTGGAAAAAAATGCCTCGGATAGTTGACTATTCCGGCTCGGATTGCTAGGCTGACTGTTATGCAGCATGGAGGGGTGAGGCAATCCTCGCGGCTTATCTGGGGCGATGGTCATCGTTAAATTGCGGCGTGTACTCTCCGTTGAGTCGGCATCGTTGTTGGCGCCGTTGCGGAAGGGGGTGATGCCTGGGCCATTTCTTGGCAGAATTTCTCTAGTGTTTTTCGGTTTGTTGTCGCGCGCGGATTGGGCCACGCGCGGCCCGTCTACGAGTGGTTTTTCATGAAGGAGGCGGCGTTATGTTTTTCGCGAAAAAGAGTCTTGTCGTCCTGGCGGTCCTGGGAACGTTGATGTTCCCGGCCGCGCCGGCCGTGGCCCACTGGTACGAAGGCGACGGGCACAAGATGCACTTCCCACAATTGCCCGATCCGAACGGCTGGGACGTGGGGTGGTCCGACAGTTGGCTGGGCGACGACTGGCGATGCAGCGAGACCGGCCCGGTTACGGACATCCATCTCTGGGTCTCGTTCAAGGAATGGAGCGACATTGATGTTCCGGCGCCTATGTTCGCAGCTCCGATTTCCGTGCAGATATGGAGCAACGATCCCGGCGGAGCGGGGGCTACATATCCATATAGCACCCCGCTGGATTTGCTCTGGGAGGGGAACTTCGAGCCGAGCGACTACACGGTTCGTTACGCCGGCAGCGGACACCAGGGATGGTATTGGCCCGCCACTGGAACCGAGATTCCCTACGACCACGACTCGTACTTCCAGATCAACATCGACAAGATCATGGAGCCGTTCTATCAGGAGGAGGGCGAGGTCTATTGGCTCGTCACCAAGATGTTCGTGGAAGGGCCAAACCCGATCGGCTGGAAGACGGCCGACCTGGACAGGTATCCGGATCCGTTCAACGGCGAGCACTTCATGGACGACGCCGTTCACTACTACGAGGGCTGGAACGAGATCTACTTCGAGGGCGCCTCGCGCGACTTGGCCTTCGTGATTACGCCGGAGCCGGGCACTCTGGTGCTGCTGGCGACGGCCGGACTGGGGTTGCTCCTGTTCGCATGGAGGCGGCGCAAGTAGGTTTAACGTTGGGGTGGCAGTTCAACTGCCGCCCCAACCGATGTGGGCCGGCGGACCGACGCAATAGAAGGCTCGCCGGTCGCAACTATAATGCCGCTGGGCGACGGCCGGTACCCAAGGGGCTTGGCTTATCGTTCTTACTCTTCACCCAACAAGGGGAACAATCATGAATCGATTGATTTCAGCATTGATCGCGGTGGCAGTGGTGCTGGCGTTCCTGGCCGCGCCGGCCGTGGCGGATTGGTACGTAGGCGACGGGCACAAGATGCACTTCCCCCAATTACCCGATCCGTACGGCTGGGACGTGGAAATCAGCAGCTACAACAACCAGCACGAATTAGCGGACGATTGGAAGTGTTCGTCGTCCGGCCCGGTCGGCGACATCCACTTCTGGTACTCCGTGAACAATGACGCTGACACCAGGATTGATTACGTCGTGGCCTCGATCTACTCGGACGACCGCACCGGCGTGTACAGCCAGCCGGGCGATCTGCTCTGGTCGCAGACATTCAACGATTTTTCCGTGATCTACAATTACGGAAGCGGACGACAGGGCTTCGCCGACCCGCAACAGCCCGAGACATGGACGTCGGGAGCGGATAACCATGACTGGTACCACCAGATCAATATTACGGAGATCGACGACCCGTTTATCCAGGAAGTAGATACGATCTACTGGCTGGGGCTTTACGTGTGGTGGGAAGGAACTCAAGAGCCGGTGGGCTGGAAGACCTCGAAAAGCCCGTTGTTCGAGGACACCGCCGTTTATCGTACCGGCACCGACGGCAACTGGATTCCTTTGGACGAGACTAACGGTGCGCCGTATCCGCTCGACTTGGCTTTCGTCATTACGCCCGAGCCGGGCACGTTCGTGTTGCTGGCGATGGCGGGCATCAGCGCGCTGTTCTTCGTCTGGCGGAAGCGTCGGGCCGCGTAGAAACCGCTCCGCGAACGGAGTAACGTTGGGGCGGCAGTTCAACTGCCGCCCCAACCGATGCATAAAGCCGCGACCGTTGGTCGCGCCCTGGGAGGTGCGCTTGGCAATTGCGCACACCAGGGCGCGACCACCGGTCGCGGCTTTTTAGTTGCCGACGGCCACGCCCCAGCTCATGCCGGGCCGATGACGCCGGTAGGGATAGGGTCGGTAATATCGCGGCCCCCAGTACGGCCCATAGTCGTAATGCTCGACGATCACGGGCGTGGGGCCGGGCTGCTGGACCACCACCGGCGCGGCGGTCTGCCTTGGCGGCTCTTGCATTGCGGCGACTACCCGCGTGCTTACGCCGTACTGTTGCAAGCGGATCAGATCGTTGGTTTGCAGCGGGGCGACCATGCCGTTTGCGCGGACGTGGTTGACGATCAATTCCTCGCTGACGCCCGCTGCTGTCATGGCGATCACGTCGTCGATGGCGACCGCGCCGGGGGCCACTTGTCGGCCGAGTTGTTGTGCGATCATGGCGCGGTTCCGGGCCTCAATCTGGTCGAGTTCATTTCCGACGGCCGCACCGCCGAGCGCGCCGACGCCCGCTCCGATCGCCGCCCCGGCGCCGGTGTTGCCTAACTGGTTTCCGACAATCGCCCCGGTGCCCGCCCCCAGCAGTCCGCCGAACAGCGCGCCCCGGTCGGAATGATATGGCGAGTTGCAGCCCGTCGAGCAAAAGCCCGCCGGAGCGAAAACAAACAACAGCAGCAAACGAAATGGCGTCCGTGTCACGGAAGTGTCCTCGATCCTTGGAAACGGAAAAAGCGGGAGTGAATTGTCCCCTTGAATGTATGGCAAGCAACGGCGGCGGGAGGCGGCGGGAGGGATTATGACGGGAACGAGTATTCCGAGTCAAGGCAAGCTGGCAAAAATGGGAGGTATAGGCGACGCCGCTGCCCCGGATTAGCGGCCTTTCGGCACGTCGGCCCGGCCTGTTCGCTCGTGGCCGACGTGCCGAAAGGCCGCTAAACGGTCTACTAGCGGATGATCTGATCGACCATGAAGAGCGAGTTGTCGGCCACGTTATGCATGGGTCGGTACGGATTGCCTCGTTGGCAGAGCGCCGACTGACCTGGGTACCAGACCAACTGGATCGTGAGTCCCCAGGACTCATCGGCGTGAGCCACGCCTCCGGCCCGGCCTTCTCTCGGTATCTTGTAGTTGATGATATTTTGCAGGGCGAACCCCCGACCCAGCGGCACCCAGAGGTCCGCACCGACTAGGCCGTCGCCGCGCCCGGTGCCGCCTCCCCAAATCCGTCCATCTCCGCCGTTCTCGAAATTGCGGCGGAAATAGAGCGCGAACATGTCGGTCGGATCCAGGTTGATATTCCTGAAGTTGCCGTAGTTGTACGTATCCGTGCTAACTCCGAATGCGCCCAAAAAGCCGACCTCATGCACTTCGTCGATCACAAAACCGATATCGCTGCGGAGTTGATTCAGCTTGAACGTATCGTAGTATCGGTCATGCATGTAATCCCAGACCACGCCCCACTGCAACCCGCGGCAAAGCTCGCGGCGGAAGATGCCCGCGGTGACGAAGTACTGTGTCCGGTCGGTACCCGGCGCGGCGGCCTGTAGTCCCGAAAAATTGCTTTGCACGAATCTAGCGCCCATCTGGTATCCGCATCCCCAGGGATCGCCGAGCGGACCGGAAACGCCCAAGCCCTCGTTAATGCCGTAGTTTCCGTTTGTGCCCCAATCGACCGGCCCCTTGAATCCCTGTCCGCCGACGAAGAGCGTCAGGTTTCGGATCCACCAGTCGCAACGGCCGTCGAAAACCTCGTAGCCGAAATCGCAGCATTCGCCGCACGTCGATCCGCCGCACGGTCCGCAATCGCCACATCCGCCACGGTCCTCGCCCGCGAAGACGCCTTGCTCGGCGATCGGCTCGTACTGCGTTTCCCCGGGAGGAATCATTTCCGGTTCCTCGTTGCCGACCAGCCTGGCCCGATGCCGGTTCGAGTACGCCGGATCTCGCGTCATCTGTGCCGTGTCGAAAGGTCCAAGGTCGTATGACGAGCGCCGCGCGGATCGGTAGGAACTGTTGGCAGGACGCGAACCGGCCGATTGACTGACCGCCGGTTCTTGCGGCGTCACGGGTCGTTTCAACACTCGCTGTTGCCAATTGAGCGATGCCGACGAGCCATTATCAACCGTGGCGGCCTTCGAGGTCTCCGAGGCGGCCTTCCAGGTCTCTGCCCGAACGCTATGGCCGCCGGCCCAAATTGCCAGTCCGAAAAGCAGAATTCCAGCAGACCGGGTATTGGTCAGGCTCATTATCGCAGCCTCCTAACAGGGGGGATATATCTACGGAGCTTCCACGGGTGAAATGTGTATGAAAAAGATATCGGAATTTGCCGGATCGGAACTTTCGTCAAAGCCAGAAAAATCGGCAGAGTCCCCTTAGTCACCGCAGATTACCAGCGACCATGCAGATTTTCTAATTTTTCGCACCGGGAAGCGGCATCTTAATTGCTGGGGGGTTTAAGCCCCCAGCTATTGAGAAAACGCAAACCTCTTGGCATCCGGTTCCGGCGCGGCAATAATACCGACCATGATGAAACAACAAATGAACAAAATCGTCATTTTGGCTCGGGGGCTCGGAACTCGCATGCGCCACGACGTCGCCGCGGCGGGCATCGACGGCCAGCAGGCAGCCATGGCCGACACCGGCGTGAAGGCCATGATCCCCATCGGACGGCCGTTCCTCGATTATGTGCTCTCGGCCGCCGCGGACGCCGGTTATCGCCATGCCTGCTTGGTGGTCGGACCAGAGCAAGAAGCAATCCGCAAGTATTATGGAGAAGAGATTGCCACCCAAAGGCTGGACGTCGCCTTCGCCGATCAGGCCGAGCCGAAGGGTACGGCCGACGCCGTGGCCGCGGCGGAAGCTTTCGCCGACGGAGATCACTTTGCGGTAATCAATTCGGACAACTACTATCCGGTCGAGGCGCTAAGGGGGTTGCGCGAGCAGCCGGGTTGCGCCGCGGCGCTGTTCGAGCGCGACGCCATGTTGGCCGGCAACGTGACCGAAGACCGGATCAAACGGTTCGCCGTCGCAAGGATCGACGCCCAAGGAAACCTGGAAGGGATCATCGAGAAACCCGACGACGACGCGCTGGCCGCCCTGCCTCGCCCCCTCTGGGTGAGCATGAACTGCTGGCGGTTTGGTCCGTCGATCTTCGAGGCGTGCCGGGCAATCAAGCCCTCGCCCCGCGGCGAGTTCGAGATTCCCGACGCCGTCGGCCACGCCATCCACGCGCTGGGCGAAACGTTCCGCGCGTTGAAGGTCCGTCTGCCCGTGCTCGACATGACCAGTCGGGCCGATATCGCCTCGGTGGCGGCGATCTTGGCCGACACCGAGGTAAAACTATGACCGAGCTGTCGTTCCCAGGCGCCCTGGACGAAACGGACGAGTTGGCCAGGATGTTGGCCGCAACCGGTTTGAGCCGGGAGGCCTGCCGGTCAAAGGCGAGGTTGTTTGCCCGGGCCGCCTCGGCTCTCTCGATCACCGGCCAGACAACCGGCGGTCAACCGTCCTTGGCCTATTTCGTGCCGGGGCGAATCGAGGTGCTCGGTAAACACACCGACTACGCCGGCGGGCGGACGATGGTCGCCGCCGCCGAGCGCGGCTTCTGCTTCGCCGCCACGCCGCGCGACGACAACGAAATCGTCGTCATCGACGCGCAAACCGGCGAGACGATCGTCTTCCTGGCCGATCCCGAGTTGAAGCCGCAAGCCGGCTCGTGGGCGAACTACCCGATGACGGTTGCCCGGCGCGTGGCGCGAAACTTCCCCGCCGCCGTACGCGGTGTGGACATCGCGCTGGCCGGCGATCTGCCGCCGGCCGCCGGAATGAGCAGCTCCAGCGCGCTAATGGTCGGCGTGTTTCTCGTGCTGGCCGAGGTCAATCAGTTGTCGGCCCGCGACGATTATTGGCGCCACGTCGGCGAGAACAAGATCGATCTGGCCGGCTACCTCGGCGCGGTCGAGAACGGACGGACCTTCGGCGAGTTGGAAGGCGACCTCGGCGTGGGAACCTTCGGCGGCAGCGAGGACCACACGGCCATCCTCTGCGCCGAGCCTGGCCGGATCGGCCAATATGGATATTGCCCGGTCGAGTTCGAGAAGTCGATTCCCGTGCCGCCGGGCTACTTGTTTGCGGTCGGCGTCAGCGGGGTGAAGGCAGAGAAGACCGGCGCGGCACTGGAAAAATACAATGCCGTATCACGGCGGGCCTCGACGTTGTTGGAACTTTGGCGGCGCGAGACCGGCCGCGACGATCCGCACCTGGCGGCCGCGCTGGGTAGCTCGCCCGATGCCGCCGAGAGGTTAAAACAGTTGGCGGCTTCGAGTTCGGAAAAAGAGTTCGATTCCCGCGCGCTCGTTGCCCGGCTGGAACACTTCATGCTCGAGAGCGGCGAGATCATCCCCGAGGCGGGCGACGCCTTCTCGGCCGGCGACCTGCGCGCCTTCGGCCGGCTCGTGGATCGTTCGCAACATGCGGCCGAGCAACTGTTGGGCAACCAGGTTCCCGAGACGGTATTTCTCGCCGCCTCTGCGCGTCGTCACGGCGCCGCGGCGGCCTCGGCGTTTGGAGCGGGGTTCGGCGGCAGCGTTTGGGCATTGGTCGAGGCGGACGGCGCCGACGATTTCCTCGCGGCCTGGTCCGACGAGTATCGCCAGGAATTCCCCCAGCACGTCGAACTCGCCCGCTTCTTCACCACCCCCGCCGGCCCGGCGGCGTTCCGTGTCGAGCCGAAATAAGGACTTCCTCCCCCTGCCCCCCCGGCAGAGTGTGTCCGCGGCGTACCACAAACACTAATAATCGGTGCGTCGCGGACGCACCCTACTGCCTTGGCACCACCGTCGCAGAACGTGAAGCCGCGCGGGTGAGCAACGATCAGCAAGGGCAGAAATGTGACAGGGCATGAAGGGTGAAAAAGGGGTCAGAACTATTTTTCATTGCCTAGCTTGCCATAAATAGTTCTGACCCCTTTTGTTCCGCCCGTGTTTCAATGCAATGTGCGATGCGCGTCAACGGGCCGCAAGCGGCCCCGCTAGTGCGCTTGTAAGTGTATCGAATCAGCAGGGTGGAAGTCCCTGTCGAAGTTGGGTCTGAACTTTGTAACCAATAGTAACTGCGTCCTCGTGAGAGGGGGTGGAGAGCAACTGGAGGTG
>JAHIKV010000075.1 GCA_018897395.1 Planctomycetota bacterium | reverse complement strand
TACCAAAGGGCTCGGAGGTTTCGTCGCCGTAACCTCCGAGCGATCCGCAGCGGCCGCGGCGTCGAGCCGCAGTTGACGATCGGGGGTGGCCTCACGATCGCCGCCGGGACAGGGATTGTAAACGTCGATCACCACGGACCCGCGCCGTTCATTGCGCTCGCCAAGCCGAATCAGGTCATGCTTCTCAAGTTCTTCGAGCCACAACCAAGCAGCTTTCGGCGAGCGGCCGCAGACGCCGCCGAGCCAGTCGGCCGTGACCACGATCCGGCCAGGCTGGCGGTCCGCCAACTCCCAAAGTTGCATGAACGCCAGCTTGCTTGCTGCGCCGAGTTTCCGATCAGCGATCAGTAGTTTCAACGGCATCCGTGCCCTCCACGAACATGTTCCGTTGCCCAACCAAATCGCCCTTCGCACCCTTCGCACCCTTCACCCCCGGACCGCCCTCGACGACCAGCCGATCGTAAACGTCGAAGCCTCGAATCGCCCCGAACAGTTCACCCCGCCAGACTTTGACCTCGGCCGGCCCGAGGAAGTTCAAATGCACCTTCCCCCGCGAGGAAGATTCCACGTTGATCACCAGAGCGAATCCCGGCGTCTCGATGACGACGGTCTGCCCGGGCTTGCGAACAATCGAAAGCCCCGCCATGTTCAACCTCCTTCCGTGTTGACAAGAAAGCAATCCGGCATCGGAAAATTATCGACCGCCTCGCGGCACTGCTCGGCGGCGTTGACGTAATAGCGAGAAGTCTCGATCGACGAATGATCGAGCATTTGCTGCACGACCCAGGGCGAGGACGTCGCCGCGTACCGAGTTCCGGCGAAGCGTTTCAGGTCGTGCAATTTGATGTGCTGATCGTGAGGGATATCGGCCGCATCCTGAATCGCGTGCCACTGCTTGTACCAAGTCTTGTCCGTGTGATCGAAAGGAAAAACCCTTTCGTCATCGCCGCGAATCTCCAGCAAGTGTCGGATTGTCACCGAGTTGAGGGGCTTTTCCCGATCGGCGTGGCACTTGTCGATCGAGGAGGGCAACGAGATCAGCTTTTCGACGACATCGATGTCAAGCCAAAGCAGCGCGAGAAAAGCCCCGCGTCTGAACCCGCTTGTGACGGCGGTGCAAATCAGGGCCCGCCACCAGGAACAAGCGGAACACCAATCGAGGACCGGAAAACGAGCGACGCCGGCGGCGAGATAGACCGCCGAAACAATGCCCTCCGATATGAGCCGCGGCCTCTTTCGATCGACCCGAAAAGGTTTGGCCCAGGGAGTGCGTTCGACGATTGCCAGAGCATCGCGATTTCGCGGACCGGGCGGACCGGCCTTTGCCAACATGGCGTTGATGTGACGCAGATGTTTGTTGACGGTCGATGCGGCAACGATCTCACGAAGAGAAGCCTTGAACACGGCGAGGGTCAAAGTTCTGATGTTCTCGATGGGCGGATCGATGGTGAACCGCCGCCAATGATTGAGCGTTTCGGCATACGCCTTGAAGGTTCGCGGCCGAGCATCGCAGAGAAACACGGGAGCGAAATACTTCTCGAAGAATACGGAGAGCTTTAGAGCCGTGTCCATCACGGAGGCTCCTTGCCGAGTTGCTCGAAAGAAAATCCGACCGAAGCCGGAACGAAACAGTTAGCGTGAGCTAGAATAGCAGTGCGTGAAAAACCTGTCAACAAGCAGGATCAAGAAACACCAATAAGCCCGTCGGCCGATAAAAACAGCCGGGGCAGAAAAAATCCACAGTGAGGGTGCTAACTGCTTCGTGGCAAAGAGCTACGAGAAGTGCACGTCCTCACGGATAGTGCGTCCTCACCGTGGATTTTTTCATGGACCTACGGACTCTAAATCCGTTGGTTCGAGTGAGGCCGGCGTGGCTCGAACCCGAGACCTACGGATTCTAAGTCCGTTAGTCCTAATGAGGTTGTCGGGGCTCGAACCCGAGACCTACGGATTAAAAGTCCGTTGCTCTACCAACTGAGCTACAACCCCGAAAGTCATTGCGGTGTAAGCGTTTGCGTCGTAAGCTGTTTGTTTGTCTGTGTTTTGCTTGACACCCGTTTAGACACCTGCTATACTTGGACCTATGCAAACGACACCCGCCGGTTAGGGGCCGATGGGTGTCTGACACCATCCCTCTGATAGATAGATGGAAAGGTAGTCTCATGGCTTCCAAGTCTACACGAAAACGCCACCCTGGCAAGCCGGGCAAACCACACCCCGATTTTCCCCTCTTCCCCCACGCCACCGGCCGATGGGCCAAGAAGGTCAAGGGCAAGTTCTGCTACTTTGGCAAAACCGCCGACGATCCCCACGGTGAAGCAGCCCTGAAAAACTGGCTCGAACAGAAAGACGACTTATTGGCCGGCCGCACCCCAAGAGTGAAAGCCGACGGGTTGACCGTGGCCGACTTGTGTAATCACTTCCTAACGGCCAAACGACACCTGACGGAAACCGGGGAGCTAAGCACCCGGACCTTCGCCGATTATCATGCCGTCGCTAAACAGGTGGTCGATAACTTCGGTCAGAACCGGCTTGTTATTGACCTAGCCGCCGACGATTTTGACCGCCTACGTTGCCAAGTGGCCCGCACTCGCGGCCCGGTCGGGATCGGTAACGTGGTCCAACGTACCCGCACCCTCTTTCGCTACGGACACGAAGCGGGGCTTATCGACCGCCCTGTTAGGTTCGGCCCGACGTTCAAGAAGCCTGGTCGGAAGGTGATGCGCCGCGAGCGGGCGAAACGGGGATCGAAGATGCTGGAGGCCGCCGACATCCGCCGGATTCTGGACGCGGCACCCATGCCGTTGCGAGCAATGGTGCTGCTTGGCGTCAACTCCGGCTTCGGCAATGCCGACATCCGGGAGTTGCCCCTTTCCGCCCTGGAGTTCGATAAGGGCTGGGTGAACTATCCCCGACCCAAAACAGGTATCGAGCGCCGTTGCCCCCTATGGTCGAAAACGGTGGCCGCCTTGCGGGAAGCGATTGCACGGCGCCCGACTCCGAAATCACCCGAGGCCGAAGGTTTGGTTTTTGTCACCCGATGCGGCGGGCCGTGGGGAAGCCGTCCTAAGCTGGCGGCAGCGGGTGAGAAACAGAAAAATACTTTCCATGATCCGGTGGCCGGCGAGTTTCGCAAGGTACTGGTCAAGCTGGGGATTCATCGGCCGGGGCTTGGGTTCTATGCACTTCGCCACGTCTGCGAGACGATTGGCGGCGATTCACACGACCAGGTAGCGACGGATCACGTTATGGGCCATAGTCGCAACGATATGGCCAGTGTCTACCGCGAGCGGATTGACGACGCCCGGCTGCTGGCCGTGGTCGAGCACGTCCATAAATGGCTTTTCGGACCACTGGGAACGCCGTAGAATCGACATTGGCGGGAATGCCTTTGACGGGGCCAAGCGGTTGGGTGGGTATGCATGGTCCCCTTCGCCTTCTATGGTGCCAGCGGCGGCGGAGCCGCCCCCGGCCCGCCCCCGGACTCGATTGGGTGAAGGCCGAGTACCGCTCGATCCACGGCCCGATCGGCGTGGAGTGGAAGATCGAGGGGGATCGTCTGGCCGTGACGGTGAGGATTCCGGCCAACGCGACCGCCGAGGTCCGTCTGCCCGCGGCCGATCCGGCGGCCGTCAGCGAGAGCGGCCGGTGGTGAACGGCGGGCCAAAAAGCCGGCGCCTGGGCGGTTGAAAAAGCTAGCGCCCGAAGTGGTTCGTGTATTATAGCCCGTGTGGTCAAAAGTAAAGCTTCGTCCAACCCGTCCAATTTCCTACCCAAGTTCACCAGTGTGAAATCGTGGTTTGTCGTAACATATTTCCAGCAAAGTGGTTGCTGCAAAGTTGCCCAGAGCGCCCAACGGGTTGGACGAAGCTTTACGGTCAAAATACTACGCCGACCCGCAACTGTCAACCAGCATTGAGGTTATGAGCGTGCGTCGGACGTTTCTTTCGGCCGGTTGACAGCAGTTCGTCCCCATCCGATGCTGAAGTTCTTGCCACTCAACCTCAGCCTCGGTGAATCATGAGTTTTATCCTCCATCCCCGGCAGCTTCTGCTGGTGGTTCTCGCGGGCTGGGTCAGCGGCAGCAACTTACGCCGGAAGCCGCCCGGATCCGACCGAGCAGGTCCCCGCTTTCGACCGAGATTCACCCCGCTTACCGCCTACAACACCAGCCTCTCACAGCACTTGCTCGTCATTCCAGTTTCTTGATCACACGGGATTCCGTCCGCTTCGGGGGGGCTGTCGCCATCTTGCAGACTTTGCTAGACTCATACCAGTCCATAGAACCGTGTGGGGAAGGCGACGACATGATGACGAAGTTGACCGATTACGTCCTGACGGCCGAGGCGGCTGAGACTCTCGGCGTATCACAGAACACGCTGCGGGCTTGGGCGAGGGCCGGGAAGATTCCGATGTATCGGAACCCAGCCAACGATTACCGGTTGTTCCGGCGGGCTGATCTGGAGAAGTTCCTGCACGAGACAGCACAGCCAGTGAAACCTTTACTAAGAAAAACTCGCTAGTGGTCTGTCCATCTCGACTTTACACGTTGGGTGCCACTGCTGGCTTGTCCAGCAGTGCCGGAAACACGGTTGGACAAGCCAACCGTGGCACCCGTAATTTCAACTTGGACAGACCACTAGTGCCGGCGACGTGGTGGTGATCGATTTTCCCGGGGTGCAAGGCATCAAACGCCGGCCGGCTGTTGTCCTGTCGTCGGCGGTGTATCACACGTCACGGCCCGATGTGGTCGTGGGTCTGATCACAAGCCGTGCTGTTGCGGCGGGGCCAACAGACCACGTTTTGCACGACTGGGCAGAGGCCGGTCTACGAGTCCCGTCGGTATTTCGGAGTTTCTTTGCCACCTTGCCTCCTGCCGCGCATCCTGTGGCTGTGGGGCGATTGTCAGATCGCGATTGGCAGGGCGTGCAGGCATGCGTGAAGACGGCGCTGGCCCCACTCGAAAAGCCAGACGCGTAGGGTGCTAAGCTGGGCCTGCTGGCTTGGCTGCGGCCGGTTTCGGCGTGTGGCGGCGGAAGCGGGCGGCGTAAAGCCCTCGGACAATTCTCCCGCGTTGGGGCGGCAGTTGAACTGCCGCCCCAGCGGAGTGAAACCAAACGAAGGGCCACCCACGCGGGTGGCCCTTTTTTCGTTTGGAGTGCGGCGATTCATCGCCGCTTTCCGTGCGGCTGAAAAGAATGGGGGTGGTCGTCACCTGTCGACTAACGAGACCACGAGATGCTTCCCGACTGCCTCGGCATAACGCACCAGCGTCTCAACGGTCGGATTGGGACGCTGCCCCGTTTCGAGCTTCGAGATCGCCGATCGGTCCATGCCCGTTAGATCGGTCAGATCGGATAGGCTCAAACCCCGTTCTTCCCGCGCAGCCTTCAACTGCTTAAGCAATTCGCCCAACTGGTCAAAGGCCGAAAGACGCTCGTGATGCCGTGCGATCAACTCGGGAAGTTCCTCGGCGATCCGCTCCCGTACCTCTCCGTACTTCGCGGATTCTTCGGCCGTGAGCCGCCGGTTGCGGATGATGCGGCGTAGGGTCATTATTGTAACCTCCGCGGGACTTCGTATGCGGTTATCGGGTATACAGTGTCCGCCTCGATTGTCTCGTACACCACCATCAGGTGTCGGCCGGTATTGGTGTCTCCAAACACGACCGGCCGACCGGAAGATCGACTCAGGTCGGCATCGCTGGCGCGTTGGAGTACCTGTTCGACCTCTCCCATCGTGACGCCATGCTCAGCACAGTGCCGCACGTTGCCATCCGGGTCGTCGTTCAAGTCCCAGACGATCGTGTGGTACGGCATCGCTTAGGTTCCGCAGCCTCTGTGTGGTACTATAATACCATACCGTTCCAAAAAGTCAATCGAGAAATTGTCTTTGGGGTCATGTCTTTGGGGTCAATGTCTTTGGGGTCAGACCGTGATTAGTGATTAGCGGGCAAGAGCGATGCCGGCAGGGAAAACCGATGGCCGCTAATCACTAATCACGGTCTGACCCCACCCTCGTTGCGGTCTGACCCCACCCTCGTTGACCCCACCCTCGCTACTGTAGAGTTAATTTATGGTTGGTTTTCGGAACCCCAACATGCCGGATGTCAGGAACCGCCCTTCGGCGGCCTATAGGCTTCATACCAGGTTTCGCTCGCCCCGGTTCCAGAGCCGGCCAGCGTGCTGGTGTGGTGCTTGCTTGGTGCGGGAAGCAGGTTGGGAATGAGGGTTTGGCGGCGGCGTCGGATGCCGGTCGGCCGGCAGCCCTGGTCGCCCGAGAACCGCCAGGCGATCCACGAGATCATCACCCGCGGCGCCCCGCGCTGAGCGATTTCGTTGGGGCGACGGTTGAACTGTCGCCCCTGCGGGGTGGCAGTACAACTGCCACCCCAACGGCGGAATTCTTTTCTCCGTTGTCAGGAATCGGCCTGGTGTCCTATGGTCATTGCACCGGCTGATTTCACCACAACATCTTGTATGTGGCAGCGTCCGCGAACACAACATATCGTAGTGTGCAATGGTTGTAGGACACCAGGAGCACTTGCATAATCCTGTTAATCGCTGGGCTATTGTCAAACGACCCTTCGGGTCGAAGCGAGTCGTCGGCGACTGGAGTCGCCTCCAACATGCCATCGGTCGTTAATCGCCCTTCGGCTTCTCGCTTTCGCTTTCTTCCCTCAGCCACTTGGCCCTCAACAGGTTGCCGAGGTAGCCGGGCGAGGAGGCGTCGATGCCGTACATGAGAATGGCGCGTTCGGTCCGACCGGAGGCCTCGTAGGCGCGGGCGAGATTGTATCGCGCGCCGCCGGTCCAGGGGCCGTCGGGATAGGCCTCCAGCGTCCGCTTCATCAAGTAGTCCACGGCCGCGTCGTAGTCGCCGCGTTGATAGGCGATCAAGCCGCACCAGTAAGTGGCGTCTTGTTTTCCCCGCAAGAGCATCAATTTCTCGATCGGGTCGACGGAGGATGCCCGAAGTTCCGCGTTCGACGGCCGGGCCGCCTGGTAGAAGTGCATCGCGCCGTCGTCGCCGACGAGCCTGCCCTTCAGATAGAGTACTCGGCCGCGAGAGAGCGGCGCCGCGGGGATGACGTGGAACTGCAACATGGCGAGCAGCCGGGCTTGGACCTGCCGCCGGTCGAGGTTCGAGCGCCGCAGGAGCGTCTGGAACGGATGTTGCCAGAGCCGGACGTCGGCGAGCCCCGCCGCCTCCCTCCAGCGCCGGGCGTTGGCCGACGGCGAGGTCGTCAGGACCATCTTCCGATCGCCGGCCAAGCGCGATTCGAGCATTTTCATGCAACGGGCCAAATATGGAGGCGAGGCCTCGAGCAAGGCCGTCACGCCGCCCAGGTCCGACGCCTGAACGCCATAGACGCGCGACTGGCCGACGTTCATGCGCCCGAGCAGCTTGTTGTCCGAGCGAACCTCGGCCAACGTGGCCGGCCGGATCGTCAGTTGGCCGGTTTCATCTCGCGCGACGCCTTTGGGGGCGGGGATCGGCAGCCCCAACAGCGGATCAAAGAGATAGACTTTTCCCTCGATCAACACGCCCACGCACCAAGGGCGCGGAGGGTCGTCGGCCGTTTCTCCGGGCGCGCCGGGTTTTCCTGGTCCGCTGGGGCCACTGGGCACTGAAGTGCCCAGCCCTCTCCCCTCTCCCCTCTCCCCTCGCCCCTCTCCCCTCTCCCCTCGCCCCTCGTCAACGGTGAGCAGTGCGGCGTCGATGTCCAATTGCCTTAGCAGAAGCATGAAGACCCACGCCCGTTCCGTGGCCGTGCCCCGGCCGAAGAGCAGCGTTTCCCAGGGGAAGAGCGGAATTCGCTCCGGCGCGTCGGGTTCGATTTGGATGTTTCGCACGGTCCAGTCGAAGAGACTTTTCGCCCGCTCCAGGTCGTCGAGCACGTCGCCCCGCGCCCAGAGAGAAACGTCGCGCAGCCAGGCGGCCTCTTGCAAGGCGTATCCGTCGAAGCGGGTAAACTCCATTTGGCCCAGGTTCCTCACTTGCGGCAAGCCGGCCAGCGGCTTGGGCAGCGCGGCGACCATCGGGTCAGGTTCCCAGTCGGCCGACGGCCGTTGGGGACGGATCCATTGGTTGAGCCGGTCGACGATTTGGCGGAGCATCTCCGTCTCGGGCCAGACGACCAGCAAGGGATCGAACGGCCGGCCGGAACCTTCGGGCTTGGGTTGGTTCAACTCATTGAGGCGATGGAGAATTTGCGGCAGGACATTGGCTGAGCCGAACTCGTCGAGGCGGTCGAGGTTGTCGATCGCGTAGGTCAACAGTTCCTCGCGGTACTGGCTCGAAACGGCCGGGCCTTCCTGGTCGCCTGCCGTCGGGGTGGTCGCCGAATCGTGGCTGCCCCCGCAGCCGATCAGCAGCGGAAGAAGCAGCAAACAGAAGAAGAGCCGCAATTTCTGGTTCCCACGCGGAGCGTGGGAACGAGGGGATAATTCCTGGTTCCCACGCGGAGCGTGGGAACGAGGGGATAATTCCTGGTTCCCACGCGGAGCGTGGGAACGAGGGGATAATTCCT
>JAHIKV010000011.1 GCA_018897395.1 Planctomycetota bacterium | reverse complement strand
TCGGTCGCCCGCGACGCACTGGAGATGCAGGGCATCGATACGCTGGGGCTGGACCCGCAGGATCGGAAGTATTTGGAGACGATCGCGCGGGTGTTTTTGGGCGGTCCGGTGGGCGTCGAGGCCGTGGCCCACACGATGAACCTCGCCCCCGACACGCTGATCGACGAGGTTGAGCCGTTTCTGCTGCGGAGCGAGTTAGTGGTCCGTACCCCTCGCGGCCGGAAGCTAACGCCCGCCTCGTTCGATCATCTGGGCATTGCCCCGGCCGACGACGATACGAAAGGCCCCGGACAGCAGACGTTTTTTCGGTAGCCCGCCCGGCGAACGGGAAGGCATCACTGTTGTCCCACCGTAACCGCCGATATTTCCCCAAGACTCACGGCACCTTTGCGTCACCTATGATGCGGAATGCGTCCACTGCCGGCGTCGCGGTGGTGTCTTCGCCTCGCAATAACTCGAACCGCACGCGGACCGCACGCGCAACGCCCGGTGCGCAATCGAGCGAATACGTGTTCACGCCGTCCTGCACGGCAATCCGCCCCCGGGTCTGAACCGTCCCAAATCCGTCGTCGGACGTCTCGACCGTCGCTGTCGCTTGGCCGCCGTGAAGATCGACGGCCACCGTCAGTTCGACGAGACTCACGGGCACTGCCCAGTCGTGTGGCGGGCTCTGGTAGATCCCCGAGGCGGCAGACTTCTTCAACGCGACTGAGCCTCCGTAAAATCCGAGGAAATCCACGTTCGACGCCTTGGCGCCCCCACTCGGAGTCGTTCGTAGGTTGAAGTCCATCGTCCACATAAGCGGTAGGCTAATGACTTGCTCCAAAGGCTGGATTTGCACCTTGCCGTTTTCAATCAAAACACGATGTCGGCGACCTTTGTAGAGTACGTCGGCCTCGGCACGCGGCCAGTCGGCCGGGAGATGGGGTGTCACTTCCAGGCGTTCCCAGGTGGGTGTGATGCCCAGTACGCCGTGGATAACGGCTGCGGTGGCGACGACGTTGTCGGCCAGGTACGGCTCGCCGTCGCCGTCCATTTCGCCTTTGATGTTGGCCACGTTGTCGCCGGCCCAACTGGTTTCGGCAGCGCGGCGGGCAAAAAGCTTCAGCCGTCGGACCGCTCCCTCGTTGTCGCCGGCCCGGGCCCGGGCCACGATCTCCCAGTACGCCTGGGCGAGCGCGATGCCCCCGTTCACCCCCCGCCCGAAGGCCTGCTGGTAAGCGACATGGGGAGGATTGTAGGGACGAGGCACCGGCCAGAGGGCGGTCAGTCCGGCGAAGCCCTGGTAGCCGTATTCCTTTTCAAGTTGGGCAATCCGCGCGTCGGCGGTCGCTACGATCTTGCGCGCCTGTCCCGGCGAGGCGATGCCCACGGCCACCGGCGACCACTGGCACAAATTGCAGAAGTAAGCAACCTCCTTCCCTTGGGCGTCGATCCAGTCCAGGTAGCGCGGCCCGCCGGGGGCGTCCTCTTTCCATAGCACTTCGTTGAACGACCTCTTGATCTGTCGCGCTACGGCAAGATACTCCTCCGCCTTCTCCTGCCGGCCCGCCGCCGCCTCCATTTCCGCCAGATCGCCGGCCGCCTTGTAGAAGAACGCGTTGTAGTAGCCGTTTACTCCGCTGGTAATGATGCCGTCGTAATACCAATGAGCGCCGACGGTCTCCAGCTTGAACAGACCGCGGTCATTGCGACGCTGGATGAAATAACCGAGCATCCGTTCCAGCGCGGGCAGGTTCTGACGCACGAAGGCCAGGTCGCCGCTGTGCAGCAGGTACATGCGCATGCCGATGATCGTGTGAAGGTTGTCGTCCACAAACTCGCCGCTCTTGGTGAAGCCGAAATGCGCCCGGCCTTTTTCGTCCATCGTGCTCAGGACGTGGGCGAGGTGTTCCCGGAAAGCCCGTGCCGCGTCATAGGGACGCGAAGACAACTGTCCGGCTGCCGGAACGCCCGCGGCCAGCGTCATGCCGTATATCCAGTTCGAGCCGGCATAGTAGAAACCGTCGGTCTCGTTGCCGAAATCGAATCCTTTCTGGTCGGCGACAGCCCCGCCGTTGAACAATGAGCCGTAGAAGTCCTTGAGCGAGGCTTCCGTGGCCTTGTCCGGCAGCGTGACGGCCAATTGGTAGCCGGTGGCCTGTTTGTCTACGGCGGAGATCTTCAGCACGATCTCCTCGGTCTGTCTCTTGGCATAGGCGTGGGCGTCGCCATTGCCCGCCTCCAGGCACGTCACGCAACCTCCTTCGCTCAGCAACCCGGACCGGGCCGCCTGGAACTCGAACCACTCGAAAGCGCCGCGCCGATAGAGGTGCCCGCCCTGGACCTCCAGACGCAGGTCCGCGGTGGCGTGCCAGCCGGTCCACAACTTGTAGATCGCCCAAGCATCCCGGTCTCTGACCGTCACGAGGCGGTCCTCCGAGACCTGCCCCGGAAGAGGACAAGTTATGCCCGGCTTGGAAGAGGCGTACAGGGCGCTCGGCGACGATTCCAGCCGCAGGGGATCGTACCAGATCGTGCTGGTGACCGGGTTCTTCTGGACATGGGCGTTGAAACTGAAGAACAGCCCCGGACTGCCCGACATGATCGAGGTAAAGTCTTTCCGCCATCGGCGGGTGATCTTCCAGACCAATTGCGCGCCGTCGCCGGGGGCCGAGAGCGTCCAGTCCTCGGTCGCCACCGGCTCTTCGTCGGCGCCGGTCGCCAGCTTCACACCCGTCAGCCGCAACACGGCTTGTTGTGTGCCACTGCTGGACAAGCCAGCAGTGCCACCCACCTCCACCTTCTCCGGCCTGGCCAGCCGGCTTTCGTAGCGGCGCCCGTCTTGCCCGACCACATAGGTGTAGCCGCCGGTTGCCCAGGGTTTCATCCCGCTTGGAGCAAGGACGGATTGTTGATTCAATCCGTCAGGCCCGCGGAGGTAGAGCGCCGTCAAGGATGGGGCGCTCACGTCCACCTCGGCCTTACCGAACCGGCCCTCGATGGTCACGATCCGCGGCCCCAAACCGGGAGCCTGCGCTTCCACTCGTTTTGCTTTTGCGCGCCGAACCTGCAATCGGAAAGTCTGCTGCCGGATGCTCTGATCCACCGTGCCGTATGCGTCGTCGCCGCCGACGTGCCCGACGCAGAGGATCGTGCCGTCCTTCAATTGCAAGGCCCTCGGATAGTAAGGCGTACCGGGGATATCCAGCCGCGTCCAGGTCTTTCCCAGGTCCGCCGTCCAGCACACCCCGTCCGTGGCAAGGTGCAAGATGATCCCCTCTTGGGTGTACAGGATCTCGGGGGAGCCGCTATGCGGCAACGCGGCAGGCTCGCATTTCCCGGGCACGAAGGTCTCGCCTTTCTTGTAGGCGATGCTCTGCATACGGTCGTTGTACCAGTAGGGGTGAGACTTTCGCTGCGAAGGACCTCCCATCCTTGGGGCTAGCGGAGATTTGGAGCGGTCGGTCGCATGATCTAGAAAATGCTCCACGCGGTGGACCCAGAACAGATCGCCACCCGGCAACTCGCAGAAATCGCTCTCTTCGCACACGCCTACGTCGGTAGGCATGAGCACGATCGGCTTGCTCCAGGTCTTGCCGTTGTCCGATGAAAGGAACATCATCTTGGTCATGTTGGCCAAGATCCTGATCAGCTTGTCATCCGGGTCGCCCGTGGTTTTAGGGTCGTTTTGGTAATCGCCCCGTTTCCAACAGCCGGCCATCAGGACCAGCCTGCCGTCGCGGAGGGGCTGGATGAGCGTAGGAAATGTCCGATACTTCTCGTGCGGCAGGAAGTAAATCTTCTCGCCCCAGGTCTTTCCGCCGTCCGTGGACCGGTCGATATATGCGGCGCCTTTCTCGTCCGACAGCGCCGACCAAACCGGCCGGACCAAGGTCCCATTCGGCAATACCGCCATGCCGCGGCAATTGGCATTGGTGGTCTGATGCGCGGCCCGCGGTTTGACAGCCTCCGCGGGGGCGTCGGGATTCAGATGGGTCCACGTCTCTCCTCCGTCGCGCGATTCGAGCATGGGCACGGTCGAAACGGGCTTCTCCTTGGGGCCCGTAAGCTGGCGGAAATCGCAGCGGAGCCGGCCGTCGGGCAACTGCCACAGCCCGACCCACGACGTATACCCGGGGGTCTCCGGCGAATGGTAGATCGTCTTCTGCTTGAAATCCACGGCTTGCACTTCAGCGCCCGCTGGATGTTCCTGTCCCGCGTGCGCGTAACTTCCAGCCGCCGGCACCTGGAACACCGCGAGGAAAGCCGCCGGCAAGGCGGCGATTCTCCCAAAGGATGACGGATTCAAACTCATGCGAACCTCCCAATTACTTGAAGGATGTTTAGGAATGGAAAACAACAGACATCGGGAAACAGGGAACAAGTCCTATTTCCACATAATTGGACTTATCCCCTTTTCTTTCTTTTCTCAACGACCCGTCACGGGAAGCAGGTCAATGCCCGTGTGGTCCGGGCGGACGCGAAGCCGGATCGCCCAAAGGGCCCCCGTGCGAGCATCCTCGGGCTTGTGGCCGCCGGTGTGGATGTAGACGGCCAACACCGACCCGTCCGGCAGTTCCACGCCCCGGCCGTATCCATAGACGCGGGCATCGACGGCGAAACCATGGTCGCGGGCCGGCGCGATCCACGTCCGGCCGCCGTCGGCGCTGAAGATCGCGCGGAAACCGCCCGCCCCGTACGATCCGTGCAGACACAACAGCGTGCCGTCCCGCAGCACGATCAACCCCGGCTCAAACATCCGCATCCCGAACGTCGCCGGCTTCGTCCACGTCCGTCCGCCGTCGCTCGACCAAACGATGTCTCCCTCGGGCCTGCCGATCATCACCAAGCGTCCGTCCGGCAACTGGGTCAGCCCAGTTTCGCTCATCTCGTGATCCGTCTTAATTTCGGACAGCAGCTTCCAAGTCTCGCCGCGGTCGGTGGAGCGGAACACGGCTTGCTTTTCGGGCTTTTCCTGGGCAGGCGGAGCAGGCGGGCCGTAGACGGCCAACAGGACGGAGCCGTCCTTGAGAACCACGGGCGGACCGTCCGTCGCGTCGCAAATGAAAGGCGACGGCAAACGTCGAACGGTCTGCTCCCAAGTCTTGCCGCCGTCCAGCGAGCGGATGATCGCCGTCCGGTATGCCAACTCGGGCTGCTTGCTCGGATCACCCCATCCGGGAGAGGTGAAGAAGGAGCAGAGAATAACGCCGTCGGGCAATTCGACCATCGCCGGACTGCGGTCGTCCATGGGAGTGTCGATGACGGTTTGCGGCTTGGACCAGGTGCGCCCGTCGTCGATGGAGCGGATGAGCATGATTCGTCCGCCGCGCGGAGCGTCGACGTCGGTCGGCATACCGATTTTCCGCCACTCGGCCAAGATGTCGGGAGACATGCGAAGCGGCGTGGGCGGCGAAGCATGCCAATAGCCGGTCGAGAAACCCACCAACAGCGTGCCGTCGCGAAGCCTTGCGACGGTATTCCAGGCCACGAACCCGGTGTATCCGGGATGGGGATCGGGCTGATTCACGCCCGGTCCGACGATCATGCGCCGGCAATCCGCGGCCTTGGCGGCCGACTCGCCGTCGGGGACCACTTTCACCTCCACCGCGACGGCGGCCTGCGTCCACGTCAGGATCATCGCGGCCAAGGACATCAATCCGGCATTTCGCATCGGCTTTCTCGACCAACGACGGGCAATTCCACAACTCATAGGTAGTCCTCTCATAGGTAGTCCTCCAAAATGGAACACACGGTTAAATCGCTACTTAGACTCGAGCGCGAACTCGAATTGGTTCGGCCCTTGTTCGCTGACTTGGGCGGTCAGTTCGCTTTCGCGGTTGTAGCGCACGGGAATAAACTGCTCGGTCTCGTCGATCAAATTGCCCATCCGAGGATCCATTACTTTCCTGCCGGTGTTGCGCACCGCGGTGATCTCGACGCGGAACACCCCGGAAAACGCGCCCCCGGCGGGCGAGATGGAGAAACGCCCCTGGGCGATCTTGCCGCCCGACGTTGGGCCTTTGGTGCCGGGTTGGGGCAAGAACAGGATCGAGCCTTCGGCCAGCGGTGCCCCGTCCAGCGCGACCGTGCCTTCGAGCGCTTGCCGCTCGGTCGCCGGAGTGCATCCGAGCAAGATCAGCAGGCAGAATCCCGGCACGGCCGGCCACGCTCGTCGGTTGCCGATCCGGCGACTACGTTGATGCGTCATCTTCGCAAGTCCTTTCATCACGGTGCAACTCACTGGTAACCGTTCACGGGTTGGCTGGGGACTGGTCCATTTTTCGGCGAAAAAACGCATTTTGCGGGCAAACGGTTGGCCGAAAACATGGACCTGTCCCCTTCCCGCGACGCAAGGGGGACAGTCCCATTTTCGCGGCGGTAAAGCAATTTTCCAACATTCAACCTCTCGCGCCGCGAAAATTGGGACAGTCCCCTGTGAACGGTTGCAACTCACTGTTGCATCCCCAGCGTCTCCCAGGGTTGCGTCCGGATCGTGCTGAGCGCCCGCCATACGAATGAATCGATGTCGTCGCCGTAGAAGTCGACGTGCCCATCGACGAAGACGACGTTCACCCCGCGCGGGTGTCGGCTTCGCGCCGCGGCGTGGCTATTGCGTTCGCTCTCGGTGTAGCAGGGCAGGCCCACGTCGGGCCTATTCACGCCGTAACCTGACTCGATGCCGTCGGGGGCGCTGCTGTTGGGCGTGAGCCAGTGGGTATATATGGCCCCGCCCATCCAGTTCACGATCCACAAGCCGCGAAGGTCGCCTTGATTGGGAGGGCCGGTGTAGATGTCGGTTATTCCGGCGATCAGTTCGCTCGCCATGACCGTGTGTGAAGTCCCGTCCTTGATCTCGTTCAGCTCGCGCCCGGTCATTTTCCCTTGGTTGCGAAAGGGGCCGTCCGTTTCCACCAGGCCCGTCCAGCATTTTGCGTAGTTCGTGCCATTTGAATAGAGAGACAAGTTCGAGGGGCCGTTCGGGCCATAAAAATTCGCGCTGCCGAAGCAGGCCCCGTAATTCGACCGGCCCCAGTAAGTGGGACCATAGACATTGCCCGGATTGTAACACCTTCGGCCGGCCGAATCGTCGCTGGGACAGACGTAGCCGGGAATTTGCGCCTGGCTCACCAACAAGTTGGTGGGCTCATAATACATACGCTTGTCGAAGTCGTATCTCTCCATAATGTTGCCCGCCTCGATAAACGGCTGGATGAGCAAGAACATCGAGAATTCTCGAAGCTTGTGGTCATCGCTTATGAAGGTCGTCCCCGCGGGCGCTTCCGCATGCATCACTCCCGCGGGCAGGGCTTGGTTCTGCTGTTCAAAGTTGAGCGTCGCCAGCCCGATCTGCTTGAGGTTGTTCTGGCACTGCAATCGCCGCGCCGCCTCGCGCGCCGCCTGCACCGCCGGCAACAACAACGCGATCAGAATCCCGATGATCGTGATGACGACCAAAAGTTCCACAAGCGTAAAGGCGGATTTCTGATTTCTGATTTCTGATTTATGATTGCTTCGGTCCATCATTCGCCTCATGGTTCAGTGGAAAAGTCGCTCAAACGAACCCCGAGTCGTAGGTTATGCTTCAGCATAACACATGCACTACACGATTTCAAAAATCTCGCGCAAAAGCGCAAGGACAACAAAAAGTCCGTTCTCTTTACGCCTCAGCGCCTTTGCGTGAGTTTTTGTGCTTCCGAGAATGGCCGGCGCTCCGAGCGTCGTCACGAAAGCCGTTCGTGACGACGCCGGATCTCGCCAGTCAAATCAGAAATCATACATCCTAAATCATAAATCTACCGCCGCTTCCTCCATGCGTAGGCCAGTAGGCAGGCCAAGCCCGCCGCCAGCAGCAGCGCCAGGCTGCCCGGCTCCGGTATCGGCATACCCGTAATCGTGATCTGACGCACGTAATTATTGCCGCCGGTCGAGTATGCATACAACACCGACGTGTCGCTCAGGTTGACCATCGACGGGTAGGCATAGTCGGAGAACGAATCGACCACGATCTGGTCGCTCCAGGTGGCGGCCTCGTCGAGACTATAGCGCAGGGCCGCAACCAGGGTCCCGGACGCGTTGAGGCCGCGATACCCCATCAGAATCATGCTGCCGTGCCGCAGCAGATAAGGGGCGTCGACTCTTTGTCGTCCGTCGGCAAAGTTGAACGGCTGCGAGTTGCTCCACGTGTCGCCGTAATCGTTCGAGATCGAGTACCTCCCGACGGGGATGGCGTCGCAGCCTCTTTCGACCGCCAAGAGCTTGCCCGTGCCGTTGGTCAATTGGATCACGTCGGCCTCGCCCGCCAAAGTGCCCGACGGCAGGGGAATGGCGACCGGCGCGCTCCACGTGTCGCCGCCGTTGTCGCTGACGCTCACCGCATCATACAACACGGTGGCGCCGGGGTCGGGGGCGTCTTGGTAATACAGGCTTTTCACCAGCCGGCCGTTGGAAAGGACGCGGATCGGCGTGTTGTCGTAGTACGGATAGGGCGCCACAAGCTGGGGCGCGGACCACGTAGCGCCCTCGCCAGGAGGCAATTTTATAAGATACGTGCCCCGTTGGTCGGGGTCCATGCCCGAGTAGGGGCGGTTCCAATAGGTGCAAAGCAGAGTGCCGTTGGACAATTGGGTCAACTCGGGACCGACCTCGTCGTGAGGGCCGTCGTAAAGTAGTTGGGGCGCGCCCCAACTGGTTCCTTCGCTGTTGGTGGCGATGGTGTACATAAGTTGCCCACCCCTAGGGTAGCTGGGCTTCGGCGGCGAGCCTTCTGAGTAGCCTTCGTAGAAGCCGCCCATCAGCCGGCCGTCTTGAAGCTGAATCAGGCGGGGGAAGAACTCCCAGCCGCCGTACCCGCCATTGGTCATCATATTGTAGCGGGTCGAGCCTACGCTGACCGACACGGCCGCCTGTGCCGCCGGCGCGATCGTGGCGCCGATGATCGTAATCGCCGCCAAGAGCCCCGCCGGCGTAAACGCCCGTCGAAATGGTGGATTTGAGATCATGATATTTCACCTCCGATGTCGTAAGCCGCGTAGGTTATGCTTCAGCATAACGACCATGCCCACGGGCGCGCGCCCCGCTGGCGTTATGCTGAAGCATAACCTACACGAGTTGGAAAACTCCGGACGGCGGATATTGGATGGTGGATGCGCCTACTCCGGCACATCCACCATCCGCCATCCAACATGTCGGGGTGGCAGTTCAACTGCCACCCCAACGATTTATCTCCGCTTCCTCCATGCGTAGCAGAGCAG
>JAHIKV010000074.1 GCA_018897395.1 Planctomycetota bacterium | reverse complement strand
TTCGCGTGGCGTTTCCCTTGGTCAGGCCCCTTTCCTCCACGGACTCCGCCGCCGCCTTCGGGCCGGCTTTGTTCGTCCGCTTCTTCGGTACTATGGGCCTGTCCGACTCCCCGGAGACGTGCATGTCCGACGTGCGGCCAAACGGCCTTTTCGGACCGATCCCCGCCGCGCTTTGCCCGTTGGGCGCCGTTCGACGAGGATGTCTCCGAGGTCTCCCGGTTTCCGCGCATGGAGTTTCCACGCATGCTCAGGGTCTCTGACTCCGCGGCGTCGGCGGACACCTTGCGATAAACGGTATCCGTCGTGTGGCCTTCCCCTTCACAACACAGGGTCGGCGCGCCGATCGAGGTGATTTCGGAGCTCGATGGCTGGCCTGCGTGTGCCCTTGTCAACGCTTCACCCGCCATGTTACCATGACCGGCGCATGACTCAGGGTCAGGATGGTTCGCTACTCCTTTCCCGTGCGGCTCTTTCATCCGCTACTCCATGCCGGCTTTAACCGGCGCTTTCGCTGCGTCCCCTTTTCCGTTCCCGTCCGATCT
This sequence comes from Planctomycetota bacterium, assembly GCA_018897395.1. GTDB lineage: Bacteria > Planctomycetota > Planctomycetia > Pirellulales > Thermoguttaceae > JAHIKV01. Next base: position 29,729 of record JAHIKV010000074.1, on the reverse strand, counting down.
CGCTGACCAACGGATTCTGCAATCCGTCCTACGTGATTGAATCAGCGTATTCGACTGCGGTTCGTTGCCTTTTCGCGGAGCACGCGGGCGAGGAACAGGGGGTTGCCGATCAGGTATCGTCGGGCCTTCAGGCGGGGTTGCTGAAAGAGCCGCCAGACCCATTCGTGGCCCAGCCGCCGCAGCCATCGCGGCGCTCGGCTGACGTTGCCCGCCCAATAGTCGAACAGGCCGCCGATGCCCATGCAAACCGGCACGTCGAGCCGGGGCAAGTTGCGGCGTATCCACTCCTCTTGGATCGGGTTGCCCATGCCGACCATAAGCACGTCGGGGCGGGTCGCGTTGATTTGTTCTATCGTCGCCGACGTGATCCGGTCGTCGGTCAGGTAGCCGTGGTGGTAGCCCGAGAGTTCCCAGCCGGGGAACGAGCGGCGTGCGTAGTCGGCGGCCACCGGGATCGTCGCCTCGTCGGCGCCCAGCATGAAGTAAGAGTAGCCGCGGTCGGCGGTGACTTGGAACATCTCCGGGACGAAGTCTGTTCCCACCATGTTCTCCGCCACCCGGACGCCCTGCAGCCTTGCGGCCCAGCGGACGCCGGCGCCGTCGGCAAGGACGAAATCGCCCGAGTTGAGCGTGTCCCGAAAAGCCGGATCGGCGGCGGCAAGATTCAGCGTGTGGGCATTGACAAAATAGGCGCTGATCGTTCGCTCGCCGCGGCGTCGGACGGCGTCTTCCAACAGGTCGATGGCCCGCCGCCGCGAGAGGTTGTCAATGCGTACGCCCAGAACGGATAATCGGGGCAGTTCCGGCTTTGCGGCCGGTTCGGTCCCTTTCCTCTCCGTGATTGTGGCTTCTGATTTCATCACCCAAAGTATAGCCCAAGTTATGGGGCGCGTGGGAGATCGGATCCGGCGAGTCTCGTTCGGTGCGGACCCATGAGTTTTGGCGGTGGAAGAGGAACCGGGCGTAGATCGGCAGCTTGCAGAGCATGTAGAGCGGTACGGCCGCCAACGCCCGCGGCGGAACCTGCCGCCGGCAAAATACCGTCCAAGCCGCCCCGAGCGAAACGGCCAACGCCACGCCTCCGCCGGCCAGCAAGACGGCCGGCAGCCCCGACGCGCCGAGCCGCCATGCCAGACAACTCAATACGGCAAGAGCCGACCAGATAGCGACCAGCAACGTCAGCGGCGGGATGCTCAGATCGACGGCCATCGCCATCAACGGCCATGATCGCCGCCGCAACGCGGCCCAAAGCAGCCGTGGAACTTGCCTGAGCGCCGCGCGGAGGTGGCCGTGCTCCCAGCGCGTGCGTTGCGAGGCGAAGGCGCGATACGACTCAGGCATCGCGCTGCTCACACCCGCCTCGGGGCAAAACAGCGGCAGATGGCCCCGCAGCGCCAGGTCGATTCCCAACTGCATGTCTTCCACCAGATTGCCGCCGGCCGGGTCCGCCTCCTTCACCAACGGCCAAGGAATTGCCATGCCGGTGCCGGTCATCCGGCATGGCGCGCCCAATCGCATCAGCCCCAAGGGCCGGACCAGATTGGTCACGCGGTTCGCAAGGATCGACACGGCTTCGATCGGGCCGTTGGCCAAACGGCGGTCGGTAAGGTTTCGGGCCTGCACGGGGCGATGCTCTCGCCAAGCGCAATGGGCAAGGAGGTCTATCGCCCCAGGCTCCGGCAGGCAGTCGGCGTCGATCGCCACCACCACGTCCGGCGGATCGTCCGCCAGATGGCGGAAACCTCGTTGCAGTGCGTACCCTTTGCCGCGCCGGGGAGGATCGTTTCGTTCGACCACCTCGGCGCCCGCCCGGCGGGCCAGTTCGGCCGTCCGATCGGTGCAGTTGTCGGCCACCACCAGGACGCGATCGGCGGCGGAGAGCGTGGGAATGATTGCCTGCAAAGTATGCTCGATGACGAGTTGTTCGTCGTGAGCCGGGATCAGCACGGCCGCACGAGGTCTGGAAGGAGCGTCTTCGGACGTTGCATTAGCGTAGGGTGGGTCAAGCGAAGCGCAGCCCCACCTCGAATTTTCCGTTATTGGTGGGGCTACGCTTCGCTTGACCCACCCTACTCGCCTCCTACGACCCGGCCACAGCGCAGCCAAACACTCGAGGCACAACGCCCCGATCGGCAGCAGCGCCGCGGCGGCGGCCAGTAGCAGTATCGTGTTGATCGCCTGAGGGATCGTCATCGTCACTGTCTAAAGCTCCTCGATTCGATTAGACGGCGGATGATTCGGCCGGGTTTCAGCAACGGTCGGCGCAAGGGGGATTGCCGCGTCCAGTCGTAAGCGTGGCGGCAATTGCGCCGCAGGAAGCCGGCCATCGGCCGGAGATCGACCGCCCCCTCGGCCACGTCTATGGCCGCGGACATCAATCTGGTCTTGTATTTCTCCGGCCCCTTGCCAAGGTCGATCCGCCGGACGCCGATTTGCGGATATGCCTGGAGCAATTTCATCCAGAAGACGATGCCCGGCGAAAGCTGGGCGAAGTCGGGATGGTACGCGGAGAACCAGGCGTGCAGGACGCCGTGCGAGCGGATCGAGAGCATCACCGCCGTCAAAACGCCGCCCATGTAAAGGGCCGAAGTCACGCCGGAAAACCCTTCGCTCTTCGCAACACGCACCCGCTCCAACAGCGCGACAGTCCAATCGAAGGCCAGCACGTCGGTCGCGCCGGTTCTTTGATACTGCCGCCTTTTCCACTTGAGCATGTATTGAAATACGGCGGGGTTGTCGGATTCGAGTTCGACCCGCAACGGTCCGGCCTCCCGATCGGCCTGACGCAGTTTGCGCTCCGCGCGTTTGAACCATTCGGGGCGGACGGCGAGTTGTTCTGCCCGGTATCCTTCCCAGCCGCGCGAAAGATCGACGTACGGCGAGGGAGCGACGTGCCAGTGATAGGGCTGCGGGGGCGATTGCGACGCGATCAGATGGTCGAACCGCCACGCCGCCAACCGGCAACCGCGAAGCAGCTCGCGCGGCTCCCACCGCAAATCCTTCCGCGCGACCAGGCCGTGGAAGTCGGACATCTTGCCTCCGACCGGCAGGGCCACGTTGCCCGGGCTACGTTGAAAGGGAAAGAATCCGACCGGCTCGCCGTGCTCTTCGAGCACGCCGACTTCCACGTCGCCGCGAACGGCGGCCACGGCCCGGGTAAACTCGGGGCGGAAATACGGGCTGTCCAACGCGGGTTCGGACCGCTGAATCTCCACCCACGCCGCGATCTGATCGGCGGTCAGCTTGTCGGCGGGTAGGAGTTGGATGTTCATCTTTTCATAAAACCGCGATCGTTGGTCGCTTTCCGTCGATGCGCATGGCGAACGCCAACGCAAAGCGTTGCCAGTCGTCCGTTCCCACGCGGAGCGTGGGAACGAGAGGTTATTGCCGACTCGCCGACCAACAGTTGCGCGATGCCGCTGCCGGCGATGAGCGTGACGAAGTTGGGCGAGACCAGCCCCGTCTCCAGAAAGGCGTTGAAAACGGCGAAAATAAGCAGGCAAAAGGTCAGCGCGGCCCCCGCGGCGGCGGTCGCGCGGAACGTGCTTGCCGCAAGATATATTCCGAGCGACACGATCAGCATAAGCGCCGCCGTTCCAATCACCCCAACGCTCAATGCGGAGTCCAGGTAGGCGTTGTGTGCCTCGCGCAGCGGCCACTGCGTCTCGTCGGACACCTCCTCGATGTGCTTCTCCGTCCAAAACGACTCGTATCCGTATCCTTGCAGCGGCCTGGCGCCGACGTAACCGAGCAATTCCTTCCAGACGGGGATTCTGCCGGTCAGTTTCGCCGATTCTTCCTGCCGGCCGAGCATCACGACTTGCGAGACTGTCTCGTCAATATCCAGGCCGAACAAAGAAACGAACAGGGCCGCCGAGCAGACCAAGAACCCCGCGGCGGAAATCGCCAGCAAGCGCGTCCGGCCGGAAACGCCAATCAGCCACAAAGCCGCCAGCGAGACGGTCAGCGCCGCACAGGAAGTGCGGGATTTCGTCAGAAGCAGGAATACCAAACCAATCGCGAACAACGTCCAGAACAACGGTTGCAAACGAGTCTCGCCGCGGCACGAAAAACGGGCCAGGCAAAACGACGCCAGGCAGAGGACCGTCAAGTGCGCCCCTTGCGTGTTCGGGTGGACCGTGCCCGAGAACCGATAGCCTTCCGACCAGGGCCGGAACGTACCCAAAGCCAATTCCGCGGCAATGCCCACGGCCAGAAACGCCGCCGGAACCACCACGGCAATCAGCACGATGTCGCGCGGGCGGAATTGCCGGGCGAACCCCAGCGCCCCGAAAACGCAAAACATCAACACGGCCAGTTTCCGGCAGCTCAAGCCCGGATCGCTCGACCAGAGAATGCTCGCCGCCGACCACGCCACGTAGAAGACAATCGCGGCGGGCAACCAGCCGGTCCAGCGGAGCGGCCGCCCGTCGCGGCGGAGAATGAGGTACAAACCGAATATGCCGATCAGCGAGAGCGTCAAGCCCTTGGCCGCGTTTCCGCCCGATTGCATCGAGCCGTCGGAATCGGACCACGGAGCGAAACCCTCGAAGCGGGACACCTGAACGTCGTGGCCGACAAAGAAGAACACGGCCCCAAGCAGAACGATCGCCAACCACAACAACCGGAGGTCGGCGGCAGTCGCGTCGGATGGGTTTCGCGGGTCACGGTTCATTGCCGAATCGCTTGGTAAGAGTTCGCTGCCGATCGCCGGCGGCCATGCTCCATTAGTCCCCAAAGGATGATCCACCGCACGGTTGCTCCGACGACGCGCCCCGCCACGATGGCAATGGCTACACCCAACGCGCCGAGCGAAAAAACGAGCCAGATCGCCGCGCCGAGCGTGACGGAGACTTGCACCAGGTCGGCGGCGAAGTTGGCGGCCGGGCGGTCCAAGGCCCAAAGGCCGGCGCCGGCCGTTTGGCCCAAGGAATCGGTCAGGGCGGCCAGCGCCAACACGGTCAACAACGTTCCCGTGTCGGCATACATCGGGCCGAAGACGATTCTTGCCACCAGATCGCCGACGAGAAAAACGCCCACGCACAGGCTCCCCAGCACGCCGGCCGAGGCGAACGATGCTTTCCGCAGTACGCCGCCGAGCGCGCGGGCGCCGTCTCGGGCGAACGCCCGGGCCGCCTTGGGCATCAGGAAATTGTTCAACCCCATCACGAACAGGTTCGAGAGTCCGACCAGCGTGGTGCAGGCGGCCAATTTGCCCGTCTCCGCCTCGCCGCGGACGATCGCCAGCAGCCACGGCAGCGCGTAGAACGCCAACCCGGTCATTTGTCCGGTCAGTGCCCAACGGCCGAACGACCAGTTCCGACGCCAATCGCGGACGATTCCCTCGCGCGAGAAGCTGATCGGTTGCTTCCGCAAGAGCCACCAACCGGCGGCGGCGACCGCGCACGCCGCGCCCATCACGCCGTAGACCGCGGCGGGCGAAAGCAACCCCAGCCGCCACAACACCAGCAAGCCCGCCACTTGGAGCGTGGTGACGGCGACGTCCATGACGATGGCCGTCTCCAAGGCGAGATGAGCGAACGAGAAGCGGCGGGCAAAGTCGCGCAAGAGGATAAAAGGAATGACGCCCGAGAGGACCCACGCCGCCGGCCGCAATCCGCTTGGCCCCACTCCAAGCGAAAGCAACGCCGCCAGACCGATGAAGCACGCCGCCGCGGCCGCCAAGAAGACCAACTGATGAACAATCGCGCTGCCGCCGTATTCGGCCAGCGAGCCGCCCTCGCGCTGGTGGCAGTACATCGTGTAGGGAACCGAAATCAGATTCGCCTGCGCGGCGGCCAGAAACATAACGACCGTCCACGCAAGCGCGTAAACGCCGACTTCCGCCGGGGAGCAGGCGCGGGCAATAATCACCAAGGTCAGGAAATTGGCGCCGCTTACGACCGCCTGGTCGAAAATCGAGAACATGCCCTTTCGCACGGCCGGTTCCGACGACTCGGCAAATACCGACGCGGTCACTCCCGCCGCCAACGGCGACGACCCTTCGCGGGGATCGGATCGGATTGGATCGTCGTCGCGGATCGGTGTCATGGTGAAATCGCGCTGCCTCGCATGGATATTTACATCTCGTTCCCACGCTCCGCAATTTGTTATCTCGTTCCCACGCTCTGCGTGGGAACGGACAACTGGCGACGCTCCGCGTCGGTGATCGTCTTCCCCACCGACGCAGAGCGTCGGAAAATGTGGGTTCCCACGCAGAGCGTGGGAACCAGGGTAATCTGTTATCTCGTTCCCACGCTCCGCGTGGGAACGAGAGTGATTTGTTCTACGATGTGTGGGATAGCTTGTCAATCTGCCGAAAAGCGGCTGCCTTGCGGCGCTCCGACGACGGACGCATCCGTCGCCAGACGCCCCGCAGCATCGAATACCAACCGTTTAGTTTCAACGCCAGGGTTGCGGCGGTGTCGAGCCGGCCGACGTTGAACCGCCCCCAAGGGAATGGATCGTCCTGCGGCGCGACGACTTTCGGCTCGGCGGTCAGCGCGCATTTAGCGCCGACCTCGCGCGTCGCCGCGACCATTTCGGAACCGAAGTATCCAAAAGGAAAGGCGAAGGACACGTCCGACAGGCCGAGCCGGTCGTGGAGCACCTCCATCGAACGGACCAGGTCGCGGCGGAACATGCCCGGCCGGCCGCGAAGATCGGCGTGCGTGTGCGTGTGCGAGCCGACTTCGATCAGGCCGTTTTCGATCATCTCGGAGCAATGGGCGGTGGAAAGGGGTTTCCACGCAACGTCCGGAACCTCATCCGAGCCGGCGGCCGGCCAGTCGTCGAAGGCGAAAGGCAGGCGGCCGTCCAAATAAGCCGTCGCCACGAACACCGTCGCGGGAATCGACAACTCCTTCAACACCGGCCAGGCGTTGTGGTAAACGTTGTCGTAGCCGTCGTCGAAGGTGACGACGAACGTGCGGGCGGGGACTGCCTCGCCCGACTGGCGACATTCAATCGCCCGACGCAGCGGCCAAGGGCGATAACCGCGCGACATCAGCCCGGAGAGTTGACGGCCGAGACGCTCGGGAGTCACGTTCCACGTCGGTGCCGCGACGCCTTCTACGTGCGGCGCGACGCGGTGATAAATCAAGATACCGAACGGATTGTCTTTGCTCGTGTGCATGATAGTTGCCCGACGGAGGATTTGATTGGATTTTGCCAGCGTGGTGTCAATACAGTTTATATTGCCCCCTTGAAAACCGATGTCGTATCCGTTTAGCGGCCGCCGGCACGGCGGCCCGTGTTACGCCTCAAGCCGCCGCACCGGCTGCTGAAAACGAGTTATATTCACGAGGCCCCTTTACGCGAGAAGACGGCCGGCACGGTTATCAAGAGGAGTTTTGCGTCGGTCGCCAACGAGCGGGACCGGATGTATTTCACGTCCATGCGGACCCATTCGGCGAATGAGACCTTCGACCGCCCCTGGACCTGCCAGAAGCAGGTCAGCCCGGGGGTCACGTCCAACCGCCGGCGGAGCCAGCCGCGGCAGGCCACCGTCTCGGCGCAAGGCAACGGGCGCGGCCCGACCAGCGACATCTCGCCGCGTAGTACATTCCACAGTTGCGGCAATTCGTCGATGCTCGTCGCCCTCAATATCCTCCCCAAGCGGGTAACGCGCGGGTCGTTCCTGATCTTGAACGCCGGTCCGTCCTGCTCGTTAAGCGGCAATAATTCCATCTTCCGTGCCTCGGCGTCGGCCGACATCGCGCGGAACTTCCACATCACGAACTCTTTTCCTCCCAGGCCGCTCCGCTTCTGGCGGAAGAAAACCGGCCCCGGAGAGGTGAGCTTGACGGCGGCGGCCACCACCGCGAACAGCGGCGCCAGAAACAGCAATCCCAGCGACGAACCAAGTACGTCGAGGCTCCTTTTCCAAAGCGGCAACCGCTGGACGAACAACGCCTCCATCGCACGCGCCGACCACTTCTCGCCGGTCTCCACCGGCTCTTTGCCAACGTCCGCGTCCTGTTCGCCGGGCCAGTAGGAGGGATAACAATAAACTTCGCAATCGGGCAACGGGAGACCGGCGGGTACGCACACGCACACGTCGTCGATCACGGTCCACGCGCCCGAGGCCGGCGTGGCGGGCAAAACGACGCCGATCCGCCGTTTGTCCAACCGGCCGGCGTCGTCGGTCAACCGCAGCCGCCGCCGGAGAATTCCCGCCAGATGGGCCATAACTTCGAGATCGGTCTTCGCCTTGCCGACCGTGAAAACGGCCAACGAAAACACCTCGCCCGAGCGGTCGCTCCGCGCACGTTCGCGTTCGAGTATCCGATCGAGTTGCTCGCGCGATAGCAACCCGTCGAGCGCCGGCGACGAAGAACGCGCGGTTCGGCGTCGCACGGCGAGAAAGACCTTTGTGAGAAACATGGCGCTGACGTCCCGCGTTTTATTCCAATCTTGTTCCGTCGACCAAAGGTTACCTAGGTTTCAACTGAGCAATGGCGGCCAACATCGGTACATCATGCTCCTCATCAATATCCCCATCCCCGGCATCCTCGGCTTCGCTTTCCGGCGACCGCATCGCGCACTCGTACTGGTCGATAGCCAGCGGCAGCGCCAGACCGCCCAGCGCGGCGGCGCAAAGCCCCAGCAGCAGGTTCAACAATATCTTCGGACGCACGGGAAGCGGCTCGAAGCTGGCCGGCTGCACCACGTTGATGTTCGACATCCGCTGGACCTCCAACTGTTGGTCGATCCGCGTTTGTTCGAGGTTCGTCGAGTATTTCCGATAGTCGGTTTCTAAAAGGTCGACTTCCCGTTGCGCCGTCGCGACGCGCAATTCATTCTCGTTCAACTTGTTAAGTTCGAGGCGGACCGCCGTCAGTTGACTTTCCAGTTGGCCGGACTGCGCCTCGAGCGAGGCCAGCTTAGGCTCGGCGGTCAGCAGGGCCAATTCAGCCTCTTGGTATAGCCGGCCCGGCTCGCGGGTCACTTGCTTAAGGGTCTTCTCTTCTTGCTCGAGAATCTTGCGCGCGGCGGCAATCTGTTCATGGACCTGCCGCATCTTGGGATGCTCGTCGGTATACTTGGACTGGGCCTCCTTCTGAAGCAACTGCAAGGCATAGAACCGTTCCCTCATGCGATTGGTGCCTTCGTCGCCGAAGCCGCTGGTTTCTTCAACCTGAGTGTCGGGCAAGGAGGCCGCCTTCCGGTGCAGTTGGCGGACGTTGGCCTCCTCCACGGCCCGCGACTCCTCGGTCTTAAGCAGATCGTCCTCGAGGCGTCCGATCCGGGTGACGATCTGCTTCCGCTGTACGCTGGGCGAGGCCAACCCCGTCTCGTTTTTCAGGTCGCGGAGCTCCGCCTCGTGGCGGGAGAGCTTTTCGCGGAGACGGCGCGTCTGCTCGGCGAAAAACTCGTGCGAGCCGTGCGTCCGGTTCAACCGGCCGTGCTCGTCGAGATACGTGTCGATGAGCTTGGCCACCACCGACCGGCAAAGTTCGGGCGTAGGTCCCCGAAAAGTCACGTTGATGACGCTGGATTTCTTCGCCGCCTCGATTTTTAGTTTCTTGGTCACTCGGCGGACCGCCTTCTCGCGGTCGCCGCGGCCGATAATCTCTTTCGGTCCCAGGGCATCGACGACTTTCTCGACCAGCGCCCGGCTCTGGAGAATTTCAACCTCCGAATTGATCTCGCTCTCGCGGGATTGCGGTACCGCGACGATCGGGTTCTGGCCCAACGTGGCCGTTGGGTCCAGCATGGCGTTCTCGCGCCCCAGCCGCACGAACAGCTTCCCCTCCGATTGGTATTGCCGTGGAACCAGAAGCGTAAATAAGACAGTACCGGCAAACACGGTGCAGAAGAACAAAACGGCCTTTTTCTTGTGGCGGGAAAAGGCCCGATACACATCGCCTGGTTGACCCGATAATTGCCTATTATCGGCCATTGCGGTCTCCTTCGCCCCTCCGCTGCCTTACGGCGGAGCGTTCCAAAAGCGGATTGCGTGAAAACTCGGTGCGAAATAGCTGAAAAGAAAATGGCGACGTGCCGCAGGCTGAGTAGCGAACCGTAAAGTCAAGTTTTGGGCGAAAGGTAATGACTGCGTTCCTCTGTCCTGGGACAACCAGGAAAAACCAGGAAACAGATTGCATCTGGCTATTGTAGCAAGGATAAGGGATATCCACAAGAAAAATGGTTCGCAGTGTTTGCGTATTGTGAGATATCTGAGACGATGACGCAAGCCAACTCGACCCCCCATGCGGAGGTAATCGCTACGGTTATTCATTACGCACCGCAAATCCCATATAATGAATCTGCTCTATTTTCCATCAAAAGCATTATTTTAGATGTTCCACTGACAAATGCCCTTTTCAGCCGGGAGCGAAAAACTGGAAGGTCGCCCGTTCAACGCCGACTGTTCGGCGACGGCGACGTCCGCCGAAGGATGCTGGCCGGGCACGATGCAAACCGCGTTTGATCTGCTGCCCGATGCCGTATTCCGCTTGGACGGGCATGAGATGACGTTCAGCGGCGCAAACCGGGCCGCGTGTGAACGGCTCGGCTACACTCGCGAGGAACTATTTGGCATGGGCTTGCGCCAGGTATGCCGTTGGTCGGACATTGCGGCCTTGGCCCGGCGGCTGGATGATCTTGGGACCGAGGCGCCGGCCACGGCGGTGTTCCATACCGTGCTGCGGCGGAAGAATGGAAAGACCGTCGCCGCCGAATGGCGCGTTTCGCGCATCCCGGAGTGTTACGGCGGAGGGTGGATTGTTGCGGCGTCCGTCGCCGACCGCACGGACGGCTTGTACGGGGCCAACGCGGACTCGTTGGGGTTGGGATTGCCCGGCCACGATCCGCTGACCGGATTGCCCGACCGCCGGTTGTTTGAACGCCTTTTGGATCGTGCCTTGGATCGCGTGCGTCGTCGCGGCGACTACTTGTTCGCGGTTTGCTTTATCGACCTGGACGGCTTCAAGACGATCAACGACCGTTTAGGCCACTTGGCCGGCGATCGCGTGTTGTGCGAGATTGCCCGGCGGCTGGTCGGCTGCGTTCGCCCCGGCGACATGGCGGCTCGGTTCGGCGGCGATGAGTTCACCGTACTGATCGACGACCTTCCCGACGGCCGCAGCGCGGAGCTGGTGGCGCGACGGATGCTCGATCAAATCCGGCGGCCGATCGCTATTGACGATCATTCCGTACGGATCGGCGCCAGCGTAGGCGTTGCGATCGGCTCCGGCGAGTGTCGGCGGATCGAGAACCTGTTGCACGACGCCGATGGGGCGATGTACCGCGTAAAGTCGCTGGGCGGCGACGAAGTGGGACTTTTCAACGGCAACGACTCGTTTCGCCCGGTCAAGCCGCGGTAACCGCCCGACGGGTTGGCGACCGACCGGAAGCCGCTTTCCCTCCGAAAGCCCACGGGTTGCAACCCATGGGCTTGGGAGAGTGATCAAGTTGTTTTTTTACGGCTCTTAACCGTAAAAATCCCCATCCGAACCCTAATGCGGATCATGCCGTAGATGGAGGTGTCCAAGAACGTGTTTTGAAATTATTCATTTAGCCCGCCGTGAATACACGGCGGGGCGAGTTGACCGCGAAAAATCCGCTTGCCCCAGGTATATTCACCCGGGGCTAAATACGAATGTTGCATTTCAAAACACGTTATAAGGTTGCCGCCCCCCTCTTCCAATAGGCCGAGGGTTGCAAAAAGGCGACGATTGACTAAGAATTACCACGTCCCAGCGCAATGGTGTACGAAATCCGCTCCGCCGTTTGACTGCGGGGGTCTTTTGACACAGACTTCCAATAGAGAAGCACCTTTTCTGCTATTGGTCTGGTCTTTTAGAGTCTTGTCACAGAGAGCCTGTCCGCCGTCGTTTGGCGGGGCGCTCGTAGAATTCGCACCACGGTATAAGCACCATGCGCGACCCCAGAATCAACGCAGCGGCGTTGGGCGTTTGCGGTAGGTTGGCGCGAGAAGTCGCCGGCCTGTTGAATCTCGAAGTCCGAATGTCGGACGCAGTTGCGGACACCAAGCTCCGTGCCCGGCGTCGGTCGCTGCACATCGAGCCGCTCGAGTCGCGGCACCTGATGGACGCCGGCGGCGCGGCCTCGCTGATCTCGGCGGTCTGGTTCCAGGACGTTTCGGACCACGCGGACGTGGCGCACGCCGGAGTGGCCGACTGGACCGTCGAGAGCGACGTTGCATCGGGTCAGGCAGCACTCACCGCCGGGCAATCCGACCTCTACGATTGGATCGTCCAATTCGACACGGCCGCGGTCGCCGGCGTCGCTTCAGTGGCCGAGACGGCGAGTTTGCTGGTCGGCGGCGGAATCGAGTTCGAGGTACTGCGCGGGTTGGGGCTTGTGGGCCAAGTGCTGGTGCGCAGCTCCGACGCCTCGATCGAAGCGGTGCAATCCTTGCTGAGCGGGAACGTGAACGTCGCCGGCTTTGAGCAAGACGCCATCCGCCAGGTCGACGTGACGGTCCCCACCGACCCGTATTACAATCAACTGTGGGGCATGACCGCCATCGACGCACCTGATGCATGGACCATCACCACCGGCAGTTCGAGCGTGGTCGTGGCCGTCATCGATACCGGAGTCGATTACACCCACGTCGATCTGGCCGCCAACATCTGGACCAACCCGGGCGAGATCGCCGGCAACGGCATCGACGACGACCGCAACGGGTTCGTCGACGACGTTTACGGCTACGACTTCGTCAACAACGACGGCGATCCGATGGACGACAACAGCCACGGAACGCACGTCTCCGGCACCATCGCCGCGGTGGCCAACAACGGAGTGGGCGTGGCCGGCGTAAACTGGTCCAGCTCCATCATGGCCTTGAAGTTCCTCGACGGCAACGGCTCGGGCTACCTCTCCGATGCCGTCCGCGCGATCAATTACGCCACCATGATGCGGAACCAGTACGGCGTGAACGTCCGCGTGATGAACAACAGTTGGGGCGGCGGCGGATACAGCTACGCGCTGTACAGCGCCATTGAGGCCGGCAACAACGCCGACATCCTCTTCGTCGCCGCCGCGGGAAACAGCGGCTCGAACAACGACGTCAGTCCGCAATATCCGGCCAACTACTCCTGCTCCAACGTGGTTTCCGTGGCGGCCGTCGCCTCAAGCGGACAACTGGCGAGTTTCAGTTCCTACGGCGCCACGACCGTCGATCTCGCCGCGCCGGGCGTTTCCATCTACAGCACCGTTCCGGGCAACCGCTATGCCTCCTATTCCGGCACCAGCATGGCCGCGCCGCACGTGGCGGGAGTCGCCGCCCTGGCCTTCGCACTCGCCCCGGACGCTTCCGTGGCCGAAGTCCGCGACGCCATCCTCGGCGGGGCCGAACCCTTGGCGGCATTGAGCGGAAAAACGGCCGCCGGCGGGACACTCAACGCCTACAACACTTTGCAACTGCTCGACGCGCAACCGCCGCAAGGGCCGGTGATCGGCTCGTTGAGCGTCTCGCCCAACTCGGCCACCCTCGGTGCGTCCGTCGCGTTGGTCGCCGGCGGGCTGGCCGACGCCACCGGAACGATCACCGGCGTCTACGTTTCCTGGGACGTAAACAACAACGGGCAATACGATGCCGAAGATCCGACCGTCGGCGGAACCACGACGATCGTCGGCAACGAGGCGACCATCACCCTGGATACCAATCGCTTTGGGGAAGGTACACACCGACTGTTCGCCGCGGCGCTGGACAGCAACTCGCACTGGAGCGCTTTGGCTACCACGTTTTTCACCGTAATAGCGCCCGACGACCACGGCGACAGCGCCGCGTCGGCGACCGCCGTAGGCGTCCCCAGCTCGACGGCCGCGGCGCTCGGAGTCGCCGGAGACGCGGATTGGTTCAAGTTCCAGGCAGTCGCGGGCAAGACGTACACCTTCACCACGCAACTCGATACACTCAGCGACTCTGTTTTGTATCTCTTCGACCGCGACGGCGCCAGACGACTGGCCTACAACGACGACGTGCGCTACGGCGACCTCTCATCCCGCATCGGGTGGACCGCTCCGTCCAGCGGCACGTATTACCTTGCCGTGGCCGGATATGGGAACTACTACTCCGGCACTTATTCGCTGAACGTGCAGATCGACAACTCCGCGCCGGTGTTGGCCGCCATCGGCGACCGGACGATGTCGCACAACGAGACGACGCTTACCGTCCCGATCTCCGCGAGTGATGCCGACGGCGACCGGTTGAGTTATTCGGCACAGGCGCTGTCGGTCGATCCGCTGGCCCGGCAGGCGTACGAGTTGGACCGGGAGTTCGGCCTATATCAGTGGGAAGGCAGTTTTTGGACCAATCTCCGCGGGGAAAACGAAAAATACTTCGCCGGCTACTACAACGGGGCCAGGAACCCGTACTTCATCCTTCCCGACGGCGATTTGTACCGTTGGGGCGGGAGCATCGCCGCCAGCACGTATGTCGCCACCTTGAACGCCGAGTATTACTCCAACCCCTTCTTGCTCTGCGAGGCACAACCGCCGGAGTATACCCCGATTGACGGCGGCGACGTCCAACTGAGCATCTCCGGGGGTGAGTTGACAATCGCTCGCGCGGCGGATTTTGCCGACGATTTCATCGTTCAAGTCAACGTCAGCGACGGGGTGGCCACGGACAGCGAGGCCTTCTCGGTTTCCGTGACGAACTTCGCCCCGGAATTGGCGTCGATCGGCGACCGGACGATGTCGTATTATCAAACCACGCTGGTAATATCGGTCAACGCAACCGACGCCGACGGCGACCGCTTGAGCTATTCCGCCCAGGCACTTGCAATCGATCCGCTGGCCCAACAGGCGTATGAGTTGGACCAGGAGTTCGGCCTGTATCAGTGGCAAGGGAGTTTCTGGACCAATTTACGCGGGGAAAACGAAAAATACTTTGCCGGCTACCACAACGGGACCAGGAACCCGTACTTCATCCTCCCCAACGGCGATTTGTACCGTTGGGGCGGGAGCATCGCCGCCAGCACCTATGTCGCCACCTTCAGCGTCGATTATTATGCCAACCCCTTCCTGCTCTGCGAGGCCCCGCCGCCGACGCTCACTTCGTTCAGATCCGGCGCGGTCAGCGTAAGCATGGCGGGTGACGTACTGACGATCAGCCGCGACTCCGGCTACACCGGCGAATTCTTCGTCCAGGTACACGTAAGCGACGGAGTGAACACCAGCGGCGAAACGTTCCGGGTTTCGGCGACCGGCGCCGCGTCGTTGCAATCGGTTGCCCTGGCAATCGAGCTTCCATCGCTTGCCCTAGGCACGATGAGCATGGCGGGCGACGCGCCGAGCGACTTGCCCGATCTCCGCTCGGCCTGGTTGACGCACTTTGCCGACGATCGGTTCGGCCGCGGAGACGACGTTGTCCAAGCCGCGAACCTCCTTGCGTCTCGGATCAGCGATTCGACGGCCTTGCTCCACGACGACGTTTTTGCGCGGCTGTCACCGCCCGAAGGCTCGCCCACCGGAATGGAAGGAGCGGCTTGGGACGAGCTTGTCGGGCAAATGCTTGCCGGCCGACGGTACGAAAACAGGCTGTTTTCCGACCGCCTCGCAACGGACCGGGACGCTGCGTCCGAAGACGACGCCTCCGACTATGGCTTCGGACAGTGGGGTCTGCTGGAGCGCAGCGCGATCGACCTGCTCCACGATTCGCTCTCCGAGCAGTTGACCTCGCCGGCCATCTCTGTTTAGGGCCTGTAAAAGAATAAGTGGGCGATTTACACGTAGGACGGATTTCCTAATCCGTCCAGTTTTCGGGGACGGATTGGGAAATCCGTTCTACAGAATTGCACACGTTATTCATTTTCAGATCCTAAGCGGTGGATAATATACCCAACGCGTCAGTTCACAGATACCGCTCCAGAATCCGGCGGCTGGCGGCGTCCAGCCGCCGCGCGTCGGGTAGCAAGTAGCGGATGCCGTGCGTGTCGACCAGCAAGATGCGGTAGGGGCCAAGCCGCCGCACGTTGTTGTCGCTGTCTTCCATCAAGAATGTCGTCGGGCCGCGGTCTGTCGCCACTCTCCACTCCGATGGATCGCTTTCGGCGAAAACTCGGTCGATGCGCGACACGATCGGGACAAACTCGCGCCGGGACAACTCTTTTTCGAGCATCGACCGGACCTCCGCCGGCAATTCTCCGAAGTCGTCGACGCGGATCAATACATGCCCGTCGGCGTCGCAGATTGAAAGGAATCCCTCCGGCGATGAGATGGGAAACGCCCGGACCGGCTCGACCCCCGGCACGCGACGGCCATCCTTCCAGACCAACACGAGTTGTTGCCAAGCATCGCGTTCGAGCGTGAAATCCAACATTTTCAGTCGGCCAATTCGTCTAATCGCTGCGTGTAGGCGGCGGATAAACTGTTTTCTTCCAATGCCTTGCCCCGGTTCATCTCGAACTGCGCGCGGTGCAGGCGGGCGTAAGTGCCGTCTTTCCGCAACAGCTCATCGTGCGGTCCGACCTCGGTAATCCGGCCCCGTTCGACGACCACCAGCCTATCTGCCCGGCGAAGCGTGCTCAAGCGGTGTGCGATGGCGATCGTGGTCCGCCCCCGGACGAGGTTTTCCAACGCCAGTTGAATTTCGCGCTCCGTTTCCGTGTCCACCGAGGAGGTCGCCTCGTCGAGGATCAGGATGCGTGGATCGATCAACAGCGCGCGGGCGATGCTGATCCGCTGCCGCTCGCCGCCCGAGAGGAACTGCCCCCGCTCGCCGACCAGCGAATCGTAGGCGTCGGGCAAGCGGAGGATGAACTCGTGGGCGCGGGCGGCACTCGCGGCGGCGATGATCTCTTCGCGCCCGGCGTCCGGCCGGCCGTAGGCGATGTTCTCGGCGATCGTTCCGTAGAAGAGGAACGGTTCCTGGAGCACGATGCCGATGTGTCGGCGATACTCTTCCACGGGGAACGAGCGGGTGTCAGTGCCGTCGACCAGTATGGCCCCCTCGGCGACGTCGTAGAAGCGGCAGACCAGATTGACGAGCGTGGTTTTTCCCGCTCCGCTGGGGCCGACCAGTCCGATCATCTCGCCCGGGCTGACGTGCAGGTCGATCTGCCGAAGCACGGGCCGGCTGCCGTAGTGGAAGCCCACGCCGCGGAACTCGACCTCGCCTTGCAAGCGGCCGGGATGCACCGGGCGGACCGGCTCGGCCACGCTGGGCACTCGGTCGAGGATGGAGAAAATCCGCTGGGCGCTGGCCCCCGCGCGCTGCGTAGCGGCCACGATCCGGCTCATCGAATCCATGCGCCCGTAGAACCGGGTAATGTACTGCACGAATAGAACCAAAGCGCCTACCTTGAGTTCGTGTTGCACGACCAGCCAAGTGCCGGCCACCCACACAACCAACAATCCGAAGGAGGTCAGCAGACTTACGGCCGGCTCGAAGAACGTCCACACGGTGTTGACGCGATCGTTGGCTTGGAAGACGCGGTCGTTCGCCGTGCGAAACCGCTCGGTCTCGCGCCGTTCCTGGGCGAACGCTTTGACGACCCGAATGCCGGGGATCGTGTCCGCCAACACACTGGTCATCTCGCTCCAGGCCCGCATACACAGCGCGAAACCGCGCCGCAGCCGGCTGCGCACCAGATGCACGAGATAGGCGATCAGCGGCAACGGAAGAAGTATCGCCAGGGTAAGCCATGGATCGAGCGACGCCATGACTACCGATATCAACAAGAGCATAAGCACGTTATTGGCGAAGTCGAGCAGATGGACCGAGAGGTAATAGCAGATGCGGTCCGTATCGGTGCTGACGCGCGAGATCAGGTCTCCGGTCCGCTTGCCGCCGAAGAACTCCAGCGACAGACACTGCATGTGGCTGTAAATCCGGTTGCGCAAATCGACGGCGATCCGTTCGCTCACGCGGGCCAGCACATAGGTCCGCGCCCAAGTCAACAGCCAGGTAAGAATCGAGGCCGCCGCGAATCCCGACAAATACCACCACGCCAGATTGACGTTGACGTGCTCGATGCGTTCGGCCGGGATCAGGACGTTGTCGATCAGCGGCATGGTCAGATACGGCGGTATCAAACTGGCGCTCGTGCTTGCCACCATCAGCGCGAACCCCAGCAGAATCACGCCCATGCGAGGCTTGGCGAATTCGAAGAGCCGGTATAGCGAACGGGTCGGGGGCTTGCTCTTGGCCGATTCGCAATCCGGGCAAGTTCCTTGGTCGGTCGCCAGAATCACCCCGCAGCTTGGACAAACGGTTGTCGCCGATTCCTCGGTCTCCTCGGCCGAGGCCGCCTTGCCTCGCCGAACGCTCTCGAACCGGCCGGCGAGCCGATGCGCCGCCGGCGCGCGGCCGATGGTGAATCGCCAATGGCACAAAAGCGAGTCGGGGCCTAGCAATTCCAGCCGCCCCGTGCCCCCTTGGTCCTTCGCTCGCAGACCCGCGGCCTCCTCCAACGGCCAAGAGCGGACCCGAAGACCGTCCTTTGGGGGCGGTTCGGCGACGTCGGTCGATTCCTCAAACTCGACGGCCAGCAATCGACGGGGGGTCAAAACGACCAATCCCCGTGAAAAATGCAACCGGGTATCTAGATCGAGTTCGAGCCAAACCAGGGGGGACTCGCCGGCGGCCAACTCGGCCTCGGCCGCATTGCGCAAGTCGGCCGGAAGTTGTTCCCAAGAGTCATTGATGGCGTTCAATTCACTCCCCCGCAAAGACCGAGATCACCCTGATGGGGAATGGCGGACTTTTCGCAAATGCCGCATGAGAGGCTGCCGAGATCGCTTTCGCCAAGCGTCCCCTCAGCCTCCAACCAGCACATCATAGACTATACTTTCAGTGAAGCACACTATCGTCGGATGAACGGAGTGGAACTCGTTGGGTTGGCGGTTGTACTGTCACCCCGGTGGATTATGGCCCCGGCGGCAGCAGAACTGTCTCCCCAACCGGTCGTTTGAGACCGGATTGGCCACCAAATCATCATGGTTCCACTATGTCGAGGGGGCGGCCTCTTTTTCACGATTGGCTTTGGGCGGCGCCGGGAACAGCCGATCCCTCGCCAATTTCCCAAATTTCCACTTAGACTGTTGCATTGATTCCAGGACGCGGATTATATTATTATATCATGGATTCCTCGGCTGAGCATCGCCGCCGGGGCTACTACTCTTTTACGGAACATTTTTTAGTCGATACGCACGTTTCACCTTCCGGCACGGTGTTTCGGGGCTGTTGGTCTACACCTTTGTGGATTATTTTCGGTGACCGGATAAGGCAGGGGATTTGTGCCAGACAAAGCATCGTTCTCTCGGCACCGCGTGGGCGCGGCGACATGATCCTTTTGTCTGATGGTTTCCGATAAGTGTGCAATTTAGTCCGTCGTGACGCAGTTGGTGCGACAGGTTTAGAGCAACACTCGGGGTGTTTCGCGGGGGCAAATAAACATCAGAGTTGACTACTGAAGACATAAACTCAACCCAATTTCCGAAAATCCCATATTCTTCTTCGCAAAGCCCCAACCATTTTACCGCTTCCTACGTAGATTGTGTTAATAGGGACCAATCCCCTCAGCCTCGGAGAGACTTGAAAAGTCATTTAGTGAGAGACAACAATGGAATTCCGCAAAGTATTAGCGCTTCGTGGACCAAACATCTGGGCAAACTTTCCGGTACTGGAGGCTTGGGTCGATCTGGGTGAGTTAAAAGACAAGCCCTCCAACGAAATACCCGGCTTCAACGAGCGCTTGATGAGTTGGCTGCCCAGCATGATCGAGCACCGTTGCAGCCTCGGCGAGCGGGGGGGGGTTTTCGAACGCCTGCGGCTTGGGACCTATCAGGCCCATATCCTCGAACACGTGGCGTTGGAGATTCAGTCGTTGGCAGGCACGGAGGTCGGTTTCGGAAAGGCCCGCGAAACATCCGAGGAGGGCGTTTTTAGGGTCATCGTCGAGTACGTCGAGGAGACGGTCGGCCGGGAATGCCTTGCCGTGGCCCACGAGCTTTGCACGGCCGCGGTCCACGATCTACCATTCGACGTAACCGCACAAATCGAACGGCTCCGCGACCTTGCCCAAGATGTATGTTTGGGGCCGAGCACCGGCGCCATTGTCGAGGCGGCCCGTGCGCGGGGCATCCCTTTCCGCCGAATGAACGCCAACAGCCTGGTCGTTTTCGGCCACGGCCGTTGGCAGCGCCGCATTCAAGCCGCCGAGACCGATCGGACCGGCGCCATCGCCGAATCGATTGCTCAAGATAAGGAGTTGACCCGCGAGTTTCTCCGTGCGGCGGGAGTACCCACCCCGTGCGGTCGGGCGGTGGCAGACGCGGAGGACGCATGGCAGGCGGCCCGCGAGATCGGCACGCCGGTGGTCGTCAAGCCCCGGGACGGAAACCAGGGCCGCGGAGTGGCCGCCAACCTGAACACTCGCAAGCAGGTGACGGCGGCCTACGAGGCGGCAAAGCAAGAAAGCGATTCGGTCTTGGTCGAGAAGTTCGCTCCGGGCCACGATTATCGGCTGTTGGTCGTTGGAGAGCGGGTGGTGGCCGCCGCGCGGCGCGAACCCGCCCAGGTCGTCGGCGACGGAGTCCACACCATCAACCAATTGATCGAACGGGAGAACGCCGATCCGCGGCGCGGCGAACACCACGCGACCATGCTCAGCAAAATCAAGTTGGACCCGGTGGCCTTGGCGGTATTGACCGAACAGGGGTTTACGCCCGAGACGGTCCCACCCGCCGGAGCGGTGGTGCTGATCCGTCGCAACGCCAACCTGAGCACGGGGGGAACGGCCATTGACGTAACCGAACGGGTGCATCCGTCCGTGGCTGCCCGCGCGATCGCCGCCGCCCGCTCGGTCGGCCTGGACATCGCCGGCATCGACCTGCTCGCGCACGACATCTCGCGCCCCTTGGAGGAACAGGGCGGGATGGTCGTCGAGGTCAACGCCGCTCCGGGGTTGCGGATGCACCTCGAGCCGTCGGCCGGCGTTTCTCGGCCGGTCGGAGAGGCGATCGTCGACCTCATGTTCCCGCCGGGAGAGAACGGGCGCGTGCCGATCA
Source organism: Planctomycetota bacterium (assembly GCA_018897395.1). Classification (GTDB taxonomy): domain Bacteria; phylum Planctomycetota; class Planctomycetia; order Pirellulales; family Thermoguttaceae; genus JAHIKV01. The sequence goes on along the minus strand of JAHIKV010000074.1, from coordinate 8,741 downwards.
TCGCCGTCACCGGGGTGAACGGAAAAACGACCACCACGCGGTTCATCGCCCACATCCTTCGCGGCACGGGCAAGTGCGTGGGCATGACCTGCACCGACGGCATTTTCATCGACGACCATCGGTTGGACAACACGGACTGCAGCGGTCCGCGGAGCGCCCGCAGCGTGCTGTTGAATCCGAACGTCGAGACGGCGGTGTTCGAGACCGCCCGCGGCGGAATCCTCCGCGAGGGCCTGGCTTTCGATTATTGCGACGTGGCTGTGGTGACCAACATCGGCGAGGGAGATCACCTCGGGCTGTTCGACGTCAACACGCCGGCGGAACTGGCCAAGGTGAAGCGGTGCATCGTCGAGGCGGTGGCGCCGGAGGGCTACGCCGTGCTCAACGCGGCCGATCCGTTGGTCGTGGAAATGGCGGCGTACTGCCCCGGCGGGATCGTGTTCTTCGCCCTCGATCCGGCCTCTCCGGCGATCGTGCGGCATCTCGGCGTGGGCGGAAGGGCCGCGTTCGTCCGCGACCGTCAAGTAATCGTCGCCGAAGGCGAACGGGAGGAGGCCGTCATCTCGCTCGATCATCTTCCGTTGACCCGTGGCGGGCAGGTCGCGTTCCAGGTGGAGAACGCCCTGGCCGCGATCGCCGCCGCCTGGTCGCTGGGTACACGGATGGACGTGATCCGCGGCCGCGCGGCGTCCTTTGCCGCCGATATCGACAATGTGCCCGCACGGTTCAACGTCCTGGAAATCGAAGGCGCGACCGTGGTGGTGGACTACGGCCACAACGCCCACTCGCTTTCCGCGGTGATCGAGGCGATCGACAAGTTTCCGCACCTCCGCCGCGCGTGCGTGTACTCGACCGCCGGCGACCGCCGCGATTGCGACATCATCCGCCAGGGCGAGTTGCTCGGGGCCGCCTTCGACCGGGTCGTCCTCTACGAGGACCACTATCTGCGCGGCCGCGCCTCGGGCGAGATTATGGGCCTGCTGCGCAAGGGATTGGATTCGGCCACGCGGACCAAGGAGATCGTCGAAGTCCGCGGCGCCACCAACGCGGCCGAGACCGCGCTCGGTTCGACCACGCCCGGCGAACTTCTGCTGCTGCAAGCCGACACCGTCGATGAGACCATCCGCTGGCTCCGCGGCTACCTCGAAATGCGCGCCGACCGAACGGCCGCCGCCGATGCGGTCTCGCAAGACCTCGGCGAGACGCTCACTCCCGCCGAGATGGACGGCGCCGTCTTGGCCGAAGCCAACGTTGCGGCAAAATAGCATTTTAAAACGTGTTTTGAAATTGAAATATCCGTATTTAGCCCCGGGTGAATACACCCGGGGCAAGCGGTTTTTTCGCGGTCAATCCGGCCCGCCGTGTATTCACGGCGGGCTAAATGAATGATTTTAAAACACGTTCACGGGCAGTTTCGCCGGACGCATGAACTGCTTGACTCCCGACAGCAAATCGGCGACCATATCCATTGGCGAGGCTCCTTCCTCGGCTGGAGAGAATTCAACGATCCGGTAGTTGTGAAGGAACTTGCCGTTTGGCAACACTATAGAGCCGTAGGGTGCGTGCAACGCACCATGACGTTTTTGGACGGATGGACGGATAAATCGTGCGATTCAACCCTGCGACGATTGCCCTCACCCTAACCCTCTCCCAAAGGGAGAGGGGACCGCGGAGATGCACCGATGGAATTTCTTAAACGCACCTTGCCGAACGGCCTGGAGATCGTCGTCGAGCGGAACGACGAGGCATATTCCACGGCGCTGGGGCTCTTCGTGAAAACCGGCGCGCGCGACGAGAACGACTTGATCGCCGGAGCAAGCCACTTTCTCGAACACATGGCGTTCAAGGGGACTCCGACTCGCTCGGCCGAGGACGTGAACCGCGAGTTCGACGAGATGGGCGCCCACTACAACGCCTTCACCAACGAGGAAAACACGGTCTACTACGCCGCCGTCCTGCCGGAACATCAGGATCGGGCGGCGGCACTGTTGGCCGACATCCTCCGCCCCTCGCTCCGCGAGGATGATTTCCGCACCGAGAAGCAGGTGATCCTCGAAGAGATCAGGATGTACGACGATCAGCCGCCGTTCGGGGCCGACGACAAGTGCCGCGCCCTTTTCTACGGCCGGCATCCGCTGGGTCGAAGCATCATCGGCACCACCGAAAGCGTCTCGAATCTATCGGTCGAGGCGCTGCGCGAATACTGCCGGCGGCGATACAGTCCGGGCAACATCGTGCTGGCCGGCGCAGGGCGGATCGACTTCGACCGCCTGACGGCGCTGGCCGAGCGTTGTTGCGGCGATTGGCCGACGGTGGCCAACGGCCGAAAGGCGACGCCCGCCGACGTAAACGACGGATTTCGATCGTTGCACAAGGAAAGTGCCACGCAGCAGTATTTATTGCGGCTTTCCGCCGGTCCGGCCGCCGAGGACGGCGACCGTTTCGCGGCCAAGCTGTTGGCCACCATCTTGGGCGACGACTCGGGCAGCCGTCTGTATTGGGAATTGGTGGACCCGGGGCTGGCCGAACACGCCAGCCTCGGTCACAGCGAACACGAGGGCGCCGGGGCGATGATGACCTACATGGTCTGCAGCCCCGAGCACGCGGCCGAGAATACCCGGCGCGTTCTCGACGTCTACCGTCGCGCGGAGGCCGAGGGAATCACGGCGGATGAATTGGAACAGGCCAAGAGCAAGGTCCGTTCCCGCATCGTGCTGGGCAGCGAGCGGCCGCGCGGCCGGTTGTTCGCCGTCGGCAGCGATTGGGTCTACCGCCGTCGGTACCGTCCCGTGGAGCTTGATCTGGAAATAATCTCCGGCATCACGGTCGCCGAACTTTCCGCGGTTTTAGCGAAGTACCCGCTCAGCCGCGCCGCAGAGGTGACGATCGGCCCGTTGTCCGAGGTTTCGCCGACGCGATAGCGAAGGTGGTTGCACTGTTCAAGAACAATAGCCGGGGGCTGTTAGGCAGCCCGGAGTCGGACGCCGAAGAAGGCCACTACGTCCACGTTGGGATTCAGCGCGGGATTGGCGATCAACTGAGCGTCTGGCGTGACGGCGAGGAATTGGGTGAGTTGGAATCGGTAGAAGACCTCGCTGGTGAACTGATCGCGCAACGTCCCGGCCGCCGGCTTGCCCCAACTGAATCCGATGGCGGCGACGTCGTTGTTTTTACGCTCGAGGCCGAGGCCGGTGCTGAAGGTTGTTTGCATGAGTGAGGCGTCGCCGTCGGAATAGCCGAAGCGGAAAAACGGCAGCCACTTGTCGCAGACGAACTTCTGGGCGGTAAAGGCGACGCCCCAGGCTTCGAGAGATTGCGCAACCTCACGGGCATCTGGTTCCAAAGGGACATCGGGCTGAAATCGCATGCTCGGCGGTACCCGACGCCCGTCGCGCCTTACTTCATGCGATTTCGTTTGGTGAGGTGGACCGACAGACGTCGATGGGGCCGAAGCAGGTCCGGACAAATAACAAAACACCCAAGCCTTCTCGGCAACCACAACAGGCCTAAGTCAAGGCCCCGGCATTGCTTGTGTTTTCCAGAGCGGGAGACGGGATTCGGACCCGCGACGTCCAGCTTGGGAAGCTAGCACTCTACCACTGAGTTACTCCCGCGTATTTCGACAGTCGCGATCCGGCCGGGCCGCACCTGCCAAATATGCCGCTTTTTTACCCGGAACAACCTTCCGCGCCAAGTAGGCGGCGGCCGAAATCGCTCGGAGCGCGTCCGCTAATTGAATCAACCGTATTTTAGCCCCGGGTGAATACACCCGGGGCAGGCGGTTTTCCGCATTCAATCTGGCCCGCCGTATTCATGGCGGGCTAAATGAACAATTTCAGGACCCACTCTCGGAAGATCGCCCTTTGCGGCGGCTAATTTGTTGCTGTTGCGGAAAAGCCTGCGTAGGGTGGGTCAAGCGAAGCGCAGCCCCACCAACAGCGGAAAAATCATGGTGGGGCTGCGCTTCGCTTGACCCACCCTACTTTCCGCAACAAAAACTAATTTGCGGCTCCCAAAGCCCCCTGTCCGGCCTTGGCCTGGCGCTGGATGTTCAGATAATTGACGGCAATCGCCAGCGCCTCGTCGAGATAATAGTCGCGCTCGATGCGGTCGTTGTTCGCGTTGATTTGTTTTTCCAGCGCCTTTTCCGTTTCCTTGTCGGCGTTCAACTCGGCGCGCTCCTTCATGAACTTCTCCTCGTTCAGCGTGACGTATTTTTTGGCCTTCTGCTCCTTGTAGCGGGCGATGTCGCGGACCATCTCCCGGAACTCCTTGGAGTTTTCCACCCGCTGCCGCGAGAGATCGCGGAGTTGGCCGCGGATGGCCGGCGTAACGTCGCGAAAACGCTGGAAGCTGGCGGGCGCCACTTTATCGAAGGCGATCGGGTAGTCGAGGTCGGCCTCGCCCACGTCGAGGTGCGTCGTCAACGAGGGCAATTCGATGTCGGCCACTACGCCCCGCTTCTGCGTACTCTCGCCGTCGGGCCGGTAGAACTGCTGCATGGTGATCTTCAGCGCACCCAGCGAGGGTGAATTGGGGATGCGGAACAACTGCCGCCCTAAATCCATCAGGCTTTGCACGGTGCCCTTGCCGTGCGAGGCGTGATCGCCGACGATCAATCCCCGGTCGTAGTCCTGGATCGCGCCGGCGAGAATCTCGCTGGCGCTGGCGCTGAACTTGCTGACCAGCACCACCAGCGGTCCCGACCAGGCGATGCCGGGGTCTGGGTCGGGATAAGGCCGTACGTAGCCGTCGGCGTCCTTCACCTGGACCACCGGCCCGTCCTTGATGAACAGTCCGGTCAGGCTGATGGCCTCGTTCAGCGCCCCGCCGCCGTTGCGCCGAAGGTCGAGGACCACCGCGTCGACGCCCTGACGGGTGAAGTCGGCGAGGATGTTGCTTACGTCGCGGGTGGTGCTCTTAAAGTCGGGCGTGCCGCGGCGGTCGCCCGACATGTCTCGGTAAAAACTCGGCAACTCTATTACCCCAATTCGATACGGAGTGCCGTCCGGCTTTTTACCCGCGTCGAACACCTCGCCGCGGGCCTCGCTGTCCTTCAGTTCGATCTTCTCGCGGACGATGGCGTGCGTCTTAGGCCCCTGGCCGTCGACGGGAATAATCTCCAGGCGGACCACGGTGCCCCGTTTGCCGCGAATGAGTTTAACCACGTCGTTCAATTTCATGTCGACCACGTCGACCATCTCCCCGTCTTCCCCCTGTCCGACCGCGGCGATCTTGTCCTCGACCTTGAGCCGGCCGTCCTTGTCGGCCGCGCCGCCGGGGATGATCTTCTGGATCACCGTGTAACCGTCGTCGCCGCTCATCAGCGACGCCCCGATCCCCTCCAACTCCAGGCTCATGGCGATGTCGAAGTTCCGCAGCGTGTCGGGCGACATGTAGTTGGTGTGTGGGTCGAAAGACATGGTGAACGCGTTAAGATACATCTCCAACAACTCCTCGCTGTTGGTCTGGTGCATCCGCTTGGCAAAGCTATGGTAGCGACGGCGGAGTTTGTCGCGGGCCTCCTGGCCCTCCTTGCCTTTCACCTTGTCCGCCTTCAGCACCAACAGGTCGTACTTGATCCGCTTTCGCCAGCGGTCCAGGGCCTCGGCGGGCGTGCGCGGATATTGGGCCAAGTCGCGGTCGACCACCATCTGTTCGTCGACGGTGAAGTCCAGCGGCCCGGCCAGTACCTGATCGACCATCTTGACCCGTTCGTCGATCCGCTCCAGGAACGTGAGGAACACAGTATAGGCGAAGGTAATGTCGCCCTTGCGGACCGAGTCGGCCAGACCTGCTTTATGCTTGTTGAACTCGTCGATGTCGGGCTGGTAAAAGTAGACCTTCATCGGGTCCAGGGACTCCAGAAGCGTCTTCAGACATCGACCGGAAATTTCTTCGTCCAACGGGTGGCGGGACAAATGCTCCCGCTTAACCAGAGACGACACCGCAAATGTTATGTGCCGGTCGTTCGGACCGGGCGAGACCGGATCGGCCCAGGAAACCGAACTTAACGCCGGAACCAGGGTGCAAACGAGCAACCAACGCGGAAAACAACGACGCGGAGCACACTTTATCCCGTGAATCATCTACAGTCCCTCGAACTCAAGGTAAGTCTTGGATTATTTCCCCTCGTTCCCACGCACCGCATGTGAACCAAGTTTAATCGGCGTTTTTTTGGGCGTGCAACAACTGTATGGTAACTTGCCGACCCCGTGGAAACAAGATCGAAGCACGTTCCCCGCTAATGGTGGTTGCTGCACGACGTCCTTTCTTGTGAAAACGATGCCCTTGCAGCGGCCGAGCCGAAGAGTATACTGATATGCTTGTATCTTTGTCGTCGGCGTTTTCCCCTTTGGAGGCCCTCGCAATGGCCCAAGAATGTGAAGTGTGCAGAAAGAAGCCCGTCATGGGCAACCAGGTCACCCATCGCGGGAAAGCGAAATACCTCGGCGGAGTGGGCACTAAAGTCACCGGCATCAGCCGGCGGAAGTTCCGGCCGAACTTGCAGCGGGTCCACGTAACCACGGCCAACGGCACCCGAAAGGCAATGCGGGTTTGTACTCAGTGTCTCCGCAGCGGCGCGGTTGCCAAGCGCGTCCACAAAAACCCCTTCAAGCTACCGAAGACGTCGGCGGGGAAGTGACCGCGAGGACGTTTTTCGGCTCTCCGAATAGCATTTTCGGAATAGCCGGAGACGATCAGGCCCTGGAGTGTGTCTGATTCCGAATAATTCTAACCTGGGGGGCTGATTGACGCGGTCCTTGGCCTCGGGGCGCGCCCAGTCGGCAGACCATCATTATCCGGGGGAATTATCGGAGTTCCTTGATTCTAAAGGTTTTCGGATGGGTGGCCGAGCCCGGATTATTCATAAGTCTGGGAACCAACGTGCCTCCGGTTGCGTTTAAGGTGTTATAAAACAAGCACCTTTATGCAGACACGGAGGCACACGATGGTTTCGCAGACTGCTTTTCAGCTAACACTTGATTTTCTCACGTCCAAGCCGATTGTGGTAGAGCCCTCGGCGGACCAGGTTTCCAGCGACGCCGGACTGTTGCCGTTCCGCCAACTCGACGAACGGATTGGACTGACGCGGCAGTTTGCCGAAGCCCTCAGCGACCGGCGGAACCTCAGCTACATCGATCATTCCTTTCTGGAAATGACCCGGATGCGGGTCTACGGCATCCTCGCCGACTACGCCGACCAGAACGACCACGACGTATTGCGGAGCGATCCGATTTTCAAGTTGCTCTGCAATCGTTCCATCGCCGCCGACGATTTGGCCGGCCAGCCCACCCTCTCGCGATTCGAGAATGCGATCGACGTCCGCTCGTTCTTCCGGCTGCGAGACTTGTTGCTCGACCAGTTCATTGCCTCGTTCGACAAGCCGCCGCGGCAGTTGACCCTCGACATCGATCCTTTCGACGATCCCACGCATGGCCGGCAGCAGTTGACGTTTTTCCACGGCTATTACGACCAGTATCAATACCTGCCCCGCGTCATAACCTGCGCGGAGAACGATCTGGTGCTGACGGCTTGCCTGCTGCACGGCACGGCCCATGCGGCCTTGGGAGCGCAAGACGATTTGGAGTATGTGCTGCGCCGTCTGCGCGAGGCGTGGCCTGACGTGCATGTCCATCTTCGCGGCGACAGCGGCTTCGGCACGCCGACGATGTACGATGCCTGCGAGCAACTCGACATCCAGTACACCATCGGCATCGGCATGAACGCACGGCTGAAAAAACACAGCGATTCCCTGCTGGAACAAGCGATTTTGCAGTGGGAGGCCACTGGTCAACCACAACGCCTGTTCACGGCGTTTTGGTATCAGGCGGATTCTTGGTCGGCACAACGTTGGGTCGTGATCAAGTGCGAAGCGAACGCCCAAGGCGCCAACCGGCGCGCCGTGGTCACCAACCGTGCGGGCGCGACGGTCCTGCCGGGGGCCGCCTACGACGGCTACGCCGATCGCGGCGAGAGCGAAAACCGCAACAAAGAACTCAAAACCGGTTTGCCGGCCGACCGGCTGAGCGATCATCGGTACTTCGCCAACCTGTTCCGACTCTATCTGCACACGACGGCGTACAACCTGCTGGTCCACATGCGTAGCGCCGTCGCCGATCCGCCGCACGAGCCGACCAGCGAAGGAGTTCCCGTGGAAGCTCTTGCCGGCCGTCAACGTCGCGGTTGGCATAACCGCCGCCGCGAGCGCGACCCGCTGGGCGAAGGTCAACCTTGCACGTGGCGCACTCGGTTGATTAAGGTGGCCGCGCGGGTACGCGAAACCACACGTCGCATGGTGGTCGAACTCTCGGCCAGTTGGCTCTACCTGCACCACTTCCAGCGGGTCAGTCGAGTTATTCTTGCCATCTCATCGGCCGCCCCGAACACCAGCTAATCTGCGGCGCAGCCTGATTTTCCATGCCTCCACAGACTGCCGACTGTGGGGGAAAGGGGGGATTGTGTCTTCTTCCCGCCACATCGTCAAATCACCCCGCCCACGATGGCCCCTCGCCTCCAACCAACGCCTCTATTGCCACTCTTATGAATAATCCCGGCTAGAATCAACAAGCCTTTTCACGGCACACTGAGAAATCCGGACTAGCCCAAGTTACGGTGCTGTGTAAGATTTGGGGTCGGTTTTCTTGAAAAAGCGACGTAAGTTCAATGGTTTCGGACGGTCGGCGGCGGAAAGTCGATGTAGTGGAAATTCCGAATCGGTTGAGCTTGCCAAACGATGG
>JAHIKV010000073.1 GCA_018897395.1 Planctomycetota bacterium | reverse complement strand
CGCGCCGGACTCTGTGCCGGGAAACCGTGTCATCGGATCGCTGGGCGTACGAATCGTGGCACGGCGGAAAACCCGCCGAGCCGTGGATCGTCATTACCCGAGGTAAGAGCCGTATGAGGTAGTTCCTCACGTACGGATCCGCGCGGGGGGCCGCCCGCAAGGGCGGTCCCTACCGCGACTTTTTTTTTCTCCTCGTACGTTTCAATACCTCTGAAGATATCCTTTGGCGCCGGGTGCCACCGCTGGCTTGTCCAGCAGTGGCACTCGGCGGTCCGCATCACGACGCCGATCGAAAACGCCACTGCCACCACCTCGCGGCAACCGCCGCATAAATGCAACCGTTCACGCCCCAGAATGTAGCAGGCACACTCTGTGTGCCGTTCGCGGTGGTTTCGCGCCGAATTGCCCGTCACGCTTTCGGCACACGGAGTGTGCCTGCTGCCATGCCGGGCAAAGTAGAATTTTTCGCACACCCACTCCCGATATTCACCTTTACAGGCGGTCCGTTGATCTGATACCTTCCCACCTGGACCATATCAGTGTCTAAAGAGGGCAGACAAGTGAAATGTCCATGTTGCGGCTCACCGCACGTCAGAAAGAGCAAGCGGTGGAATGCACGGCTTGTGTTTCCCTTCTCTCTATTTGCAATCTGGATCCGGTGCCACGATTGCGGGCGAAAATTTCTTCGCTTCGGCCTGCTACCAGGTTGGAAACTACAGCACGGCTCCGATTCCTCTCAACACCAATAGCAGAGGAAATAGTCCAGCGCGATGCCCAACAGGGCGTGCTGCAGCAGGCCGAAGAGCAGGGAGCGGGTGCGGAAGGCCAAAACTCCCCAGAGCACCCCTGACCTGCCCCTGTTTTCTGTACCAGGGATTATGAGAGTATTGGTTGGGTTGATGGGTAAAGGTAAACGCTCAGGGATGTGCCACCCTGTCGAGGGGTTCGGGACTCGGGGTTCGACCAACCACCAATTCCTCCGCCCTCCGCCTTCCGCCCTCCGCCTTCCCCCCTCCGCCTTCCGCCCTCCGCCTTCCGCCCTCCGCCCTTCCAGTTATGATTCCAGGGCGGTCAGTTCCTCGGCCAAAACCCGCAAGAACGGCTCCACGTCGGTCACCAGGCCGGAGGTCTGGAACGAGCCGCGGTCGGAGAGCTTGATGACCGCCGAGGGGTTGATGTCCACGCAGACAACCTTGACCGAGGCGGGCAGGAGATTGCCCACCGCGACCGAGTGCAACGTGGTGGCGACCATCAGACAGAACGTCACATCGCGGATTTTCTCCCGCATCTGCTGCTGGGCGACCAGGACGTCGGTAATCACCTCCGGCAACGGGCCGTCGTCGCGGATGCTGCCGGCCAAGAGAAAATCGACGTTGTTGCGGTCGCATTCGTACATGATGCCGGACTTCAACAAGCCGCTTTCGACGGCCTGGCGGATGCCGCCGGCGCGTCGGATGCGGTTGATCGCCCGCAGGTGGTGTTCGTGACCGGCTTCGGCCTGCCTGCCTTCGTCGAGATAGACGCCCAGACTGGTGCCGAACATGGCCTGCTCGATGTCGTGAGTGGCCAGGGCGTTGCCGGCGAAGAGCAGGTCGATGTAGCCGCGGCGGATCAACTGCTGAACCCACTTGCCGCTGCCGGTATGCACGATCGCCGGCCCGCCGACCAGCAGGGTCTTGCCGCCGCCGGCGCGGTTTTCCATCAACGTCCGGGCGATCTCGCGGATGGCGATCCCCTTGGGCTTCTCGGTCGAGACGTTGCTCCCCATGAAGGCGAAACCGTGCGACTCGCGCGAGCGCTCTTGCGGGAAGACGCGGACGCCGGCGTGTCCGACGACGATCGACTCGCCCGTCCGGACCGCGTTCATCGGCCCGCATCGCGCCGTGCCGGCGGCGGGGTCGACCAATATGCCGCAGTCCATTTCCTGGTCGGCCACCGGCGTCCATTTCCCGTCCAGCCGGACCTCGGTCCGTTGATTGGTGGTGCTGTAAAAATCCTCGGGAAAAACGCCGTCTACGTCGGCCGCGACCGGCGTGCAATCCTGGGCCGTGGTGGGCATCGCGCCGTGATCGGCGATCTGCGAAAGGATGTGGTCCAAGGTTTCCCGGTCGGCGGCCTGGACCGCGATCAGGGCATAGCTGGGGTCCTCGTTGGCCTGGCCGACATCGACCCGCTTGAGTTGGAAGTCGCCGCCGTTGTTCAGAATGGCGTCGAGGACCTTGGGCAAAATCAGGCTGTCGATGATGTGACCGCTGAGTTCGACTTCTTCGACGACAACTGGCGACTGAAGGCGCGAAGGCGCCGGATGGCGAACCATAACTCCTCGCTGAAAAATGAAATTCTCCCCGTTTACATCCATATAAGACACCTTCGCAGCCTAGCAAAACGGCCGTCGCGCGTCAATCACGTGTGCCACTGGCTTTGCCAGTGCCTTGGCAATTGCTCCTTCTTGAACACTGGCAAAGCCAGTGGCACACTTCGTGAATCGTCATGCTGGCCGATGGCCGCCGGTCCCGATACAATACCGGCATGGCCGCCGAACGCTCCGCCGCCGAACAACTCGCCACACCCGTCCAGTTTCTGAAAGGGGTCGGACCGGCGCGGGCCGAATTGCTCGAACGGCTCGGACTGCACGCCGTCCGCGACGTGCTCTTCTTCTTCCCGCGCGGCTACCAGGACTTCAGCGACGAACGCGACGTAGAGCAGCTCGAAGAGGGCGTGCTGCAAAGCGTCCGCGGCGTGGTCGAGGACATCGACTTGCGAAGCACCAGTTCGGGCGGTTGCGTGCTGGGCGTCTCGCTCCGCTGCCGAACGGGACAACTGAGGGCGATCTGGTTCAACCAGCCCTTCATGCGAGACCGCTTCCAATTCGGACAGCGGGTGATGTTCTCCAGCAAGCCGAAATACGAGGGGCTGGTCTGGCAAATGACACACCCGAAAGTCGAGACTCTCGACGCGGAAGAGGAGGAGCCGGCCACCAAGATTTTGCCCGTCTATCCGCTGACCGAGGGCCTGTTGCAATGGCAGATGCGAAAGATCGTCCGCGGCACGCTCGAGTCGTACGTGGAGGTGCTCGACGAGGTCTTTCCCGAGGAATATCTGCAAGCGCACGACCTTTGGCCGCTGCGCCGCGCGCTGCCGCAAGTGCATTTTCCCGACGATCAGGAGAGTCTCGACCGCGCCCGGCGACGGTTGGTCTATCAGGAGTTGTTCATTCTGCAATTGGCGTTGGCCGTGAAGCGTCGGCAGCAGCACGACCAGCGGAAGGCCCCGGCGCTGGAGGCCACGGCCAAGATCGACGCGAGAATCCGACGGTTGTTCCCCTTCGAGCCGACCGCCGGTCAGGAGCGGGCCATCGCCGAGATCGCCGCCGACATGTCCGGTCCGATACCGATGAACCGGCTGTTGCAAGGCGACGTGGGTAGCGGCAAGACGGTGGTGGCCGTCTACGCCATGCTGCTGGCGGTGGCCCACGGCTGCCAGGCGGTGCTGATGGCCCCCACGGAGGTCCTGGCCCGGCAGCACGCATTGACGCTGGACCGATTGCTCGAAACCAGCCGCGTCCGCCGCTCGCAACTGATAGGCGGATTGACGCCCGGCCGGCGGACCGCCCTGCTGGAACTGATCGCCGCCGGAGAAGTTGACCTGGTCGTCGGCACCCAGGCGATCATCCAGGAAGACGTCTCCTTCGCCAATCTCGGACTGGTGGTGATCGACGAGCAGCACAAGTTCGGCGTCCGTCAGCGGGCGGTGCTCAAACACGCCGGACTCGACCCGCACTACCTCGTGATGACCGCCACGCCTATCCCGCGCACCGTGACCATGACCCTCTTCGGCGACCTCGACGTTTCGACCATCGACGACAGCCCGCCGGGCAGGCAGAAGGTCAACACCTACCTGGCCAACGAAGGCCGGCGGGCGAAGTGGTGGGATTTTTTCCGACGCAAACTTCGCGAGGGAAGGCAGGGATACGTCGTCACGCCGCTGGTCGAGGAATCGGAGGCGACCCGCGCCGCAAGCCTCGACGAGACCTACGAAACGCTGGCCAACGGCGAATTGGAGGCCTTTCGGATCGGCCTGATCCACGGGCGGATGTCCTCGGCCGAAAAGGATGCCGTGATGGACCGCTTCCGTAACGGCGAGATTCAGGTGTTGGTTTGCACCTCGGTAGTCGAGGTGGGCGTGGACGTGCCAAACGCCACGCTGATGACCATCGAGGACGGACACCACTTCGGCCTGGCGCAGTTGCACCAGCTCCGCGGGCGGATCAGCCGCGGCAAGTATCCCGGCTTCTGCTGCGTCTTCGGCGACCCGCAGACCGAGGAATCGCGCAAGCGACTGGGGGCGTTCGTCTCATCGACCGACGGCTTCGAGCTGGCCGAGACCGATTTCAAGCTGCGCGGCCCCGGCGACATTTTCGGCACTAAACAACACGGTCTGCCGCCGCTGCGGATCGCCGATCTGCTGCGCGACCAATCGATTCTCAAAGAAGCCCGCCGCGACGCCCACGCTTTGCCCACGGCCGATCCCGACCTTTCTCGGGAAGAGCACGCGAAACTGCGGCGGATGATGGTGGCACGCTACGGCAAGGCGCTCGATTTGGGCGACGTGGGGTGAGGGAGGAAGACGAGGGAAGAGAGAAGAGAGAAGAGAGAAGAGAGAAGAGAGAGGAAGATGTTCGTCATTAGTCCAACAAGACGCTTGCGGTTTTGCAGCCTTCGCCCGCCGTTATCCAAACCCGCGACGGGCTGGTCCACGTCGTCTACACCTGGAACCGGAAGCGCATCAAGCACGTCGTGCTCGACCCGTGGAGGCTGGAAAAATGAACGCTCCAAAAATACTGCCGGCAAAATCCGCTCATATTGCCCGCCTTTCCACATCCGAAGAATAGTTGCAGTCGGCAAAAATGGAACTCGATGAAAGAATAAGGTGTTTTTTCCGCATCTCGCCGCTGGGTTACTATGCCAAGACTCCTTTCCGCAATTTCGTGGGGACTGATTCTCGCCTCTGCGCTGGCCGGCTGCGCCCGACGCTGCGCTTGTGTAAGCGGCGGCGGAACGAGCAGCGCCGCCGCAGCGCCAATGCCCACCGAAACGCGGGCGGATCGGGGCAGCATCGAGACGGACACCACGGCGCTGGCGAGCTACGAGGAGGTGGATCGGGCGCTTGGCTCGCCCCCGTCGCCCACTGGGTTTCGCGTGCTGCGGGCCGTGGAGGTCCAGTGCCTGGCCGCCGCAAACGCACCGATCGCAAAGCTCTATGACGCGGAGAGCGAGGCGGTGCCGGCAAACTCGAACCGCCGCGGACAACGGGCGGCCGTCACGCTAAGCAGGCTGATGGCTTACCGCGCCGTAGACGAGCGAAACAAGGCCGCCGCCGCCGCGCTCGAACTGTTCTACTCGCTGGCCGAGGCCGAAGCAAACCGCGACGTCCTGCAACGAAGCGTCGAGCAGATCGATCGCGCCGCGGACAATCTGGAGGAACTCAAACGGAGCGGGCTGAAAATGCCCGGCGACCAGTCGGCCTTCAGACGCCAGAAGCTCGATTGGCTCGACCGGCAAATTCAACTGAGTTCCGCCATCCGCGGGATTCAGGGGCAATTGCAGCAACTCTGCGGATTCGAGATGGACCAGACCACGCCGATCTGGCCCGAGGCCGATCTGACGGTGATCGTAACGCCGGTAGAAGTGGAAGCGGCCGTGTTCGAGGGCCTGGCGAACCGTGCCGATCTGGGCGCGCTTCAGATGCTCGCCGGATCGCCGGATGCCGACACGTTGCCCGCGGTGCGGAGCGGGATGCAGGCGTTCAGTCCCGGTTTGGGCGCGTCGATCGCCGCCAAGCGGTTGTTGGGCGACCGCTCGGCCGACTACGGAGAAGCACGGTCGCGGCAATCGCAATTGGCCCAAGCCCAAGTAGACGTCGAGCAAAACGCCACTCGGGAAATACGCGAGGCCGCCTGGAACGTCGAGACCCGGTTGCGCGAGATCGCCGTGGCCAAGGAGCGGCTGGAAGTCTGGCGGCAGCGCGTCGCGGCGCTCGAGCAAAAGCGCGAATCCAACGGCGTGACGGCCTTCGACCTCGCCGCCGCGCGCTTGGAACTGCACCGCGCCGAAAGCGAGTTGGTCCACCGCGTGATCGCCTGGAAGATTGCCCAAGTCAAACTCAAGCAAGCCCAAGGGCTGTTGGCCGCCGAGTGCGGCTACGGCCTGTCGGGTTGCTGCCGGTAAGAACGTGGAGAGGGCTTGAGGAGTGTTGAGTACGCCCGGAGGGATTCGAACCCCCAACCCTCGGTTCCGAAGACCGATGCTCTGTCCAGTTGAGCTACGGGCGCGAAGTCGGCATTTGCCAAAAGGATAAAGCATACAGAAACATCCGCCGAGGGCAAGTCGCATCGCTGCCGGTCGAACTCCCCCGTCGTATCCCGTAGCAAGCCGGACGCGGCGGCAGGGAGAGGCACGAGATGACCATAATACCTCGCCGACAAACACCTAGGGCCGTCGAGATGCTGTCTCCCGGCGGCCCTTTCTCGTCGTAGTCGGTGCGATTCGTCGCGGCCTTGGCCGGCCGCGTGCTGCCGGCAACTACTTGCTGCAGCAACCCTTCTTTGCGGCCTTCTTCTTGGTCGTCGGTTTCTTCTTCGCAACGACCTTCTTAGCAACCTTTTTCTTGGCCACTGTCACTCCTTCGTCAAGAGATTATGGCGGGCGTCCGTCCGAGGAATCCAACCACCGGATGTTCGGCTACTTACCCGCTCAGAGAGGTATTCTATCGGTTTCGCGAATTTTTGCAAGGTCTTTTTCGCAAACTTGATGGACGGCATCCCTCGAGGCGGGCGAAGCGAGGGAGACCGCTCCCGCGTCGCTCGTAAACGGACGCCTTTGTCGGGGTGGCAGTTGTACTGCCACCCCGATGGACGGCGATCCGGGGCGGCAGTATAACTGCCGCCCCAACACAGGCGAGCAAGCTACCATGGACCGCGAAATCCGTAGGCCTTCAGCGCGATGAAGTTGGAGTAGGCGAGGTAGCCGAACATCAAGGGGACAAAGAAGGTTTTCCACTGGAAGAACCAGAATATCGCCACCGCGGCGGCGGCAAAGATCGACAGTTGCATCGATCGGCGGATGCCCTCGCGGGAGTTCAGTTGAAGCAGGACCTCACGGGCGATTTGACCGCCGTCGAGGGGGTAAATCGGCAGGAGGTTGAGTACGCCCCAGGCGACGCAGACGAAAAGGAGTTGGTCGAGCAAGTCTCCCTGACGTGAGTCTGGCAGGAAAAACCGAGGAATTGGCATCCCTGTCCCGAAGAAATACAATGCCTTTCCGTACCCTGCCGCCACGATGCCCAACAGCAGCAGTGCCGCCAGCAGAAACCCCGCCCCCGGCCCGGCCAGGGAAATGAGGACTTGACCGAGCGGTCCTGAACCCGTCGAGCGGGAGGCATAGCGTTGGTCGTATGAGGCCAGACCGCCGAAGCTATAGAGCGTGATCCACGGGTAATACCCGTATGCCCTCATCGTCAGGGCATGTCCCATCTCGTGGACTAGAACTCCAATAAACACGGCGGCGAACCATATCAGGACGGAGGCGGCGTCGCTCATGATGTGATAGCCCAGCAACAGGGCCATCAGCCAAAACAGAGGGTGGACGCGGACTGGAATGCCCAGCAGCGAGAAGTTCAGGTCGGCCTGGGTTCGCGGGGGTTCGCCTAGCAGCACGGGGGGCTCCTGGTATCTTGCTATTTGTCGATTTGTAGGACGGACTTCCTAATCCGTCCCGTGTGGTGGACGGATTGGGAAATCCGTCCTAGTGCGCTTGTAAGTGTATCGAATCAGCAGGGTGGAAGTCCCTGTCGAAGTTGGGTCTGAACTTTGTAACCAATAGTAACTGCGTCCTCGTGAGAGGGGGTGGAGAGCAACTGGAGGTGAATGACTGG
>JAHIKV010000072.1 GCA_018897395.1 Planctomycetota bacterium | reverse complement strand
CCCCCTTGCCACAATTCTGCCGCTTCGTGTACCCTTTTCTCATGGCGGTTTCTCCTTTTTTGGTTGAAAGTGGTCCGAGCTACACCGCCCGGACCTGAGGAACCGCCATTTTCTATTTCAACTACGCAGGGGACAACCTCCGAGCCGGGGCTGCACGACGACTACAAGCGGTGGCTGGAGAAGTTGGCCCCCCACGATCCGTCGCCGAAAACCTACCACCACAACCGTACCGGCGAGGACAACGGCGACGCCCATCACAAGCGGCAGATCATGGGCCGCGAAGTGGTCGTGGCCGTGACCGGCGGCAAGTTGGACTTCGGCCCCTGGGAGCAAATATTTTACGGCGAGTTCGACGGCCGCCGCCCAAAGCGCGTGTTGGTGAAAGTGATTGGGGAATAGAACCGGATATTGTCCCCGTCCGTTTAGCGGCCGTCGGCACGACGGCCTGTATTCGCTCGCAAGCCGCCGTGCCGGCGGCTGCTAAACAGACGATCTTGTCGCTCGATTAACGGATCATAAAATCACACCAGGGGAAAAATATGCCTACCAGACGACAATTTCTGCAATGGGCCGGCGCCGGAGCGGCGGCATCGTTGGCGACAAAAAACGGTTTCGCCGCGAAGAATACCGAAAAATCCGACAATAAAAATACGGAGCAAACTTTCCGGCTGGGCTTGGCCTCGTACACGACGCGAAAGTTGTCGCTCGACGAGACGTTGAAAATCGCCAACCGCCTCGGGCTTAGATATCTTTGCCTGAAGGATTTTCACCTCCCATTGGACGGCACGCCCGAGCAAATCGCCCAGGTGGCGGCAAAGGTGAAAGCGGCGGGCATCGACCTCTACGGTTGCGGAGTCGTCAACATGTTCAAACCGGCCGAGGTCGAGCAGACGTTCGACTACGCCAAGGCCGCCGGAATGAGGGTCATCGTCGGAGTGCCGGCCTACGATCTGCTCCCGATGGTCAACGAGAAGATCAAGCAATACAACATCTGCGTGGCCATCCACAACCACGGGCCGGGCGACAAACTCTATCCCACGCCCGAAGTGGCATACAAAAAAATCAAGCGTTTCGACCGCCGTTTTGGCTTGTGCATCGACATCGGCCACACGGTCCGCATCGGCGTCGATCCCGCCCGCGCCGCCGAGAAGTTCGCCGACCGGCTGCTGGACGTGCATATCAAGGACGTGACGGCGGCCACGGCGGCGGGCAGGTGCGTCGAGGCGGGACGCGGCGTGATCGACCTCCCGAAGTTTTTGCGCACGCTGGTGAAAATCCGTTATCCGGGCATCGTCTCCTTCGAGTACGAGAAAGATGGCGACGATCCCCTGCCGGTCCTGGCCGAGTCGGTCGGATACGTCCGCGGCGTGCTGGCGGCAATTTGATACAAGCAAGATGTAGGGTGGGACTGCGCTGCGCTTGTCCCACCCTACTTTTTCTTCGGTCGTCTTTCCCCGCTAGACTGCCCCGAGCCGATCTAATACAATAACAACAGGTGGTTCGCTTACCGTTTAACTGACGTAGCAACCCCTTTTCAAGAAAGGGTGCGAATCATGCCAACCGTGAATCTCGACGATGCCCAGGCCCACTTGCGGGAAATCATTTCGGGGCTGAACCCGGGCGATCAAGTGGTAATCGTACAAAGCGGCCGGCCGCTGGCCATGTTGACGCGGAGCCGACCGAATCAATGGCCTTGCTCGGCCGGCACCGCGAAGAACACCCGGCACTGGATGGCTCCCGATTTTGATGCCCCGCTGGAGGACTTTCGGGAGTACATGGAATGACGCATCTGCTACTCGACTCGCATGCGATGCTTTGGTTCTTCTGGGATGACTCGCGGTTGAGCACACGTGCCAAGGCATTGATCGAGGACTCCGACAAACGGAAGTTGGTCAGCATCGTGAGCTGTTGGGAAATCGCCATCAAGGTTGGCCTCGGAAAAATCGATCTTGGTGAATCAAGCCGCTCATTTCTGCCGCGCGAGATCGCCCACAACAACTTTGAGTTGCTTCCCATCAGTCTCGACCATGCAACGATGGTCGAGGGACTGGCTCCCCACCACCGGGACCCTTTCGACCGGCTGCTGATCGTCCAGGCGATGGCTGAAGGGCTGTCGATAGTCGGCGCGGATGCCGTTTTCGACCAATACGGCGTTGCCCGTTTGTGGTAGCGGCGTCCCGGTCCTGGCCGAGTCGGTCGGCTACGTCCGCGGCGTGCTGGCGGCAATTTAATTCTGTGCAGGGTGGGTCAAGCGAAGCGCAGCCCCACCAACAGCGAAAAAAACGTGGTGGGGCTGCGCTTCGCTTGACCCACCCTACTTTTCTTGACTAGGAATAATGA
Source organism: Planctomycetota bacterium (assembly GCA_018897395.1). Lineage (GTDB taxonomy): Bacteria > Planctomycetota > Planctomycetia > Pirellulales > Thermoguttaceae > JAHIKV01. The sequence goes on along the minus strand of JAHIKV010000072.1, from coordinate 1,655 downwards.
TCATGACAGAGAAAGCGATCCTTATACTTGGCGACCGGCGGCACGAGTTGCCGGTTCTGACGGGCACGGAGGGCGAACGGGCACTGGACATCTCCAAGTTGCGCGAGCAGACGGGATTGATCGCCTACGACCCCTCGTTGGGCAACACCGCCCTTTGCCGCAGCGAGATCACTTTCACCGACGGCGAAAGGGGCATCCTCCGATACCGCGGAATACCCATCGAGCAGTTCGCCGACAAGCCGGATTTCGTCGAGGCGGCGTGGCTGCTGATATTCGGGCGTTTGCCGCGGCGCGAAGAGCTGGCCAAATTCAGCGGGTTGATGACGGCCAACGAGCTGTTGCACGAGGGGGTGCGGCACCAGTTTCAGCACGTCCCGCCCGACGCCCCGCCGATGGCCCTACTCTCGGCCACCTTGAGCAACCTGGCCTGCTACCACCAGGAGTTCTTCTCCCTGGGCGACGAAGAATCGCTGGAAGAAGCGGCGACGCGGCTGATCAGCAAGGTCCGCACCATCGCCGCTTTCTCCCACCGCCGCTCGCTGGGGATGCCGTTCATCTATCCCGATCCGAAGCTGCGGTACTGCGCCAACTTTCTGCACATGATGTTCTCCATTCCCTACCGGCAGTATCATATCTCCCAGGAAGTGGAAGACGCGTTGAATCTGATCTTCATTCTCCACGCCGACCACGAGTTGAACTGCAGCACGTCTACCGTGCGGATCGTCGGATCGGCCGGGGCGAACCTGTTCGCGTCTTGCGCCGCCGGGGTGTGCGCGCTGTGGGGATCGCTGCACGGCGGGGCAAACGTCGAGGTCATGGAGATGCTGGAACGGATTTCCCGCGGCGGACTTTCGCCCGAGGAGTGTATCCGCGCCGCCAAGGATAAGACCAATCCCTTCCGTCTCCATGGTTTCGGACATCGGGTTTACCGTCGCTACGATCCGCGGGCGAAAATTCTCAAGGCGGCGTGCGAGAGGGTCTTCGCCGGCATGGAGCGGAAAGACCCGCTGCTGGACATAGCGCGGAAACTCGAGGAACTGGCCTTGGCCGATCCATATTTCGTCGATCGGAATCTCTATCCCAACGTGGATTTTTACAGCGGCATATTGTTGCGGGCCATCGGCATCCCCACCAATATGTTCACCGTCTGTTTCGCCATTGGCCGGCTGCCGGGCTGGATCGCCCATTGGAAGGAGCAACACGACGATCCGAACACGAAAATTCAGCGCCCCCGGCAAATCTATACCGGTCCGAACGAATTGACCTACGTTCCGATGGAGAAACGCTGAACCGGCGTTTGGGCAGCGGCCGAAGCTAGAGGAGGACGGGAAGCTCCCCTTTAGTCGATCGTCGGAAGAATAATGTTATCGCTGTTTAGGCCCGGCGCCAGTGCCGGACGGACCCGCCGGCGGAAAACTCCGGTCACAAGCGACCGGACTATTAGCCCAACACACTTAAAGTGTCGAGTCGCGTAGGACGGATTTCCTAATCCGTCCATCAAACGGGACGGATTAGGAAATCCGTCCTAGTGCGCTTGTAAGTGTATCGAATCAGCAGGGTGGAAGTCCCTGTCGAAGTTGGGTCTGAACTTTGTAACCAATAGTAACTGCGTCCTCGTGAGAGGGGGTGGAGAGCAACTGGAGGTGAATGACTGG
>JAHIKV010000341.1 GCA_018897395.1 Planctomycetota bacterium | reverse complement strand
TGGCACTCAGCCCTTACCGGAAGAAGATCGCGGGAATCGCCGTGGAGTCGACCTACAATTGGTATTGGCTTGTCGATTTTCTTATGGAACAAGGATATGAAGTGCATCTGGCTAACCCTGCAGCGATCCAAAAGTACAAAGGGCTTAAGCACGCAGATGACCGGCACGATGCGAACTGGCTGGCCGAGATGCTCAGGCTGGACATACTGCCTGAGGGATATATCTATCCCAAGGAAGAAAGATCGCTGAGAGACCTGTTACGGAAACGGGGTCATCTCGTTAGACTACGGACCTCTCTGATCATTAGCCTTCAGCACATCATTACTCGCAACTGCGGAATTATGGTGAACGTTAATGATGTCAAAATCCTGAAAGAGGACAGGATAAGCCCTTTGTTAGCCAATAACGAGGACATTCTTATGGCAGGAGGAGTCAGCAAAGAGATAATTGATTACATGACCAGGAAAATAAAAGGCATCGAAAAGACCATAGAAGGGAAAATCGAGCTGTCGTCATCATATCAAAAGTTGTTGAGCATTCCTGGTGTGGGGAAGATACTTGCCTTGACGATCATGCTCGAAACAGGGCCGATCAGCCGTTTTCAGAAAGTCGGTAACTATGTCTCATACTGCAGGAAAGTAGGCTCAAGGTGGGTAAGCAACGGTAAGACCAAGGGCAAGGGCAACCAGAGAAACGGCAACAGGTATCTGGCATGGGCGTATTCTGAGGCGTCTGAACTGGCCAGACGGTTTGATGATCAGGCACGGGCATATTTTCAGAGGAAGGCGCAGAGGAGTAATCGCATGGTAGCGCACCAGGCACTTGCGCATAAGCTGGCGCGGGCGGCGTACTACATCATGCGGGATGATGTGCCCTTCATGGCGGAGAAACTCTTCGCCTAAGGGTCGGATGCAACAGTGAACCGGACGTGGGGTTGGTAAAACCATGAGACTTGATTGGCAGCTGTTGCATCCACATATACCGGTTACCGGTGACTTTGCTGCCTATGTGATGAGCCTGTAATGGGGTGGCTACAAACCACGAGACTTGAAAAACACTTTTTGGACATCATATGGCACTGACGGTTTTCTGGTTCGCCAAACGGCGAAACGGGAAATGTATCCGGTTCAATCCGGATTCAGCATCCCAGATCCTGATGGGTGACTGGTGCAGCAAGGCTGACATCAAATGAAATGAAGACCTCAGATGTGGCGAAGAGACGTAACCGACATTATGGAAGCGCAAAAGAGCGTCTTTTGCGCTATAAATTATTATTTGCTCTTGACGGGGTGGCCTTTAATGGGTGACCCCCACGTGACGACGTTTAATGTGCAATGTGGAGATCTGACCCTGATTTACTGATTTCTGCTCGGGACGCGAGAGGGAATATACAAAAAGGCGAGGAGGAGGAAATAAAGGGGTTTTCTGCTTTGTGTGGTGAATTTATCGAACCTCGTGTTTTCACAGTTTATACTTTACGGTTGTTCACGCTTTACAGTCATTAAATGTGCAATGTGGAGACCTGACCCTGGTTCTTCTATCCTGTTTTTTCTGTTTGCAATAAACAAACCTGCCTCCAGACGTTTATGGAATTGGCTTGAAGTTTTATGGGAAATAGATTTATTATAGTTCAGTGCTTGAACGCACGGAGTTTCTTCAGCACCCGTCCTGGTATATGTCAGGAAATGGCGGTAGCTTGTTTAAAAACTGTTCTACGTTCGACGTTCTACGTTTTATATCCACTTCAATATACTATGTCCAACCTTGAACATTAGAGAAATGGACGAATCCCAGTTTAAAACTCTCAGAGAATTAGCAAAAGACGGAACTCTATCCCAGCGCGACCTGTCAAAGAGGATGGGATTAAGTCTGGGCAAGGTGAACTATCTTGTTAATGCGTTGCTCGGAAAAGGATATATAAAGGCAAAGAGGTTCAAGAATGCGAGAAACAAGATTGGCTATATGTATCTTCTAACTCCTAAGGGTGTATCCGAAAAGGTGACGCAGACATACAAATTTCTGCAGAGAAAGCTTGAAGAACATGACAGGCTGAAAAAAGAGATAGAGGCACTGAGGCAGGAAAATCACGAAGATCAGCGAAAAGAATTGAGGAATCAGGGCGGATTACAATGAAATTGTACAACTACCATTTTCGGCCAAAAGAGCTGTAAACCGGAGAAACCAGATAAATGCAAGATACAAGACCTGACCCCCAGACCCCCCGGCCGTTGGTTCGCTTGCTGGCTTGCCAGGGTGGCCTCTAATAGGTGACCCCGGATACGTACTCCTGGAGGTAAGATGACGGAAGTTCCTAACAAAGAAAAAGCATATGTTTCTCTTAAAAAGCTCAAAGATTATCTTCTTTCGGAAACGCATTCAGTTGGAAAATCAAAAGCTAAACTGTTACGTTCTTTCGGCTTTAACGAGACCAATGTCCATTTGCTGAAAGAGGGATTGATTGCTATTGCTCAAACAGGAAAGTTAAGGGAGGCACTGAAATCGAAATATGGAGTAAAATATATTATTGAGGGTAAGCTTGGTACTCCGGATGGGAGATCTATTGAAATGCGAACCGTTTGGATTATTGAAAAGAAGCAAACGGAGCCGCGTTTTGTTACTGCGTATCCTTTGTGAATTAAAAAAGGGAGGATCAAATTATGATTAAGGAATTAGATACCGTTGTTTTAACGCATGATATTAAGGAATTTGGACTGAAATTGGGCGATATAGGCGCTGTGGTTCATTGTTACCCGGATGGTAAAGCTTTCGAAGTGGAATTCGTGACTGCCGAAGGCCGGACGATTACTGTGCTTACGCTTACTTCAGAGGATATTAGATTAATGAGGAATAAAGAGATATTGCATGTGCGTGAAATTGCACAATATGCCGTTTAGATCTGAACATACGGCTGTTAGCTCATAAACGATGAGCCATGAACTGCCAGCCATGAGCTATTTCCTCGAACCTCGAACCTCGATCTTGTCAAGGATAAAGAATTGACCCC
>JAHIKV010000071.1 GCA_018897395.1 Planctomycetota bacterium | reverse complement strand
CTTGACCGCCGCGAAAATGGGACTGTCCCCCTGGCGCCGCGGGAAGGGGACAGGTCCATGTTTTCGGCCAACGGTTCGTCGGCAAAATGCGTTTTTTCGCCGAAAAATGGACCAGTCCCCGGCCGGCCCGTGAACGGTTACATTGCCGACTATTAGCCGTTTCGCCGACGTAAGTCCTTATTTATCAATGACCACCGCCGATGAGAAAATCACGACTTGCGAAATTATCTGCTCTTTCTGAAAAAGGGTGCTGGAATGTGCAATACTCCCGAGAAATCCGACAGACAGCTTCAATAATACCCTTACGATCGCCAAATTGGCCCTTATTGAACTGCGAAATGTGACAATCCACGGGGAAATGAAGGTTTTTGTCTCCGATTCATTGTGAAAGGACAGGACAATATGTAAAACTCTAGTTTACAGATAGGATTTCCAATTTTCACCGCTCCACCCTTCTGGAGTAGTTTAATTCAGCATGATTGCGAACCCCCCGCTTTGTGGTGGGTTCGGCGTATTACACCTTAAGGACGGAAAGTTATTTCTTTGGTTTTCTGGGATGCCATATTATGAAGGCTGCGTACATTGAACGGATTGGACCGCCGAAAAACATCGTTTTTGGCGATTTGCCCAAGCCGAAACCCGCCGCGGGCCAAGTCCTCGTCAAGATCAAGGCAGTGGCCGTCAACCCGGTCGACACGTACATTCGCGCCGGCATGTATCCGACGGACTTGCCTTTGCCATACATAATTGGTTGCGACCTGGCCGGGGTGGTCGAGGCGGTTGGGCCTGAGGTAACTAAATTCCGCAAAGGCGATCGGGTTTGGGGAAGCAACCAAGGGGTGTTGGGACGCCAGGGAACCTTCGCCGAATTCGCCGCCGTCGACGAACACTGGCTCTATCCGACGCCCGAGGAAGTCTCCGACCAGGACGCGGCCGCCGTGGCGATGGTGGGGATTACCGCTCACCTGGGACTGTTCCGCGAGGCAAAATTGAAAATGGGTGATTCCGTGTTTATCGGCGGCGGGGCCGGCGGCGTGGGGGCGTGCGCGATCCAGATGGCCCGCGCTATCGGCGCCCGAGTGTTGGCCACGGCAGGCAGCAAGGAGAAAGTGCAAATCTGTCGCCAACTCGGGGCGAACGCGGTGCTGAACTACAAAACCGGCAACCTAAAAGACGCGCTGGAGAAGTTCGGCGCAATCGACGTGTGGCTCGATACGAAGCGCGAACAGAGTTTTGATCGGGCGATCGACCACATGGCCGTCAATGGACGAATCGTCGTGATGTCGGGCGGAGAGTCGCGGTCGAAATTTCCCGTCGGTCAGTTCTACGCGAAGGACTGCAAACTGCTGGGCTACGTGCTGTTCAATGCCCCGCCGGAGGAGCAACGGAAATCGGCCGCGGAGATCAATCGCTGGATGGCCAAGGGCAAACTCCGGCCGCTGATCGGCCGGGTAATGAATCTCGCCGAGGCCGCCGACGCGCACAAGCTTCAGGAGGAAAACACCCTGGGCAAGTCCGGCGCGTTGTCCGGCAAAATCGTGCTCACGCCGTAAGGTTTTTTCCGCCCATCATGCCCCCAAAATTTCTCTATTTCGATCTTGGCAAGGTACTGATAGACTTCAGCACCGAGCGGATGTTGGGGCAAATGGGCGCGGTTGTGGGCATTGCGCCCGACCGTGTGCGCAACGCGCTCTTCGGCGGCGGACTGATGCAGCAACACGAAACCGGCCGGCTCGACAGCCGCGGGCTGTACGAGGCCTTTTGCACCGCCACGGGCAGCCGGCCCGACTACGACGCACTGCTCGAGGCCGCCACCGACATCTTCGAGTTGAACCTGCCCATGCTGCCGCTGGTGGCCCAGCTCGGGCAGGCCGGGTATCCAATGGGAATCCTGTCGAACACAGGTGAGACCCACTGGAACTATTGCTTCGGCCGCTATCGGATCGTGAGCGAGGGATTCGCCGTCCACGCGCTGAGCTATCGGATCGGAACGGTCAAGCCGGACGTGGCCGTCTTCCACGCCGCCGCCGAGTTGGCCGGTTATCGGCCCGAGGAGATTTTCTTCGTCGACGACCGGATCGAGCACGTCGTCGGCGCGCAGGCGGCCGGTTTCGACGCCGTGCAATTCACCACCGCCGAGGCACTAGCCGGCGAACTGCGGCAACGCGGCATCCGGTTCAACTATTGAACAATGACGTTTAGCCCCGGCGTCCACGCCGGGTGCATTGAGCGGCGGCACTTCGCCCGCTCGTTCCCGGCGTGGACGCCGGGGCTAAACAAAGCGGCATTCTCCCAATACCGTGCAAAACGCGATCAGCGCAAAGCGGTTTTATGATCAGAACACGTACCGGTTGACGACGTTCTCGAACAGTTCTTGCCGGCCGCTGTGGTTCGGGGTAACGTCGCCCTTGGCGAGCATGTACTTCTCCAGCGACTCGAAGTCGTGCCGGTTGGACTCGATCTCGGCGCCGACGCCAACGTCCCAGGAGCTGTAACGCCCCTTGACCATCTCGTCCAACACGCCCCCGGCGCGGATGGCCGTCGCGATCTTCAGCCCCTTGGCGAAGGCGTCCATGCCGCCGATATGCGAGTGGAACAGATCGACCGGCTCGAAACTCTCGCGGCGGACCTTGGCGTCGAAGTTCAGCCCGCCGGTGGTGAAGCCGCCGTACTTCAGTATCATCAGCATGATCTTCGTCGTCAGATACACGTCGGTGGGAAATTGGTCGGTGTCCCAGCCCAGCAGCAGGTCGCCGGTGTTGGCGTCGACCGAACCGAGGAAACCCTGCGAGCCGGCGTAGTCCAACTCGTGCTCGACCGCGTGGCCGGCCAACGTGGCATGGTTCGTCTCGATGTTCATCTTGACGTGGTCCGCCAGGCCGTGGGCGCGCAGGAAGTTGATGCACGCGGCCGAGTCGAAGTCGTACTGGTGTTTGGTCGGTTCCATGGGCTTCGGCTCGAAGTAGAACTGGCCGGTGAATCCGATTTTTTTTGCATAATCGACGGCCAGATGCATAAAGGCGGCCAGATGCTCAATCTCGCGCCGCATGTCGGTGTTCCAGATGCACTGATACCCCTCGCGTCCGCCCCAGAACGTGTAGCCTTGTCCGCCGAGTTCCTTTGTCACTTCCAACATCTTCTTTACCTGGGCGGCGGCGTAGGCGAATGAGTCGGCGTTGCAACTCGTGGCCGCGCCGTGCGTGTAGCGTGGATTGCTGAACAAGTTGGCCGTACCCCAGAGGAGTTTTATGCCCGTGCGCTGCTGTTCCTCTTTCAGCACCTTCACGACGGCGTCGAGGTTTTTATTGCTTTCGTCGAGCGTGGCGCCCTCGGGCGCGACGTCGCGGTCGTGGAAGCAGTAGAACGGTGCGCCGAGCTTCTCGATGAACTCGAAGGCCACTCGGGCGCGGCAAATGGCGTTTTCGACCGAATCGGTTTCGGCCTCCCAAGGTCGGAGCATTGTGCCCGGCCCGAACGGATCGGCCCCCGTGCCGCGCATCGTGTGCCAGTAGGCCACGCTGAAGCGGAAGTGGTCCTTCATCGACTTGTCTTCGACCAACTCGTTCTCATCGTAATGGCGGAAGGCCAGCGGGTTCTTCGATTCGGGGCCTTCGTAGCGGATTTTGGCGATATCTGGAAACGCGGGCATGGCTGGACTCCTGGGTAGTGGTGAGTGGTTGGTGGCTAGTGGCTAGTGGTTTCGTCGTTCGGTCCTTTGGATTCTTTCCGTTGTATATTGACGATCATCGACAATTCTTTCGCCGCCCGCGCGGGATCGTCGGCCGACGTGATTGCACTGCCCACGGCGACCCGCGCGGCGCCGGCCGTCAACACTTCGGCGATATTCGACCGGTTTATGCCCCCGATGGCGTAGGCGGGCAGACGAATCTCCGCCGCCACGGCCCGCAGCAACTCGACGCCCGGATAACGCTCGAACCGCTTCGTGTCCGATGGAAACACCGGTCCGACGCCGATGTAGTCGGCCCCGTCGAGCACTGCGTGTCGGGCCTGCTCGATGTTGTGCGTTGACGCGCCGATCAGCGCGTCCGGGCCGACGATCCGCCGGGCGTCCTTCACCGAGACCTCTTCCTGGCCGACGTGGACCCCGTCGGCGCCGGCCAGCGCCGCCAGATCGGGACGATCGTTGACGATCGCCAACGTCCCCGAGCCGCGAGTCGCGGCCACCAGCAGCCGACCACGCGCGAGCAACTCCCGGTCGCCGAGCCGCTTGTCGCGGAGTTGAAGGATGTCCGCGCCGGCCTCGATCAATGACCTGACGAGCCGCTCGAACTCCTCGGGCGACCGCCGTCCGTCGAGCAAAACGTAGAGCCGGGCCGAATCCAGCCGTTCGATCGAGCGGCCGGTGATGCCCACGGCCCGTTCGAGCGTGTAGGCGCTGTAGCGGAGTTGTTTGGCGGTCGCCGCCAGATTTGCAGGTTGGGGCGATAGTTGTACTGTCGCCCCGGGGGTGGTAGTACAACTGCCACCCCAACAATCCCGATTGGAATCGAACAGCTTGCCGAACTCTTCCAGGCTGCGCAACGCCTCCTGCAAGCGGGCGAAATTGGCCCGCGGAACGTCGAGGGGATTTTCGCGGCGGCCTTCCGTCGGAACATCCAACGTCGTGCCCACGTCGGCCCGCGTCTCCCGCGCGGCAAGACGGCGGTCCATCGAAGCAGCGGCCAAGCAGTCGGCCAGATCGTGGCGCATTTGCTTGCAGAGTTGGGTCAGATGTCGGTCGTCGAGGACCAGTCTCGCGTAGTCTTCGATCACCCTTAGCCCCTCGCGGGCACGGTTGGCGGCGGCATCGATGACACGGAGCGTGTCGATCATCGACGTTTGGGCCGACGTGCCGTCGGCCGCTAAACGATTATCGTGCCCGGCACAAGTGCCGGGGCTAAACTCATCTGACGCCACGAGTTCTCGGCAAGACTCTTCTTCCGCCGGAAAACCGTGCAGATTTTGGATTTCCGCCGCCAGCGAGTCGGGGTCGAGTCCCTGCCGTCGGAGCCAGACCGAGACATCGTGATCGGCCGCCGTCAGCCCCAAAAGGATATGTTCGGTGGCCAATTCGAGCGGTTGAGGGAGACATGCCAGCCGCTCGGATGCCAACTGGAACGAACAGACGAGGTCGGAGGAAAACAGCTTTCGGCGAACGCAACCCTCTTCCGAGGGGCCGTTGTACACCAGTGCAGTCCACTGTTTGCGGACAACCGAAATATCCACGCCCACCCTTGTCAGCATCGCAGCCGCGCGACACTCCGGCTCGGACAACAGCCCCAGCAATAGCGATTCCGCCTCCAATTCGCCGCGGGCCGAACCAAGCGACCAACCGGAAGCATTGTCCAACGCGCGCTCGGCGGCTGCGGTAAAAATGAATCGCATGTTGCCTAGTGTCGCAAATAGGCAACATTCCGGCAATCCCTACTCCCCTAACTCCCAATGGAATCTTTTGTTGCCTTGATTAGACCTGTTTTGGAAGTTACAATTCTCTGACAGTAGTGTGGGGCGATAGAGGGCCGACACGCCTTTGTTGTTGTGTGGCGAGTTGTAGGACGGATTTCCTAATCCGTCCACCACACGGGACGGATTAGGAAATCCGTCCTACGCGGCTTAACGCTTTAGGTGTGTCAGGCGAGTAGAGACGGAGCGAACCGATCGGTTCGAGTGTGCGTAGCGCATTGTGGGCGGTCGTTTTGTGTCGAAATACCTCGATGGTCAGTAAACCCACGGGTTGCAACCCGTGGGCTTGGAATATTTTTTCCGGCGGAGAAGATTAATGTACGAGCGATTCACCGACCGTGCCCGAAAAGTAATGCAACTGGCCAATCAAGAGGCCCAGCGATTCAACCATGAATACATCGGCACCGAGCATATCCTGCTGGGTTTGATAAAAGAAGGGAGCGGAGTGGCCGCCAACGTGTTGAAGAACCTCGACGTCGATCTCCGCAAGATACGGCTCGAGGTCGAGAAGCTCGTCCAAAGCGGGCCGGACATGGTCACGATGGGTAAGCTGCCCCAGACGCCGCGGGCGAAGAAGGTCATCGAATACTCGATGGAAGAGGCCCGCAACCTGAACCACAACTACGTAGGCACCGAACACATCCTCCTCGGCCTGCTCCGCGAGCAGGAAGGGGTGGCCGCCCAGGTGTTGATGAACCTCGGCTTGAAACTCGAGGACGTCCGCGAGGAGGTGCTGAACCTGCTGGGCCACGGCATGGAAGGCCCCGAAGGCGCCGAGCGGTCCGGCGGAATGTCCGGGGCACGCGGCGGCGAAAGTCATCGCGCGGGCAAGTCGAAGACCCCGGCCCTGGACAGTTTCGGCCGCGATCTGACCGAACTGGCCCGCCAAGGGAAGCTCGACCCTGTGATCGGACGCGAGAATGAGATCGAGCGGACCATGCAGATCCTCGGCCGGCGGACGAAGAACAATCCCGTCCTGCTCGGCGAGGCGGGCGTGGGCAAGACGGCCATCGTCGAGGGTTTCGCCCAGCGGGTCGTCGAGGGCAACGTGCCCGAACTGCTGCTCGAACGCCGCATCGTCGTGCTCGACCTGGCGATGATGGTCGCCGGCACGAAATACCGCGGCCAGTTCGAGGAACGGATTAAGGCCGTGATGAACGAGGTCCGCCGCGCTAAGAACACGATCCTCTTCATCGACGAGTTGCACACCCTGGTCGGGGCCGGCGGCGCGGAGGGGGCCATCGACGCCAGCAACGTGCTGAAACCCGCCCTCTCGCGCGGCGAAATACAGTGCATCGGCGCCACTACCCTGGACGAGTATCGCAAGTACATCGAAAAAGACAGCGCTTTGGACCGCCGCTTCCAAATAGTGATAATCGAGCCTTCGACTAAAACCGAGGCGGTCGAAATTCTCAAGGGGCTCCGCGACCGCTACGAGCAGCACCACCACGTACGGATCACCGACGACGCCGTCGCCGCCGCCGTGGAGCTGTCGAGCCGCTACATCACCGGCCGCTGTCTGCCCGACAAGGCCATCGACGTAATCGACGAGGCCGGAGCGCGCGTGCATTTGAAGTCCATGACCCGCCCTCCGAACCTGAAGGAGATCGACGAGGAAGTTGAGAAACTGAACAAGGACAAGGAAGAGGCGGTGGCCAACCAGGACTTCGAGAAAGCCGCCGCGCTCCGCGACCAGGCCGACAAGCTCAAGAAAAAGAAGCAACAGATTACGCACAAGTGGCGGGAGAAATCCCGCGAGACCGACGGCGTGGTCGACGGAGAGGTCATCGCCGAGGTGGTCTCGAAGATCACCGGCGTGCCGCTCACCCGGATGACCACCGAGGACTCGAAGCGCCTGATGAAGATGGAAGAGGAATTGCACAATCGCGTGGTCAGCCAGGACGAGGCGATCCACTCGATCAGCAAGGCGGTCCGCCGCAGCCGCAGTGGATTGAAGGATCCCAAGCGGCCGACCGGTTGCTTCGTCTTCGCCGGACCGACCGGCGTGGGCAAGACCCTGCTGGCAAAGGCCCTGGCCGAGTTCATGTTCGGCGACCAGGACGCGCTGGTGCAGATCGACATGAGCGAGTACATGGAGAAGCACAACGTCAGCCGGCTGGTCGGCGCCCCGCCGGGATACGTGGGCTATGAGGAAGGCGGTCAATTGACCGAGAAGATACGCCGCCGTCCGTACGCGGTGGTCCTTCTGGACGAAATCGAGAAGGCCCACCCCGACGTGTTCAACATGCTCTTGCAGTTGATGGAAGAGGGCCGCTTGACCGACAGCTTCGGACGGAACGTCGATTTCCGCAACTCGATTCTCATCATGACCACCAACGCCGGCGCCGAGGCGATCAAGAACGAGTCGGCCTTCGGCTTTCAGAAGCCCGACGAAGACGCCTCATACGAGAACATGAAGGCCCGGGTGCAGGAGCAGATCGAAAAGGTCTTCCGCCCCGAGTTCCTCAACCGCGTCGACGACACCATCGTCTTCCGCCACCTCACGCAAAGCAACCTGGGCGAGGTGATCGAAATGGAGTTGCGGAAGGTCCGCGAGCGGCTCGCCGAGCGCGGCTTGAAGCTGGTGCTGACCCCCGAGGCCAAACAATATCTCATCCGCAAGGGGAGCAACCTCGATTTCGGCGCCCGGCCGCTGCGCCGCGCGATCGAGAACTTCGTCGAGGATCCGCTCTCCGAGGAACTGCTGAAGGGCGAGTTCCAAGGCATGGACACGATCGCCATCGAGGTCAAGGAAGTCGGCGAGAAGAAGCAGCTTACTTTCCACGGCTCGGTAAGCGAGGAGCACGCCGAACCGCAGCCGGTCGGCGCGGGCGGCGGTTCCGCAGAAACCCACGCCACAGCGACGTAAGCGGGTGTTGTTCATACTCCCTCGCTTTTCGGGAGAGGGGTCGGGTGGTGAGGGCTGCGTCGGCACTGTCCTGGCGCAGATGTTGGACCTGAAGACATGCTGTTCATTAACCCGATGTGGGATTCCGAGAATCAGCGCCTAGGGCTGAAAGCCTGCAAACCAGTCGGCTATTTTCTTCGCGGTCTTGCTGACTTGATCGGCTTCGTCGGTCTAATTCTCCTCGTTGGCATGCCCATCTATGTGGTTTATCGATCTCTTGCTCATTCGTTTTCGTGGCATCTTTGCTGGTTTCTCTTGATTCCGTTCGGCGTCGGCATCATCGGGCAATCGCTCTGTTGGATTTCTTGGAGGCTTGCCACGAAGAAGCAGTTTCACTATGACTGGGAGACCAGAACTGCCAGGTGGATTGAGGGAGGGCACGAACAGGTGTTTCCCGATGCCAAGCAAACCAAGTTGAGCAACATTCCGAACGGCAAGGTGCTCTATGAAAGCCATGACAACTGAAATCCTCGATCGAGCCGTGGCCACGGCGCGGGAGTACGGGGCCACCGAGTTGATCCTTTTCGGGAGCGCGCTGGACCCGACCGCAGAGCCGAGAGACCTCGATTTTGCGTGCCGAGGCGTCCATGGATGGGATCTGTTCGGACTTGGCGCCGCCTTGGAGGAAAGGCTCCGAGTGCCCATTGATCTTGTGCCCTTGGACTCTCCCACGAGATTCGGCCGCTGGATAGAAGCTCATGGGAGAAAACTGTTATGAATCTGGATGTGCTTCAAGAGGAAATCTCCATCCAGTTGGAATTGATGGATGCCACGGTCAGCGAGATCGAGTCAATTCAAACCGACTTGAGATCAAGACAACCAACAGTGCGCGAAACGGCGGCTGCGGCCAAGTTCCTCGCCGATTTTTACACCGGCATCGAGAATATCTTGAAGAGGATTTCCCGCTCCTACGGCGTCCCAATGCCCACGGGTGACGATTGGCACGTGGAGTTGTTCTGCCGTTTTTGTGAACCGGGGTTCCGGGGGTTGCCCGTGGTTTTCGACACCGAACAAAAGAGATCGCTTGCGAAATACCGGCAGTTTCGCCATGTAATTCGCCACGGCTACGCGATGCAACTCGATTGGGAGCGAATGGCCAAGGGTGTTCAAAACATCGGTACGGCGTATGCCGCGTTCAAGGCGAGACTTCGGGAATTGTTTGGCGTCTGACCACCTTCCCTTATGCGAATCCTTGTCGTCGACGACGAAAAGATCAAACGGGGCACCCTGGCCGACGATCTCGCCGCGCAGGGACACGATTGGCCGGGCAACGTCCGCGAACTGTACCACACGCTCGAAAGGGCGCTGCTGATCGGCGGCGGAAACATCACGCCCGACGTGTTGGCCGGCGAGATCGGCGGCCCCGAGCCAAATGAGCGGTTGCCCGCCGGTGGTTTTCAGGCGGCGATCGACCACGCCGAGAAGCAACTTCTCCAAGATGCGCTGCGCAACTCGGGCGGCAACAAGACGGCGGCCGCCGCCGCGCTGGGTATGAAACCCTCGACCTTCCGCGACAAGCTGGTCAAACACGGACTCCCGATAGGGGTAGGGAAGGCCGATTGAGTTCGGCCTCCCCTCCCTCCGAACCGGACTGGCGGATTTCCCGCATCCGGCTCTCCGGTTAGTGGTATTACCTCCAAGAGGATTGATGAACCGAGACCGAGAGGGAGACAAGGT
>JAHIKV010000070.1 GCA_018897395.1 Planctomycetota bacterium | reverse complement strand
CTCCAGTTGCTCTCCACCCCCTCTCACGAGGACGCAGTTACTATTGGTTACAAAGTTCAGACCCAACTTCGACAGGGACTCCCACCCTGCTGATTCGATACACTTACAAGCGCACTAGGACGGATTTCCTAATCCGTCCCACTTGGTGGACGGATTAGGAAATCCGTCCTACGCGACTCGAAACTTGAAGTGTGTCGTACTACTATGGTCTTGGCACCCTCTGCAAGGATACGTTAGGGGAGCAAAGGGTGTGCCGCCGGATGGGGGCGAGTTTTTCGCGGGTTATAAAGCATTGCAAGGGAAGGCTTTACGCTAAAATGATTCGTTTTGAGTTGTGATTCGGCGGTCATCGGCGATTGGCAAACTGCCATTTTGACATACAGAGTTGAAAGCCGATCGGCGGAAATGGTTGTCAGTCCCACCGCGACACACCCCGCCGGAGGGTTGACACCCCGATAACCCTCGGGTAGAAGGGAGAGAAAGGGATTGGGGATTGGGGATTAGGGATTAGGGATTGGGGATTGGAAAACCGCTTGCGGTTTCGCACTGACCACTGACCACTGACCACTGACCACTGACCACTAGTACATTTACAAGGAGCGCCTTGGATGCGACGACCGTTTGTTGCCGGAAATTGGAAGATGAATTTGGACCGTGCCTCGGCCGTGGCGCTGGCCGAGGGGGTGGCGAAAGGGGCCGATTCGCTCGTTGGCGTGGACCTGGCCGTCTGTCCGCCAAGCTGTTACCTGGAGGCCGTCGGCCGGGCGATCGCCGGCTCGAAAATCGCACTGGGGGCGCAAAACATGTATCACCAGCCGGACGGGGCCTTTACCGGAGAACTCAGCGCCGCGATGCTCCGCGACCTCGGCTGCACTTACGTCATCCTCGGCCACAGCGAACGGCGGCACATCCTCGGCGAGACCGACGAAGAGGTCAACAAGAAGGTCCATGCAGCTCTCGCTGCCGGACTGACGCCGATCATCTGCGTCGGCGAGTTGCTCGCCCAGCGCAAAGCGGGGCAGACAATGACGGTCATCCGCCGCCAGATCAATGGCTCGCTGGCCGGACTTTCCCCACGGCAGATGACCGGCATTGTGATTGCTTACGAGCCTGTTTGGGCTATTGGGACGGGCGAAGTCGCTACCCCCCAACAGGCGGAGGAAGTCCATTCAGCCCTTCGCAAGATCGTCGAGGATAGATATAATGACTCGATTGCCGGCTCGGTGCGGATTCAGTATGGGGGGAGCGTCAAGCCGGAAAATGCCGCCGAGCTGCTCGGTCGGCCCGACATCGACGGCGCCTTGGTCGGTGGGGCCAGCCTGAAAGTCGAGCAGTTCTTGGGCATCGCCGAAAAAGCCGGTTGATTTTTTTAGGACTGCAAAAAAGCACGTAGGGCGGATTTCCAACTCCGTCCCGTTTTCAAGGACGGATCAGGAAATCCGTCCTACAACAATGGAAAGAGACACATGCATGCCTTCGCGACCTCTTTGTTGATGATCCTGCTGCTAACCACGGCGATTTTTTTGATCGTGCTGGTGCTGATCCAGCGCGGCAAGGGTGGCGGTTTGGCGGGGGCTTTCGGCGGCATGGGAGGCCAGAGCGCGTTCGGCACAAAGGCCGGCGACCTTTTTACCAAAATCACGATCGGCGTGGCCAGCTTCTGGATCATCCTGTGCATTATCACCGTGAAGGTTTTGGGCATCGGCGGAGGAGGGCCGTTGGATCAAGAACTGGGTGGCGAGGTGGAGCGGAAGCCGGGCGTTTCGGCCCCGGCCACCGACGAAAAACAACCCGCCGGCCAGACGCCCTCTGCTCCGTAAGGGATTAGGGATTGGGGATTAGGGATTAGTAGCAACGTCGTTGAATTATTCGCAGCCATCGAAAGTACATGCGCTTGTGGCGACAATTATGTAAAGCCGCGACCAGTCGTCGCGGACGAGCGATTTGGAGTGTGTCGGAAGTTCTACGCGCCGCGACCAGTGGTCGCGGCTTTACAGCCCCTAATCCCCAATCCCTAATCCCTAATCCCTATGTTGCGGAGCATGACCGGTTTCGGAGAGTCGCATTGCCGGCGGGACGGCCTCTCGGTGGCGATTGAAATACGCGCGATCAACAACCGTTTCCTCAAGCTGACCGTCCGCACCAGCGAAGGCTACGCCGCGTTGGAGCCGTTGGTCGAGGCGGCGGTGCGACGGGCCGTCCATCGCGGGACGATCCAGGTAAACGTCCGGGTGGATCGCCGGCCATCGCCGGAAGATTACAAGATCAACGTCGATGTACTGGAGCAATACCACAAGCAACTTCGCTCGGTGATGCAGGGCTGGAAAAAGACGGAAACCCGCGATCCGCCTCTGGAGGCCCTTTTGCCGCTGCCGGGAGTTGTAAACGACACCTTTGACAAGGCCTCCGGCGCCGCGGCCGATTGGCCGCTGATCGAACCCACGCTGCGGGAAGCGCTGGAAAACCTCGGACGCATGAGGGCCGACGAAGGACGCGCCATGGCCGCCGACCTCGAGGCCAATTGCCGCACGGCCGTCGAGAGTCTCGACCGGGTCCAGCAGCGGGCGCCGTTGGTCGTCGAAGACTATCGCAACCGGCTCCACGAACGGCTCCAGCGGGTGTTGGCCGAGTATCAGGTAACTCTCGAACCGGCCGACTTGATTAAGGAAGTCAGTCTCTTCGCCGACCGCGGCGACGTCTCCGAGGAGATCGTCCGGCTGCGGAGCCATCTGCAACAGTTTCGCTCTACGATGGAGTTGACAGAAAGCTCCGGCCGGAAGCTCGACTTCCTCACTCAAGAGATGTTCCGCGAAGCCAACACGATCGGGTCGAAGGCCAACGACGTGGAGATCGCCCAAGAGGTCATCGAAATTAAAACGGCGGTGGAACGAATCCGGGAAATGATCCAGAACATAGAGTAAATCGTGCCGGCGTCGCAGGGAAAAATGATCGTGGTTTCAGGTCCCTCGGGGGCCGGCAAGACGTCGGTCATGCGGCGCGTGTATCGGGAGTGCCGCGTGCCGTTGGTCCGCTGCGTTTCGGCCACCACCCGGCCGCCGCGCTCGGACGAGACCGACGGGGTGGACTATCACTTCTTGACCGACGACGAGTTTCAGCTACGCCGGCAGAGGGGTGAGTTCGTCGAGTGCTTCCAAGTATTTAGTTATAACTACTGGTACGGAACTCTCTGGTCGGAGGTAACCCCTGGCCTTAGCGCGGGAAAATGGGTAGTTTTAGAGATTGACGTGCAGGGCGCTCAAGAGGTCGTAAGCAAGTTTGCCGACGCAATTACGATTTTTGTGCGGCCCAGTTCGCGCGAGGAATTACAACGCCGGCTGCGCGGCCGCGGCACCGAGACCGAAGAGGCCGTCCTACGCCGGCTTGCCAGGGCCGATAGCGAACTGGTCTTGGCCGACCGATACAAACACCAAGTCATCAACGACCGCCTGGACCAGGCGGTCCACGATATCCGCGAAATTCTGACACAAGAATGGGAGAAGAGCCGACATGATTGAAGAACTGCGGGAAGAAGAGATCATTAACAAGGTCGGGGGGCGGTTCAAGCTATCGACGCTGATCCAAAAACGCCTGGTACAGCTCAACGCCGGCGCCCGGCCGTTGGCCGACGACAAAAACAAAAACAAAATGCAGGTCGTCATCGACGAGATCATGCAGGACAAGATTTTCCTCGACACCGAATTGAACGTGCAAGTGGCGGCGGGCGTCCAAGATCCCGGCCCCCTGGACATGGACTTCCGCAATCTATGACCGGACGCGAAATACTGATCGGCGTCTCCGGCGGAATCGCCGCCTACAAGACCGCCGGCTTGGTGAGCCGACTCGTGCGGGCCGGGGCGGGCGTGACGGTCGTCATGACCCGCGCGGCCACGCGGCTGGTCGGACCCAAGACGTTCGAGGCCCTCAGCGGTCGGCCGGTATTGACCCGCGTATTCGGCCGCGGCGCCCATCCGCACATCGAACTCGCCGCGAAGGCCGAGTTGCTCTGCGTTGCCCCGGCCACGGCGAACATCCTGGCCAAAGCCGCCTGCGGATTGGCCGACGACCTGCTGAGCACGCTCCTGCTCTCTTTCGACGGTCCGGTGCTGATGGCCCCGGCGATGAACAGCATGATGTGGGAGAAGCCGGCGGTCCGGCGCAACGTGGCCCGACTACGCGAGGACGGCATAATTCTGATCGACCCCGAGGAAGGCCGTCTCAGTTGCGGCATGAGCGGCCCAGGCCGAATGGCCGAGCCGGAGACGATTTTTCAGGCGATTGCCGAGCGGTTGGAAGTAGTGGCTAGTGGCTAGTGGCTAGTGGTCAGTGGTCAGTGGTCAGTGGTCAGTGGTCAGTGGTCAGTGCGAAACCGCAAGCGGTCGGCTTCCCCAATCCCCAATCCCTAATCCCCAATCCCTAATCCCTCCTAATGTCCCGCATCCTCATCACCTCCGGCCCGACGCGGGAATACCTCGATCCGGTGCGGTATTTGACCAACGCGTCGAGCGGTCGGATGGGGGCGGCGCTGGCGGCGGCCGTCGTCGAGGCCGGACATCAGGTCGTTGTTGTCGGCGGGCCGGCCGACGTGGAATACACGGCCGCGGCCGAGGTGCATCGCGTCGTTTCGACCCAGGAAATGCTCGATGCGTGTTTGCGGCTTTTTCCGGCCTGCGACGGACTGATTGCCGCGGCCGCGCCCTGCGATTATCGACCGCCGTCGGTCGCACGGCGGAAAATTCACAAGACCGGAGAACCGCTCCGTTTGGAATTGGTGGAAACGCCCGACGTCGTGGCCACCCTGGCGGCCGACAAGAAAGCCTACCAGTGGATCGTGGCTTTCGCGTTGGAGACCGAAGACCCGCGAACCGGGGCAATGCAAAAGCTGCAACGGAAACGCTGCGATCTGATCGTCGTCAACGGTCCCCATGCCGTGCAGTCGATCGGCACGCAAGTCGAGATACTCGACCGACGCGGAGAATCGCTGGGCCGCTTTGCCGGCGATAAGAGCGACGTGGCAAAAGAAATCTTTCGCGTAATCAATCGACAATTGATCCATCCAACACAAGAACCGTAACTACCCCCACTACCCACTATCCACTACCCACTATCCACTACTTCCCATGCGAATCGGCGTATTCACAAGCGGCGGCGACGCGCCGGGCATGAACGCCTGCGTCCGCGCGGTCGTCCGCTCGGCGGTCTCCAAGGGACACGAGGTCATCGGCATCTGCCGCGGATACCAAGGTCTGCTGGAAGAAGACTTCTTCCGCCAGGCCGACGGCGAGCCGTTGATGCGGCTCCGTTCGGTCTCCCATATCTTGCAGCTTGGCGGAACGGTGCTGGGCACCAGCCGCAGCGAACTGTTCCGCACCAAGGAAGGAGTAAAACGGGCCGCCGACGTCCTGCGCAAACACCGCATCGACGCCCTGATTCCCATCGGCGGCGACGGCACCTTCCGCGGCGCGGTCGAGCTGGCCCGGCATTGGGACGGACGAATCGTCGGGTGCCCCGGCACGATCGACAACGACCTGCTGGGCACCGACTACACGATCGGATTCGCCACGGCCGTCCACACGGCGGTCGAGGCGGTAGACAAACTCCGCGACACGGCCGAGAGCCACGAGCGGCTGTTCCTGGTCGAGGTCATGGGCCGGCACAGCGGATTCATCGCCCTGTGGACCGCTTTGGCCGGCGGGGCCGAGGTGGTCGCCCTGCCGGAGACCCACACCGACGTTCCCGCAACCGTCGAGCACCTCAAGACATTAAAGTCGCGGGGTAAGAAGTCGATCATGGTCGTGGTGGCCGAAGGGGACGAACTGGGCGGGGCAGCCATTCTCGACGACGAGCTTCGCCGGGCGGGATGCCCGTTCGACACCCGGGTGGTCTTGCTCGGCCACCTGCAACGCGGCGGCACGCCGGTCCCCGACGACCGCATTCTGGCCACGCGGTTGGGCGATTTTGCCGTCCGCTCGTTGGACCGCGGCGTCGGCGGCATGATGGCCGGCGTAGTCCGCGGCGAGTTGGTCCTCACCCCTTTCGAGGAGACCTACGCCCGGCACAAGGCCGTGCCTGAGAGCTTGCTGGATGTTCTTCAGACAATGGCGAGTTGAAGGGAGAAGAGCAACGTAGGGTGCGTCCGCGACGCACCGATATTCTGGAAAACCCAACCTACTTGTTTGTGGTGCGTCGAGGACGCACCCTGCGGATTTACTTACGCTGTCAGTGCTTCAATTTCGGCGGGGATTTTGCTGAGGATAACTTCCTTTAGATCGATCTTTCGGCTGGCATTGTCGATGTCGATACCGACCAGATTGCCGTCGGCGTCGTAGTCCAAGACGACCCCATCCGATATTTCCTTGCTTTCGGCGCTTGGAGTGGAAACCAGGTCGATATAGAGCGAATCGGTGTCGCGGTAGTATTTCAATTTCATGGTTTGAACCCTCTGTCCGGAAAAGCGTTGTGGATCGTTTGCTTGTCCGCCAGGGTAACGACCCGCAAAATCCGGCCCTCCAGTTCTTCAATTTCCGCCCAGAAACGATAGCGATTGTGTTCCTGCGGTTCAACCCGGATCGGATTCTCTACCGCTCGGATACACCACTCCTTACGCAGATAAGGCCGCTTCCGCAAGACTTCGTTCTCGAAATACTCGGTAAAGCGGTATTCCTTCATTCATATCAGGATACAGAATCATTATCCCACTTACAAGGGGCTCGGGCGGAAAACGTTGCCGCCACCCAGCCGCCCACTGGCGAGACCGGGCAAGGTGAGCATATAATCGGATGTAGCGTCCGGCGGTTGCCGGCAAGCGTTTCGACTCATCGCGAGTGTGGAAGGTGCGGCTATGCCTGTCCCCATGGAACTTTCCCGGATTATTATCAGCGAGGTCAACGACCAGCAGGTAATCTACCTGAAGGAGATCGACGGCGAACGGACTTTTCCGATCCTGATCGGCATCTTCGAGGCCACGAGCATCGACCGGCGGGTGAAGGGCTATCCGTCGCCGCGGCCGCTGACGCACGATCTGATCGTCAGCGTGGTCGAGAACCTCGGGGGAGAGTTCCAGGACGTGGTGATAAGCGAGTTGAAGGACCACACGTATTTCGCCCGGTTGAGGGTCCGCCACGACGGCGAACTGGTCGAGATCGACGCCCGGCCTTCGGACGCCATCGCCGTGGCAGTCACATGCGACCCGATGCTGCCGATCTTCGTGAACGAAGACGTGCTGAACGACGTGCTAGGAGAGCAATAGGGAGGGATTAGAGATTGGGGATTAGGGATTGGGGATTGGGGATTGGGGATTGGGGATTGGGGAAAGCCGGCCGCTTGCGGTTTCGCACTGACCACTAGCCACTAGCCACTGACCACTACTTCCAACCGCTCGCCAATCCCTACTTTCTAATCTCCAATCCCCAATCCCTAATCCCTATGAATTATTGGAGGAAGACAGCGACCGACGTGGTTTCCGCCCTCCGCCGGCCGGCCGTGTGGATTCCGGCGGCGGTGTTGGCGGCGGGGACGACGCTTTTCTGGACGACGGACCTCGACATCGCGCTGTTGCGTCCATTCTTCTCGGGCGAGGCGGTCGGCCAAACTCGAGGCGCACGTTGGCCGCAGATGCACGCGCAACCCTGGCAAGCACTTTACGACTGGGGCGTGTATCCCGCCTGGATTCTCGGCGGCGGCGGCCTGATCGTCTGGATTGCGAGTTTCTTCTGGGCGAGAATCGAACGCTGGCGTGATCCGGGGCTTTTCTACGCCCTGCTGCTGATCGTTGGTCCAGGAATACTCGTCAACGTGGTCTGCAAACCCTTCTGGCAGAGGCCCCGCCCACACGATACCGCGCCGTTCGGCGGTCAGCGCGACTTCCTGCCGGTTTGGCAACGAGGCTGCGTCGCGTCGGACGCTTCGTTCCCCAGCGGGCACGCGGCGATGGGTTTCTACCTGATGGCCCCGGCGTTTGTCCTCTATCGACGCCGGCGGCGGCTGGCCGCGTCGTTCCTGCTGCTGGGGCTAGCCGGCGGCGCCGTGATCGGTCTGGCGCGGATGGCCGTCGGCTGCCACTTTCCCAGCGACGTACTTTGGTCGGGCGGGCTGGTCTACTTCACCGGCTTGGCGCTGGCCGCCCCGTTTCGGTTTGGACGGGAAAAAGACGGATAGTAGGCCGGGTTGCAACCCGGCCTACGGAACTCGCTATTCGATCTGCGACAGCGCGATGGCCTCGTCGGCCAACAGCACGGGTATGCCGTCTCGGATCGGATACAAGATGGTTTTGTCGGCGTGGAGCAGGCCGCCGTCCAGCGGCTGCTCGACTCGCTGTCCGGAACGGTTTTTCACCCGCCCCGCCGCGATCGCCCGGTTGAGCCGAACAATAGTCCCTTCGTCGGCGACGCCGAGCGGGGTGCGGTCGGTTGGACAGGCAAGGATCGGAAGCAGTTTCTCGTCGATCATCGGAGTACGCGCTCGAATCGGTGGAGAATGTCAATCGCCCCAGGATGGCCGATCTTGCACGAATTTGCAAGCCCGCCGATCGATTCGAAGCGCCGAGTTGCCTCCTACAATCGCGTCAATAGCAGTTCAACCGTCTGCTATACGGCCGGCGTCTTGCTGCGCGAACGGCGACGGGGAGGCGTCGCCGTACTCCAGTCCTTCGTCAGGGTCTCGAACACTTCCGGCGATTCGTATCGGATGACGTTCTTTCCCTCGGGCATCGGCCCGATCAAGCCGCGGAACACCGGCAGTCCCCGCAACCCCAGGTCCGTACTGCAATCGTCCACGCCAACCTGGCAATGTCGCTTCAATAGTGCCTCGTTGTTGTCGTAGTCGCGGATGCGGATTTGCCCATCGGAACCCCGGGTGACCACGCGATAGGTGTCTTTATCCATAAGTCGTGTTCCTTGTTGTTTCGGGGCCGTGTTGCACGGTAGTCGGGGATGAGGTTCCGGCCGAGGCCGATGCGCCTCCACCACCATTCGGCGATATCGGCCGTCCCGAGCCGGCAAACGTAGACAATCTGCTTGCGCCGACACAGCACGAGCATCCCTGCGAACCGTCAGATTGCGCACCGCGGCCATTGTCGCTACCACCCGATTTTCAGGACCTATCACGGAGTGGGAACTAATGGGTTCCGCCGTGCAATCATACGATCGCCTTGCTGGAATCTGCTGAAATTATGCGTTGTAACGCCTGTCGGGCCATTGCCGGCTATGAAGACGAGGTCCCTTCTTGTCGGCAAATGGCCGATGAGATAAATTACTGGTAAGCGACTGGAGGGTACGCGAATTGGTTAGCAGCCTGACTCGAAATCAGGTGCGGCGCAAGCCGTTGAGGGTTCGACTCCCTTGCCCTCCGCTGATAAAGCCTTGCGTGGCAATAAGTTACACAAGGCTTTTTTTTGGTTGCCTAGTGCCTCAACCGACCTGAATTGACGGGTAGAGGCGTTTGAGTTTGATTCGGGCGTTGGCTGTGGTGAAACGCCAGTCGATACGACATCGGGCGGTGTTTCGCGAGGATTCCCAAGCGGCAACCTCGCCGACCAGCGTGGGCTTATCGGGAATCCTCCGTCGGAGGCACTGCTTGGTCATTACGCTCAACTCCGTCTCGGCCATGTTCAGCCAACTGCCGTGTTTCGGCGTGTAGTGAACCTCCAGCCGTTCGATCAGCCGGCGGGCCTCGTCGGGGACAAACGCCTCGTACAGCGAGGCCATCTTGTGCGTGTTCAAGTTGTCCATCACCAACACGATTTTCTCCGCCGTCGGATAACTCTCCACCAACTCGCGAATCACCTCGGCGAAATCCAACGTGGCGGAACGTGTCAACGGGTTTGAGACAACTGCGGTACGAAATTAGTGTCGCGCGGTAGTTGTAGCATACGGGGTTCCGGCCCATCGGCCGGAGGGTTAATCCAGACTTCGCTCGGCAGCCCAAGCGGTCGCGGCGGGTGCCG
>JAHIKV010000069.1 GCA_018897395.1 Planctomycetota bacterium | reverse complement strand
CGCCGAAAGCGAATGCGCCACCTTCGCCGTCGGATACTTCACCGAGCACAACGACGACGGCGCGGCGATCCAGGACGACAACATGGGCGGCGCGGCCACCATGCGCGGCACCTGGCTCCCCTGGTACGACGAGGCCACCGAAGGACGCGGCCTGATCCACGTCGGACTGGCTTACAGCCACCGCGACCCCTTCCGGGACCAGTTCACCATCAAGTATCGCCCCGAGTGTCACCTGGCGCATGAAAACAGTCTGCTGCTGGACGACGTGACCGCCCGCGACCTGATCGGGGCGGAGTTGGCCTTTGTCTACGGGCCGCTCTCGTTCCAGTCGGAGTATTATGTAAACTACATCGCCCGCTCGGCCCACGCCGACTGCAAGACGCAGGGCGCCTACGCCTACGTGAGTTACTTTCCGACCGGCGAACACAGACCCTACGAACGGACAAAAGGCGTTTTCGGCCGCGTCAAGCCGTTCGAGAACTTCTTCCGCGTCCGCGACGAGAACGGCACGGTCTACACCGGCCGCGGCGCGTGGGAGCTGAAGTACCGATATTCGTGGCTCGACGCCTACGACGGCGGCCTGCTGGGATTCGATTACGTCGGCGACCACACGGTCGGCGTGAACTGGTATCTGACGCCCTACACCCGCTTCATGTTGGAATACGTCCATTCCGGCATAAATCAGAACCAGGGCGCCGGCGCCGGCAACCTGAACATCGTCCAGATGCGTGCCCAAATCGACTTCTAACCATCAATTGGCAGCGATCGGCTTACCCCGTAAATGGTGCCTCGTTTGACGGTATGCGTCCAATCGATTCTCGATCCATGTAATTGTCCGGCCCAGCCCGACCTGCATAAATTGTTCGGAGGTTCGGTTGCATGGTCAAATCGAAAAGTATCGGGCAGGGGGGAATTTCCATGAAATATCCTTCCGTTCAGCGATTTATCAACGAGAAACAATCATTCCCGCACCCCCTCGGTGCGTTGTTCTTTTCGATGATGTACAATTGACGAACAAGGAAAAAACGTCTAGTTGTCCGCGGCCGCACGCAATTACCCTCGTTGGCGGCAAGTGCCGGCGGCGCCACGGGATCGAAACTTGAGTGACAGAGCAGGGCAAGACGGAACGACACCATGAGCAGTGCGAGCGAGTCGCCATTGCCTCAATCAAACGAAGCGCTGCGAGCGCTCTACGACGAATCGGCCGAGGGGATCATTATCGGCGATCTCCAAGGCAAGAATTTTCTCGGCGTCAACCGGGCTATCTGCCGGATGCTCGGCTACACGGAAGAAGAAATGCTGTCGCTGTCGGTGGAGGACATTCATCCCGCCGATAACTTGCCGCATGTGTCGGCGGCATTCAAGGCGATGAGCGAGCGCCGCTTGAAGTGCGTTCGGGACATCCCTTGCCTGCGGAAGGACGGGCTGCTGGTCCATGCCGACATTTCGGCCACTCACATCACATATCAAGGCCGGGCGTGCCTGCTCGGATTGTTCCACGACGTCACGGAACGGAAGCGGACTATCGAATTGCTCCGGGCCAGCGACGACCGTTATCGGGCCATCACAAACAACCTGGCCGACGTGATCTGGACGGTGGAGTTTCCGACGAAGTTTCTCAAGCAGCGCTGGGGGAAAGCGGCGCCGGCGGAACTGGTCGACGCCGTTATGAACCACTGGCGGTTCTCTTACGTCAGCCCGGCCGCGGAGCGGGTCTTCGGCTATACGCCGGAGGAAAGCAAGACCCTCTCGCTCCGCGATCTCATCACGCCCGAGACCATCGACCGGGTCCGGAAGGCAGTAACCGAAGTATTCTCGTGGGACGCCTCCAAATCGCCCGAAGCCTTTCGGAAACGTTTTCTGGATATTGAGTGCCGCGCCAAGGACGGCTCTTTGCACTGGTGCGAAATCGTCAGCACGTACCTGCGCGACGAAGAGGGAGTGCCGATCGGCTTGCAGGGAATCACCCGCGACGTTACCGAGCGCCGTCGGGCGGAAAGGGCATTGCGCGAATCGGAGGCCACCCTGCGGGGACTGTTCGAGAACCTCCCAGACCTCATTATGATGCTCGATCGGAACGCCAACATCCAATTTATCAACCGCGCCCAATCGGGAATAAGCCGTGAGGAACACATCGGCGCGTACCTCTTTGATTTCGCCTCGCCGGAGCATAAAGAATCGTGCCGGCGCGCTTTTGATCTGGCACTCGCCACCGGACAGCCCCAAACCACGGAACTGCGGTGCATCTTCGGCAACTGGTGGTCGAGCCGGATAGTGCCGATCGTCGGAGAAAACGGCATCGAGAATACCATAGTAATCAGCACCGACGTTACCCAAGGGCGTTTGGCCGCCGAGGCGGTTAAAAAAGAGCAACGGCTGCTGCGGCAACTGCTCGAATTGCACGAGCGCGAGCGGCGGTTGATCTCTTACGAGATTCACGACGGTTTCGCCCAACAACTCACCGGCGCGCTCTACCGGCTCCAGGCCTTCCGCGAGACGCTCGCCCGAGATGCCGCCGAGGCTTGGAAGGGCTTCGATTCGGCCGCAAACCTGCTGGCCCGCGCCATCGACGAGGCCCGGCGTCTGATCAGCGGGCTTCGGCCCCCGGTCCTCGACGAATTGGGGATCGTCGACGCCGTTCAATACATCATCTACGAACATCGCAAGGACGGTGGGCCGGAAATCGAGTTCGAGCACGACTTGCCACGCCGGCATCTTGCTCCGTCGTTGGAGAGCGCGGTTTTCCGCATCGTCCAGGAATCGTTGCAAAACGCCTGCCGGCACAGCCGCAGCGACAAAATCCGCGTCGCCCTGACCCAGCGCGGCGACCATATTCACATCGATGTCCGCGACTGGGGAATCGGCTTCGACTCCGACGCCGTGGGAGAAGAACGGTTCGGATTGCAAGGCATCCGCGAACGGGTCCGTCTGCTGGAAGGAAGCGTGACCATCGAGTCGGCCCCGACCGAAGGAACGCGGCTCTCCGTGAGGCTCCCTTTGTTCGAGGGCGACGCGCCCGCCGCACTTTGATGGAAAATCCGCTCACCCGGATTATTCATAAGCACTGTAGGGTGCGTCCGCGACGCACCGTATTCAAGAATTTCGGTGCGTCACGGACGCACCCTACTCAGAGTCCCTCCAAGAATGACGCCAAGGCGTCGTAGTACTCCCGCGGCATTGGATCGTTGTGGTCGTGGCCGGGCAGGAGAATGAACCGCTTCGGCTCGTTGGCCGCTTTGAACAAGCGGCGGCCACACCGCAAGGGAACGATCGTATCGGCGTCGCCGTGCGCTTGCAGCAACGGACCATGATACCGACCGATCGCGCCGGCCGAGTCGAAACGGGTCCGCATCAGCCAGCGGACCGGAAGCCACGGATAATGATACGCGGCCACCTCCGGCAAAGCGTCGAACGAGCTTTCCAGGACCAGACCGCGAGCGCCGTCGCGGGCGGCCAGATCGACCGCCACGGCCCCGCCGATCGACTCGCCCATCAGCACCACGTCGCGCTCGGGGATCTTTTCGCGGGCGGCCAGCCAAGCGCGCGCCGCGCGGGCGTCGGCCAGAACGCCGGGCCCGGTCGGCCTACCCGCGCTTTGACCGTATCCCCGGTAATCGAAAATCAACACCGACGCGCCGACGTAATCGTGCAAGACCTCGAGAACCCCGTCGCGATGGGTGATGTTGCCGGCGTTGCCGTGACAGAAGAGCACCGTTGCGCGGGGATTCGGATGCGGCACGTACCAGCCGTGCAGCCGAGAGCCGTCTTCCGACTGGAACCAAACGTCCTCGAACTCAATCCCCGCCGGTTGCCATTCGCCAATCGGGTAACGGCTCGGGAAAAAGATCAGCGAGTTTTCCATAAACATGGCGATCACCACCACAACGAGAAAGCAGATCAACGGCACTCGGCCGATTCGCCACGCCCATTTCCAGAAAGTCCGATTCAACGCAGACGCGTTTCGCGGGGAATCCATGTGCGCGCCTATGTGACGTTGCCGTTTATTGACTCACGGAAAAAGCAGGCTGTATTCGTTTAGCGGCCTTTGGGCACGTCGGCCCGTGTTCCACCGTAAGCCGCCGTACCGGCAACTGCTAAACATGCGGCATTACACTCAATCAACGTCGCAACATTGCGTTGAACAATTAAACGCCACGACCTCGCGCCGCGGCTGGCGCGGGGCGAGGTCGGCGGCGGATATTGGGCGTTGTATCGCCTCAACGGAACTTGTAGTTCGGATTCTTAATGTCGAAATCGGCGTCGGTGAATCCGTTGTTCAGTTTCAGATCGAGGTAGGTGTACTCCTCCATCAACTCGGGCGCTCCGCCCTGTTCTTTCGGCCAATCGTAGGATTCGTAGCGGATCGGCAAGTTAAACTCCTTGTCGACAAAAATCCGCGCCAGGTGGAAGAGGAAGTTGCGGCGAGGCACCGGGTGGACCACTTCGATGCAAGTGCAAACGCGGCCGTTGATCTTCGCCCCCTCGTAAAACTTCACGTCGCACTCGCCGTACTTGACGTCCTTTTCGGCGACCTCGACCAGCCGGCGCGTAAGGTTGAGGATGCCCAACTCCGTCAGCGGATAGCGCTGGTTCCGCATGGCGATCGGTCCGTCGGGCTTCAACGAGACGGTGCCGAACATGGTGTTTTTGATACCGACCGTATGCGCCCACATGTTGCCGTCGTTCTTACCCTTGACAAAAAGCACCTCCTGGCCCTTGATCTCGGCCGGGGCAAGGAAATACATGTAAACGCTGAACGGTTTCTGACGGAGTTTGACAAACATGTACTCGTAGTCGAGCAACTTGCCGCCGATCCGCTCGCGCTTGGCCAGGGTGGCCGAGTAGTCCTGTAACTTCTCCACGTTGCCCAAGCCGGAGTAAGCCCAGCGCAGCGTAGGCATCAGCGGGTGTTCGTTGGGCTGGCCGGGGGCCAGCTTGGGCGCCGCCGAGGCCGCTTGAGCCGCTTCCGAACGCTCGGCCAAATGGTAGGCGGGACGCCGCGCCGGTGGCTGCGACGATGCAGGCAACGACGGCGCGGGCTGGGCCGACGTCGATGCAATCGGAACGGTCGTAGGCATTGTTCCCGACGCGGGCTGATGGGGCGCCATCCCTTCGGGGCCGGCGGCAAGCGACGAATCCGTCGCAGTCGGAAACGCAAACGCCATGCAGCACAGCACGGCCGGCAGCCAACACCGCAACATAATAATCCTAGCGGTCATCAATGTTCCTCCTTGTGGGGCATCGCCACGCTGCCGACGGGCAGGTCGTGGACGGCGGTTCGGGCGGCACCGATATCTACTTCCTTGAAATCCGATCCATAAGTGGCGGTAGCAAAGCGTGTGCCAACCTGCCTGGTCCCAAACACTTAATGTTAGCCTGGGCAACATGCGGCAGCAATAGTGGACTGATACGACAAAATATCTGCAAGACCCCCCGCTGCCGATGCCAACCCTCTTCGACCTTATCGCAAATTCCTCTAGTCGGAATTACAATGTTTAGTTTCGCAATGTCCCTTTGCCCAATCGTTGAAATACCCCTCTGTGTAATCTCCAATAGTAACCGCTATATTCTACCTGATTTTTTACCGACTGAGGAGTCCAATTTCGTGAAGCCGACCGATTTCCAACTTGACACTATTCTTTGTCTCCCATTCGAGCAAAACACCTATATCGCCTGGCGCCGGGACCGCGCCGACTGCGTGGTAATCGATCCCGGCCTGGAACCGGAGAAGATCATCGGCCACCTGGAACAACACGGTTTGACGCCGGCGGCGATCCTCAACACCCACGGCCACGGCGACCACATCGGCGGCAACGCCGCGCTGAAGAAACGCTGGCCCGGCTGCCAGGTGGTCATCGGCGCGGGCGACGCGGAGAAACTGACCGATCCTCAAATGAATCTATCGGCGGGTTTCGGCATTCCGCTGATCAGCCCGCCGGCCGACGCGACGGTCGGCGACGGCGACGTCTATGAAGCGGCGGGGTTCGAGTTTCTGGTGCGCGAGATTCCCGGCCATTCCTCCGGTCACGTGGTCTTTCTTTGGGAAGGCTGTGAGCCGACGGTGGTGTTCGTCGGCGACGCGATCTTCGCCGGCAGCGTTGGGCGGACCGACTTCCCCGACGGCGACCACAACCAACTGATCTCCGGCATCCGCTCTAAGCTCTTCACCCTTCCGGACGACACAATCCTTCTGCCCGGCCACGGCCCCGAAACCACCGTCGGCGAGGAGAAGCGGAACAACCCGTTCGCCGGAACGGGCACACAAATCTGAATTTGCGATACGGCATCGAGGGATAATAGCCGGGGGCTAACAGCCCCCGGAGTGTGGCGGGCAAGGCTGCAAGGGCTATTGCAGCTTGTTGGCAATCCTCCGGGGGCTGTTAGCCCCCGGCTATTATTAAGATGCAATGTTATCCCGAAATTAGCCTCTCAACCTTCGGGATGATCCAAAAGCTCTTGGAGGCGGGCGGCCAGTTCCGGCGGGAAACGCTCTCGCCACGCGGCGTCGATCAGACCGACATCGATGAGGTCAAGCAGATGCATCTGGTCTTTCCGGCGGAACGACGTCAATTTCATCCGCACCAACGATTCCAGCAAGAGGAGTCGAAACGACGCGGACTGCTCGCTTTCCTTAACGTCTGGGGCGGGCAAAAGGTATTCGGACCGAACCTTTTCCCCGGCAAACACCAGATGCACGGCGTCGCGGGCCTTGGACTCCGGGCCGTCCAACATCATGTCTACTCCCGCTGCGTGGCGATGGATGAAACCCGCTTTTGACATGGCTTCAACGGCGGCGGGCAAGTCCTCGCGCCGGATCAGAATATCCACGTCTCGCGTGTTGCGCACCGCCGCTTCATCCACGCGGGATACCCACGCCGCCACCGCGTTGCCGCCCAGCACCGCATAAGGCACGCCTGCCTGCTCCAACGCCGAAGCCGCCCGCAACAATCGCTCGCGGATCTTTTCCACGGCACGCTCCATTCGTTCCCAGGAGACATTTTGGAAAATCATTTGACTCACTCTCGCGACTCCGACTGGTTCCCTTGCCAGTATACATCGAAAAGTGGGTTGCGGTAAATGATATATGATCCACTATGGCACGGAAACAATCCACGGCAATCCGTAGGGTGCGTCCGCGACGCACCGATATCCAGGAAAGCCGGACATACTTGTTTGCGGTGCGTCGCGGACGCACCCTACGGTGTCCCTTGCTTCTCTCATTCCCCAAACTGCGACTTCTTCCGCAACAGATGGTGATAGTGCCGTGCGAAACGGTGGGCCTCGTCGCGGATGTATTGGAGCAGCCGCAACGCGAAACTGTGACGGCTCAGACGCAGCGGTTCGTCGGCGTCGGGAGTGAAAACGAGTTCTTCGCGCTTCGCCAGCGAAATGACCTGCTGCGAGTTCAGGTCCAACGAAGAAAGTGCCGCGACGGCCGCGTTGAGCTGCCCGCGGCCGCCGTCGATCAATAAGACGTCGGGCGGCGTCTCGTCTTCGTCGCGGATGTGGCGGAACCGCCGCGTGACGGCCTCGTGGATGCCGGCCGTGTCGTCGGGGCCTGTGACGCCGCGAATCCGCATCCGCCGGTAGCCCGGCCGAAAGGGGAGCCCGTCGATGAACTGCACCACCGAGGCCACGGTGTCCGTGCCGGCGGTGTGGGCAATGTCGATCCCCTCGATCACCCGCGGCCGACGCTCCAGACGCAACACCTTTCGCAGCCCGGTCAGCCCACGCTTCGGGTCGATCGGAAAAACCTCCGGCTGCACGTGCGTTTCCAGCTTGCCGCGCTGGTCCAGCGATTCGAGCATTTCGATCTCGTCGCGGAGCCGGGCCGCCTCCTCGAACCGAAGCTCCCGGGCGGCCGTCGCCATGTCTCCCCGCATCTCGGCCAACAGCGTCTTCTTGCCGCCGTCGAGAATCCGTTGCAGGCGGCGGATCACCCGGCGATACTCCTCCTTCGAGATGCGCAGATTGCACGGCGCGGCGCATTGCTCGATCGAGTGCAGCAGACAGGGGCGGAACCAACGCCAGCGCCGGTCCGCCTCGTCAATGTCCAAGTCGCAGGTGCGGAACTTGAAAATCTTCTGCAACACCTGGATCGCCCCGCGCAGCCCGCGCGGATTGGCGAACGGCCCGTAGAGTTTGGTTCCCTGCCGATGCGGCTCGCGGGTGAACCGCACGCGGGGAAAGTCCTCGTGCGTGAAAATCTCCAGGTAGGGAAATGTCTTTGCGTCGCGCAGGTCGCGGTTGTACTTGGGCAGGATGTCCTTAATCAGCCGTGCCTCGAGGAGCAGGGCGTCGATTTCGCTCTCGGCCTCGATGTAGTCGATGTCGCGGATTTCCGGCACGAGCTTGGCGGTTCGCGGGTCTTCCGCGGCGGCCTTCAGAAAGTAACTGCCGGCCCGGGCGCGGAGGTTTTTCGCCTTGCCCACGTAGATCACCCGCCCGGCGCCGTCTTTCATCAGATACACGCCGGGCGTCCGCGGGAAGGATCGCACCTTCTCGGCGGCCTGCGTGTTGTCGGCGGGCAGCGGTGTTTCGGACATTCAATGGTCGATGAAATCCGGGAACTTTTCTATTTAGCCCGCCGTGAATACCATTTAGCCCACCGTGAATACCATTTAGCCCGCCGTGAATACACGGCGGGGAAGAGTGGTTTTTCGCACCGGATCGTGCCCCGGGTGTATTCACCCGGGGCTAAATAGCTGTTTTTGCGGGCCAATTCCCCAACACCCTCATTTTACCCGAAAAATGTCAAGAGAGCGAAATTATCGCTCGTCCCGCGCGATCCTCATCGCCAACAGGTCGAGCTGACTCTTCAGATCGGTCAGCAGCAGTTGCGGACCGGCGCCGCCGGCGAAGTGCGAATAGAACGTCGTCGAGGCCGGACCCTGACTCGTGCTCAACAGGGTGGCGGCGGTCTTTAGATCGCGGAGCTGCTCGTCCACGTTGTCGAGCTTGGCCGCCGCGCGGCGGTTGTCGCGCCACATCCGGTCGAGTTGCAACACCAGGCCGACCAGCAGCGCAATCTGGCCGACCAACGCCACCGGCACCCCGATGGTCCAAAGCTCCTGCCGGCCGGTCACGAGCGACCAGCCCATCAGTACCCCCCCGCACACGAAGCCGGTGGTCCCCAACGCCAGCGAGAGCCAAGTCAACGCGGACGGGGCGGCGCCGCGCTTGTCGGCGGCGGACTTGCGCCGCTCGGAGGGCTGCTCGGCCGCGGGCGCGTGCCAGAGGGGCAGGTCGGCGTGGGGGTGGTCTAATCGCATCGACTCGCGGCGATAGATCGCCTTCGACTGGCGTTCGTTCCGTTTCGCGCCTCGCAATGCCCGGCCGATCTCGCTCAACTCCTCGCACATTTCCCAGCCGTCATAGCAAGGGGGCGGCTCACCAGTTGCCGTGTCGTTCTCCGCACGTTGGACGGGTTGGCAACCTGTCTTGCTTTCGTGCTCGGCGCAGAGCGTCCCACCGCAACGGGGACAGCAGAACGTCTGCTTGTCGCCCGACAACAGCGCAGGCACATCCTGGCGGCAGTCTTTACACCACATGGTATTCTTAGAATCGGCCGCAAAAATGGCAAACTATACCGATTTCGCAGCTTTTGACGATTGGAAAGCGTGTATACCGGCAAGCTGGGGGTAATAGTGAGTTTGGCTTATTCGAGAATAACGCGCAAACGTTCAGATGACTCCGTGCAACGGGCCACCGCGAGCCGCCAACTCGTCGACGCGCCGGGTCACAGCCGCGTCTTCGACCACCGGCGGGGCGTGATGCGGCTTGCCGCGGGCATCTATCACCACTGAGCCATGACACCCCCAATGCTTCTCCGAGCAGAACGGCTCGATGCCGTAAATGTCCGCCGCCGGATTGCTCCGCGTAAATGTAGTCCAGAGGAAGTTTTCCAGGGTATCCGCGGCGAACTCGCTCCGATCGACCACGACCACCAGTGGAAAGGCGCAAATCGCGTCCTCCCGGCGGAAACATCCACAGAACCGCTTGATCGCCAGGTCCGGACCGCTTTGATACCGTGGCCCTTCCACTACCAAAACGCCGGGCATAACCACTCGCGGACGCCGAAAACCCAACTCCTCGGGCAGCGTCAGTCCGTCGCAAGTAGCCGGCAGCGTTCTTATCGGTCGTCCGGCCGCCGCAATCGCCGCCTTCGAGCCTTCGTTGATTCGTCCGCCGCTGTAGTCGAGCGTGTCGATCGTCGTGCAGGTCTGAAAGTGCAGGTCGCGCCGCCAATCGACGCGCTCCAGTATATGGCGGAAAAAGTCGGGAACTCGGCGGACGTCCAGCGCCGGATCGTCCTCGACGGCGGCGATCCACAGGTACTTGGTCAGCGACAACTGCCCGTGGCCCAACAGCGCGTTGGCCAGCGTGAGCAACTCCCTCGGCCGGCGATGCTCGTCATAAGGCACGTATCGTTCGCTGCCGAGGGCCAGCAGCAGCGGATGCACCCCGGCGGCGTCGACCGCGTGGACCGCTCGAACGCCGGGAATCTGCTTCGGTATCGCCGGCTCGGCCAGTTCGTGGATAAGCTGCCCCAGAACGGTGTCTTCCTGCGGCGGACGCCCGACGACCGTGAAGGGCCAGATCGCGTCCCGCCGATGATAGACGTGCTCGACTTGCATGACGGGGAAATCGTGGGCCAGGCTGTAGTAGCCCAGGTGATCGCCGAACGGCCCCTCGGGCTTCAACCGCACGGGATCGATCAGGCCGGCGATGCAGAAATCGGCCGCGGCGTGGATGGGCAATTGCCCGGGCCGGCAGATCATCGGTACGCGTCGTCGCCCCAACACGCCGGCAATGGTCAATTCGCTCATTCCCTCGGGCAACGGCATTACGGCGGCGAGCGTCATCGCCGGCGGCCCGCCGACGAAGACGTTGACCGGCAGCGTCTCGCCCCGCCGCAGCGCCGCGGCATGATGGGCCGCGATGCCGCGGTGTATCTGATAATGCAAACCAACCTCGCGGTTCGGTTCGTACCGTCCGCCTGAAAGCTGCACGCGGTACATCCCCAAGTTGCTCCGCGCGAAGCCCGGGGCGTCGGGGTCTTCGCTGTAGACTTGCGGCAGCGTGACGTACGGACCGCCGTCGTCGGGCCATGACTTCAACTGCGGCAACCTGTCGAGCGTGGTTTCGCAGTCCAGCACCGGTCCGCGGCGGACTTTTCGCGGCCGGGTCAGCAGTGCGCTCCACGGGGCCTTCAGATACAGACGCGGCCGGCGCATCAGGTCCGACGGATCGACTTGCAGCGCGATCAGTTGCCGCAGCCTGTCGAGCGAATCGCGGAAGATGTATCGCGCCCGGTCGATCGTGCCGAACAGGTTGCCGACCATCGGGAAGCGGCAGCCGACGACGTTCGAGAAGAGCAGGGCCGGCCCGCCGGCGCGGAACGCGCGCCGCTGAATCTCCGCCATTTCGAGGTTTGCGTCGATCGGCGCGTCGATACGCAGCAGTTGTCCCGTCGCTTCCAGATCATCGACGCACTGGCGGAGACTTCGGTACATGGGGAGGGATTGGGGATTAGGGATTAGATCGTTTAGCCGCCGCGTCCACGCGGCGTTTTGTTGCCCTCCAATCGCCGCTGCTGCATCTTCTTACGCAAATGCGCGCACTTCGTCGCCGGCATACGGACGATCTTCCGTGTTTTTCGGCCGGTGCTTTGGTGTTTACTCATGGCCGTCAACTTTCAGGAAATGGCCGTCAATAACCGTTGGTCATCCCGACAACTTATTTATCCGATTTCAATTGCCCCCATTATTCGCAACAGACACCCCGCCGACCGCAGTCGGCGGGCGTTGTCTCTAATCCCTAATCCCCAATCCCTCCTCCAACACCGCGTTCATGCTGCCGCTACGGAATCCCTCCAGATCGAGCGAGACGTACTTGAAACCCAACGAGCGGAAATGCTCGATCAACTCACGGCGAAATTGATCGTTGAAAAACTTCGGCAACTGTTCGACGGATACCTCCATTCGGGCCATGTCGCCCTTGTGGTATCTTACCCGCAACGGCCGGAAACCGCGATCCCGTAGGAAGCGTTCGGCCCGATCGACCATTTCGAGCCGCTCGGGCTCGATTCGCTCGCCGTATGCGATGCGGCTGCTCAGACAGGGCGTGGCCGGCTTGTCCCAGACGGGCAATTCCCAGGCCTCGGCCAGAAGGCGAATCTCCGACTTCGTCAGTTCGCACTCGGCCAATGGGGACCGCACGTTGCATTGACGGACGGCTTGCAGCCCCGGCCGGTAATCGTCCCGGTCGTCGAGGTTGCCGCCGTCGGCCACTACGGCCAACTCCAAGCGTCGTGCGACTCGCTCAACCCGCGCGAACAATTCCATCTTGCAGTGGTAGCAACGGTCGGCTTGGTTCTCGCAATAAGCCGGGATGGAGAGTTCGCCGGTCGGGACGGTTTCGTGCCGGAGACGGATGCGCCGGGCGAGTCGATCGGCCTCGTCCAGTTCGCCGGCGGCCATGCTCGCGCTTACGCCGGTGACGGCCACGGCCCGATCTCCGAGCGCCAGACGCGCCGCCTGGGCGAGCACCGTGCTGTCCAATCCGCCGGAGAACGCCACCGCGCAACTGCCGTAGCTCCGCAGCAGATCAATCAATCGGTCGCGTTTGGCGATCAGTTCGGCGGGAAGTGCAAGCATGATGGATTGAGTTAAACTCTGGTTCCCACGCTCCGCGTGGGAACGGAGGAGTGGTAACGACCGGCGTTGGCGATTAACGCACTCAACCGACGCGGAGCGTCGGGGCAGTGGGTTCCCACGCAGAGCATGGGAACCAGGAAACTGACAACTGAAAACTAAAAAAAGTCCTCCACCGCAATGCCGTGGCGATGCTTTTTTTGAGAGCCCGTCATTGCAAGGGGGCACCCGGACCCCGGGTTGTGTGATCCGCCGCCGAACGAGTCGGTCAACGGCTATACACGCGGCCGGGATCTTTAATACCGGCGCCCAACGGGCAGGTATCGGCTCACCAAATTATCGCATCGTCATCACGAACATGGTAGAGGACCACGATTAATTTTACCAGTTTCTCGCCGGCGAGGCAAGTCTTTGGACGTGTTTTGAAATCATTCATTTAGCCCGCCGTGAATACACGGCGGGGTGGGTTGACCGCGAGAAACCGCTTGCCCCGGGTGTATTCACCCGGGGCTAAATACGGATATTTCAATACGGCCGGCGCGGCGGCGCTAGAATAAACGTTAACAAGACGGCCAGGCCGAAGGCGACGTAGTAAACCGTCATCTCGGAAAATGTCAGTTCGACGAACAACAGATCGTGTGCCCAGCGGGCGATGAAACCTCCCGGCTCGTTCGGCCGCCCGCCCGCC
This sequence comes from Planctomycetota bacterium, assembly GCA_018897395.1. GTDB lineage: Bacteria > Planctomycetota > Planctomycetia > Pirellulales > Thermoguttaceae > JAHIKV01. Next base: position 21,553 of record JAHIKV010000069.1, on the reverse strand, counting down.
GCGCGCAACCGGTCCTCCCATTCGGTCAGCGGACAGATGACGCCGCAGAGCGATTCGGCCACGACCACGGCGATCATCAGCAGATGAACCATGCGGAACCAGAAGTTTCGCACCCATCGCCAGCGCATGACGATGCCGGCGAGAATCGCTCCCATCCCGCCGACGACGAACGCGACATAGGCGAAATGAACAACCACGATAACGTCGGCAAGGAAACAGTAGAAGTTCACGGCGATGTTATTGGCCATCAATAAACCCATGCAACGTAAGTCAAACGCCCGCGACTGCAAAGCGCGGGGGGCGCGAATTGCCGCAATCCATCCCCCGCGACCGCAGTCGCGGGGCGTTAAGGTTAATGTTAAACCACCAGCGGCGTTGTGACAATTCATGCCCGCGGCTATTGCACGGATGCGCGAGAAGAGTATAATACCCCCAATCGTTCGTATCGTGAGATTTGGGTCCCGCATTTCCTGTTCTGGAGGTGTTCCCAATGTCTCCAGCGAATCTTCCATCGACCGGAAAGCGGCCATCAAGGCGGTTCGCTCCGGCCCGGCCGAAACCAATCGCGGCGACCGGCCGTCGGGTATCGGGCATCGAACGGCTTCTTGCCCGTCGTCTGCTCCGCGCGGTCGGCTCTCCGCCGGTGCGGCTCGTGCTTTGGAACGGCGAAGAGATCGCCGCGAGCGACGCCCCGCCGCTGGTCCGCGTCGTTCTGCGAGATCGTGCTACGTTCTGGAAGGTGCTGCTCGATCCGAACTATCAGTTCGGCGAGGCCTACAGCGACGGCCGGCTCGTGGTGGAAGGCGATTTGGTCGCTTTTTTGGAAACCATCCATCGCACGCGCTCGGCGGCGGGCCGCTCGGGGAGCCTCGTCCCTTCCGCGCTGTTGTGCCGGCTGCATCGCGCCGCGGCAAACACCGTCCGCGGCGCACGCCGAAACATCCATCGCCACTACGACCTGGGCAACGATTTCTACCGGCTGTGGCTCGACGACGAGATGGTCTACAGCGGCGCGTATTTTCCCTCGCCGTCGATGACGCTCGAAGAGGCGCAGCGGGCGAAACTGGATTACGTCTGCCGGAAGCTCTGGCTGCGCCCCGGAGAGACGGTCGTCGAGATCGGCGGCGGCTGGGGCGCGCTGGGACTGCTGCTGGCCCGCGACTACGGCGTTACCGTCAAGTCGTACAACATATCGAGGGAGCAGGTTCAATTTGCCCGCCGCCGGGCGAAGGCCGAGGGGCTCGACTCCCGCGTGGAGTTCGTCGAGGACGACTATCGCAACGCTGCCGGCCGGTTCGACGCGCTGGTCTCGCTGGGTATGTTGGAGCACGTCGGCGCGGCCCATTACCGCGAGTTCGGCCGCGCGGCCGACCGTTGCCTGAACGACGGAGGCCGCGGATTGATCCAGTCGATCGGGCAAGACTGCTCCGGCGAGACCAACTCCTGGATCGAGCGCCGCATCTTTCCCGGCGCGTATCCGCCCACGCTGCGGGAAATGATGGACATCTTCGAGACGCCGGGCTTCTCCGTCCTCGACGTGGAAAATCTGCGGCTGCACTACGCCGAAACGCTCCGCCATTGGTTGGATCGTTTCGAGGCGTCGGCCGGACGAGTGGCCTCGATGTTCGACGAACGGTTCGTCCGTGTCTGGCGGCTTTATCTGTCCGGCTCGATCACGGCGTTTAGCACCGGCGGGCTGCAACTGTTCCAGGTGGTCTTCGCCCGATCGGGATCGAACGAAGTCCCCCGGACCCGCGAAATTCATTAAGAACGTGTTTTGATTTGAAATATCCGTATTTAGCCCCGGGTGAATACACCCGGGGCAAGCGGTTTTTCGCGGTCAACCCGCCCCGCCGTGTATTCACGGCGGGCTAAATGAATGATTTCAAAACACGTTCTAAGCCGTGAACGATGTTCACACCCAGATCGGTCGTTTAATGCAGTATGACGCATTACTCCCAACGGGCGCGACCGCCGCCAAGCGGCTTTATGGGAAATGGCAAGAACGGTTACGCCGCGCGTTCCCTGCTCTCCTGGTTCAGCTTATTGTACAACGTTTTCAAGCTGATGCCGAGTTCCTCGGCGGCCTTGGGCTTGTTGCCCCGGTGACGGTCGAGCGCCTCGTGGATCGCGCGCATCTCCAGGTCGCGGAGATTCAACGTGTCGGCGGATCGGGCGACGTAGACGGCCGTCCCCTGGGCGAAGAATCGCCGCGGCAAGTGTGCGGGCTTTATCGGCGGCGAGTCGCAAAGGATCATCGCGTGCTCGATCACGTTGGCCAACTCGCGGACGTTGCCGGGCCACGTGTGTCCGGTGAGCGCGTCGAGCACGTCGGGTGAAAAGACCGCGTCCTCGCTTCCCCGCGGCGCGCCGAACCGCGCCGCCAGGTGCCGGGCCAACAGCGGAATGTCGTCGATTCGTTCCCGCAACGGCGGCAACGGTATCTCGAAGGTGTTGATGCGGAACCAAAGGTCCTCGCGGAATTCGCCGTCGGCGACCTTCGCGGCCAGGTCGCGGTTGGTGGCGCAGATCACCCGCACGTCGCAGATCGACGCCTCGTTGTCGCCCACGCGGCGGACTTCCCCGCTTTCGAGGAACCGCAGCAGCTTCGCCTGCATCGACTTGGGCAACTCGCCGATCTCGTCGAGAAACAGGGTGCCGCCGTTGGCCACCTGCAACAGTCCGGTGCGATGGTCGTCGGCCCCGGTGAAAGACCCCTTGCGATGGCCGAACAACTCGCTTTCGATCAGATTCTCCGGCAGTGCGCCGCAGTTGACCGGGACCAGCGGCATTTCCGCCCGAAGGCTTTGTTCGTAGACCGCGCGGGCGACCAGTTCCTTTCCGGTTCCGGTCTCGCCCTGGATTAGCACGGTCGAGTCGGTCGGGGCGACTTTTTCCACCAGCCGGAAAACCTGCCTCATTCCCTCCGACCGGCCGATCAGGTCCACCGCTCCCTCGATCCGCTGGAGCCGCTGTTTGATCGCCCGATATTTGTAGGTCAACTCGCGCTTCTCGGCCACGCGCCGCAAGACGGCCTCGATATCGATCAGTTTGCACGGTTTCGTAAGGTAGTCGAACGCTCCGTGTCGCAGGGCGGCGACGGCCGTCTCCAGCGACGACTTGCCCGTCAGAACGACGGCCTCGGTGTCGGGCGAAAGCTGTTTCGCCCGGGCGATCACCTCGATGCCGTTGCAGCCGGGCATGTCCAGATCGACCAGGATGCAATCGTAGGTGTTGCGGTCCAAGGCGGCCACGGCGGTCGCGCCGTCGGGGCAGATCGTCGCCTCGTGACCCATCCGCGGCAACTCAAGGCGCATCAACTCCTGCAACGATTTCTCGTCGTCGGCGAACAACAGCTTCAGTCTCTTATGCGGCTCGGGAGTGGAAATAATCGTCGGTCTCCTTCCTGGAAGCCGCCAGCGGCAGGCGGATGCGGAACGTCGATCCGCGGCCCGCGCCGGCGCTCTGGGCTTCAATTTCCCCGCCGTGATCGGCGATGATTCGATAAGTGATGGATAGCCCCAATCCGATGCCTTGGCCGCCTCGGCGGCGGGTGAAGAACGGCTCGAAGACGTGCTCCAACACCTCGGGCGTCATGCCGCACCCGTCGTCGGAGACCGTCAGCACGGCGGATCCCTCGCGGGTCTCCAACCCGACGCGAACCGTGCCGCCGTCGGCCGAACTGTCCAGGGCATTGCTCAACAGATTCAACACGGACTGCTTGATCTCCTGCGGATTCACCTTCGCCGGCACCGGCCCGGCGGGGGCGAACTCGACGTGCTTCCGCTGGTACTTGCCCAAGTGGCCGATCATGTCGATTACATCGCGGACCAACTCTCCCAACTCGGTCTCTTCGCGTTTGCCCGGTCCGATGCGGGAGAAGTCGAGCAACTTTTCGGTGATCCCCTTGCAGCGGAATGCCTCGGTTTGGATCATCCGCAGATAGGGAAGAAAGGGGGACAGGTCCGCTTTGTGCGAAGCACCCTCCGGGCCGTTCCGGCAAAGCGGACCTGTCCCCCTTTCTTCCGGATCGTTTTCGTCGAGCGTGGTTTGGAGGCGGCCCTCCAACGATTCGGCGCATATAGCGATCGAGGCCAACGGATTGTTGATCTCGTGGGCGACTCCGGCGGCCAGGAAGCCCACGCTGGCCAACTGCTCGCTGCGGACCACCTGCTTGGTACGCACCTGCACCTGGCGGTCCAGGTCGTCGCGGATTTCCTGAAACCGGGCGGTCATGTCGTTCATGGCCTTGGCCAACTCGGCCATCTCGTCCTCGGTGTCGAGCCGGATGCGGTAGCTGAACTCACCTGCGGCCACCCGCCGCGAACCGGCGATCAGCATCCGCAACGGACGGAAGACCCAGCGATAGGACAGCCGCATGAACAACAAGAAGATCAGCCCGGCCGACACGGTGGCCGTCCACGCGCTGACGATCAACACTCTATACTGTCCGCGCACTTCGTGGGAAAAGCCGGCCAGCTTCGAGTGCAAGTGGCTGGGCAATTCCGAGGCAAGTATCTGCAACTGTTCCAGCTCCACGTCCAGCCAGCCGATCTTGACGTTGTCGAGCATCCAGTCCTCGTCGCGGTTGGCCGTGCGGATGCGCTCCAGTTGGGCCTCGATCTTGCGGACCGTCTCACGCTCGCGCTGGTGGTCGGACATCCGCGGATCGGCCCGCGCTTCGCCGGCCAGTTGGTCCCGATATCGCTCCAATGTCCGATCGACCTCGTCCAACCGGCCGCGAAACTGGTCGCGTGCCATCCGCACCCGCATCGGCACGAGATCGTGATGGGTGTCGGGGAAAGTGTTTATTCGCAGCCCGCGCAATTCTCCGATGGTGATCCGCAGATCGCTCACGTGGCTGCTGAGTTCCGCCGCCAGCGGCAACTCGCTCACGCGCCAGCTCAGGCTGTTGACCAGGTTGCGGTAGGCGTAGGTGGCCACCAGTCCGGTGCTGGAAAGGATTGCCACGACCAGCACCAGCAAGGCCAGCCCCAGCAGTAGCTTCCGGCGGATTGGACAATTCGACAGCACCAGCGACCTCCTTGTCGCGGGCGAAAAGGGGTACCAAGCGGGGCGGGAGTGTAGCAAAACCAGGCACTTCGGGCAAGAGAGAACCTTATGCCGGATTATTCATAAGGGCGCCACGGGAATTGGCCCGCAAAAACAGCTATTTAGCCCCGGGTGAATACACCCGGGGCACGGTCTGGTGCGTCCACCCACCGCTGCCCGCCGTGTATTCACGGCGGGGGAATACCAGCGTAGGCCGGGTTGCAACCCGGCAGTCGTTCGCTATCATTCATTATCCGAATTGTTCATACGAGGGCGGAGGGTCGAGCTATGAAAACCGTTGACCTTAGCAGAGAGCAACTCACGCTTGCCGACGTGCTCGCGCTCGCGAAATCGGAATCTGTTGTCATTCATTCAAGTTCCGGCGAGGATTTTCTCCTTGAACAGGCGGACGAGTTCGATCGAGAAGCCGCCGCTTTGGGCGGCAGCAATAAGTTCATGTCCTTTTTATCGGCACGGTCGAACGAGGGGGGAGACACTCCGATCGACAAAGTCCGAAAGAAGCGAGGATTGTAGCCCGGCGATGGCGGCGCAACTGCCTTCCAACCGACGTTGTCTACAACCGCTGACGCCGGTTGGCAGTAATTCTGCGGGATTACCTATGTCAATCAATAAATTTTTCGCCGACAAATTGAACGCGTTCCCAACAAACCCACGGTGGTCGTGGGGCGCGGTTGATCCTTCCACTGCTCGTGTTTTTCTCCGCGTTTGGAAGGACGAGGTTCAAACCATTGATTCAGTCGACCATGTTCGGGTTGGACGGCTCAAACCCAGACGTAAAACATCGGCGGGATTTAACGAACGCCGTCGCCATTTGGACCTGATACGTCAAGGGGCGGAAGGATTCGGTGTCGTCTGCACTGCTAAAGATGCCAGTACAACCGGAATACGCACGATTGCTTCCTTTGATTCACAGTATCTGTTGCGGTTAGGAAAGTTTATAGAAAAAGACGGGCTGATTTACGCGAGGAATGATGGAAAAGTGTCCGTTCATTATTTTCAACGTCAGTCTACTGCGCCCAACACACTCAAGAGTGACTTAGAGACGATTCTCGCCGCGCAAGCAAAGAACCAGACTACAAAGGAACTCCTGGTAGATGCTCGCATCGGCCAAGGTGAATTCAGAAGTAGAGTGCTCGAATTATGGGGTGCCAAATGCTCGGTTACCGGAGCTTCGACACTAGATGCGATCCGGGCATCGCACATCAAGCCTTGGCGAGCTTCTTCCGACGTTGAGCGATTAGACGCACACAACGGTCTGCCTCTGGTCGCAAGCCTAGATGCACTGTTTGATGCAGGATTGATTTCCTTTGAATCATCAGGTGTATTGATTGTCTCGTCAGTATTGAACACCGCGGAAAGAAATATTTTTGGTCTTGTCGGTCAATTGCTCTCAATGAGACCAACACAGAAAACGGCAAACTACTTGGCATATCACCGCCAACATATCTTCCGTGAATGAGAGAATAGGTTTACTAAGGGGAATCTTTGCCAAGAGATGAAAAAAGGACACAACTCTTTTGTAGTTCGATCCCGCCGAGGCACAAACCTGCCTATGGAATTAGATCACCCCGGCCATCGCCGCTTTCTTCCGTTCGGCGATAAGCTCTTCTTCCAGTGCGCGCGGCAGGCGTTTGTAGCGGGCGAACTCGAGCGTGAACGTGCCTTGGCCCTGGGTCATGCTCCGCAGGTCGGTCGAGTAGCCGAACGTCTCGGCCAGGGGGACCTCGCCCTCGATCCGCACTTCCGCGCCGTGGACCTCCGCGCCGAACACGATGCCGCGACGCGATGTGAGGTTGCCCACCACCGATCCTTGAAATTGGCAGGGACACTCGATCTCGATCTTCATCACCGGCTCGAGCAGCACGGGCTTGGTCCGCGGAAACGCCTCGCGCATCGCCGTCTGGGCGCATATCCGGAAAGCCATGTCGGAGCTGTCCACCTCGTGAAATGAGCCGTCTTCGAGATGCACCGCCAGCCCGACCACCGGATATTTGGCGATCGGACCCTTTGAGAGCATCGAACGGAACCCCTTTTCCACGGCGGGGATGTATTGTTTCGGAATCCGCCCGCCGACGACGTGTTCCTCGAAAAGGAAGTTTTCCGGGGCGTCCTCGGGCAGCACGTCGAGCCGGCCGACGACGTGGGCGTACTGGCCCGAGCCGCCGGTCTGCTTGCGGTGGCGGACGTTGAACTCGACCGGCTGAGTAGGCGCCTCGCGGTAGTTCACCTTGGGCGGGCCGACCTCGACCGCCACCTTATACTCGCGGCGGATCCGCTCGATGTAAACGTCCAGGTGCAGTTCGCCCATGCCGGCGATGAGCGTCTCGCCCGTCTCCTCGTCGGTGCTGACCCGCAACGTCGGGTCTTCGCGGCGGAAGCGGTGCAGGGCCTTGCTCAGCCGGTCGGCGCCGTCGCGGACGGCCGGAGCAATGGCCATGCAAATGACCGGCTCCGGCACGAACATGTTTTCCAGCGTGCAATACTTCGGCTGCGAAGCGTAAGTGTCGCCGCTGGCGGAATCGACGCCCAGCACCGCCACGATGTCGCCGCATCGGGCCTCTTCGACCTCCTCGCGCTGGTCGGCGTGCATGCGCATGATGCGGCCGAAGCGTTCCTTGCGCCCGGTCCGCTGGTTGAAATACGATCCCCCTTTCACGAACCGGCCTTGATAGAGCCGCATGAAGGTCAGCGTGCCGTAGGGGTCATCGACGATCTTGAAGGCCATCGCCACGGTCGGCTTATCCGGGTCGGGGTCAAGTTGTATTTCTTTCCAACGGCCTTCTTCGTCCAAGGCCATCGCCTTCGCCCGCCGGTCCAACGGCGAGGGCATCAGGCGGACCACCGCGTCCAGCAGCGGTTGCACGCCCTTGTTGCGGTATGCCGAGCCGAGAAACACCGGCGTGAACTCCAACTGCGCCACGGCCGAGCGGATCACGTCGAGGATCAGCTCCGGCGGCACTTCCTGCTCCGCCAACAACAGCTCCATCAACACGTCGCTGAACATCGAGAGGGCTTCGAGCAGCCGTTGCCGGGCGGAATATGCTTCGCCGGCCAAGTCGGCCGGAATCGCCTCGACGCGGACCTCTTCGCCGCCGGGACCGTCGAAATAGTACGCCCGTTCGGACACCAGGTCGATCACGCCCCGGAAGTCCGCCTCGCCGCCGATGGGCAACTGCATCAGCACGGCGTCGCAGTTCAGCTTCGCCCGCAGTTGCTCGACCACTTTGTCGGGGTTGGCTCCGACGCGGTCCATCTTGTTGATGAACGCCAGCCGGGGTACGTGGTAGCGGCGCATTTGGCGGTCGATGGTCAGCGATTGGGCCTGCACGCCGCCGACGGCGCAGAGGACCAGAATCGCCCCGTCGAGCACCCGCAGACTCCGCTCGACCTCGACGGTGAAATCGACGTGGCCGGGCGTGTCGATCAAATTGATCGTGGCGTCGCGCCACTGGACCTGCGTGGCGGCACTGGTGATCGTGATGCCCCGTTCCTTCTCCAACTCCATGTGGTCCATCGTGGCGCCGCCGCCGTCGTGGACCTCGCGGACGCGGTGGATGCGGCCGGCATAGTACAATATGCGTTCGCTCAGGGTAGTTTTACCCGAGTCAATGTGGGCGGAAACGCCGATGTTGCGCAATTTTGACAGGTCCATGGCCGATGCAGCGGTACGATAGAGTATCTCCTGGAAGTACCGAGCCTTGTATTATACTCGGATGCAGATGCCCTGGCAATCGGATATTGCAAACGTCAGCGGACGGTTTGCGACACATTCCGTAGGGTACGTGAAACGCACCAATTTCGTTGTGATCGGTTCGTTTCACGCGCCCTATCACTTCCCGCTATATCGCCTTGCCGACAAAAGAAGTCAGCGTCTTCATGTAGTTGCCGCGTTGGAAGGCCGACGGGTCGGGACAGTTCTCGCGGCTCATGCTCCCCTTGAGCTGCTCGACCGAGGAGTATTCCTTCTCTTCCATCCACTTGCTCAATCCGGCGAGGATTTCGCTCACGTCGGCGATCCCCTTCTGGTAAAGGACCGAGGCGATCATGCCGACGTCGGCGCCTGCCAAGAGGGCCTTCAACAGGCCGGGCGCGTCGTGGATGCCGCTGGTGGCGGCCAACGAGGCCTTCACCCGGCCGTGAAGCAGGGCGATCCAACGCAGCGGCGCCGACAACTCGGCCGACGTGCTCAGGTGCAGCCGCGGATGGGTCTCCAACTTCTCCAGGTCGATGTCGGGATGGAAGAAGCGGTTGAACAGCACCAGTCCGTCGGCGCCGGACTCGACCAGCCGCAGGGCCATGTTGCCCAGCGAACTAAAATATGGCCCGATCTTGACCGCCAGCGGGATCGAGATCGACTCCTTCACCGCGGCGACCAGTTCGAGATAGCGGTCCTCCACGTCGGGGCCGGTCATTTCCAACTCGCCGGGCACGAAGTAGACGTTCAACTCCAGCGCGTCGGCTCCGGCCTCTTGCATCATCTTGGCGTAGCGGACCCAGCCACCCTTGCTCGTGCCGTTCAGGCTGGCGACGATCGGAATGGCCACCGCTTTCTTCGCCTTGGCGATCGTCTCCAGGTATTCTTCCGGCCCGGAGCGGTATTCGTCCTGCTGGGGGAAGTAGGTCAGCGCCTCGGCGAAGCTTTCCGTGCCGAACTCCTGTGCCTCGGCCATCTGCATCGAATCGTGTTCGATCTGCTCCTCGAACAACGACGGCAGGACGGCCGCGGCCGCGCCGGCCTGCTCGAGCCGTTTAAGCTGGTCGATCTCCGCCGTCAAAGGGCAGGCGGAAACAACCAGCGGGTTCTTCAGTTTCAGTCCCAGATAGGTCGTATTCAGTTCCGCGCTCATGCTTCCACCTCCTTTGCGTCCTCGGCTATTGTTTCGCCGTTGCCGCCATCTTCCGCCGCGGCCGCGCCGGCCGTCGACCGATCCACGCCAGCCAACTGCTCGTAAAAATGAAATCGCCTGTCGATGTCCTGCTGGCCGAGGGTAAGCAGGCGGGCCGAGTCCTCGGGCCTGGAGCGGGCCAGCATGGCGAAGCGGGCCTCCTTCATGGCGAAATCCTTGAAAGCGCTCGACGGCCGCTTGCTGGTCAACTGGAACGGATGCGATCCGTTGCGCGGATCGAAGCACCACAGCGGCCAGTAGCCGCAGGCCACGGCCTCCTTCTGGACGTTCATTCCCTGCGACATGTCGATGCCCCAGCCGATGCAGTGCGAGAAGGCGATCAGCAGCGAGGGGCCGCGATACGACTCCGCCGCGCGGATCGTGCGAATCGCGTGCATCGGATTGGCGCCCAGCGAGATCGAGCCGACGAACACGTTGCCGTAGGACATGGCGATCAGGCCGAGGTCCTTCTTGCAGCCGGGTTTGCCGGCGGCGGCGAACTTCGCCACCGCCCCGCGGAAGGTGGATTTTGACGCCTGCCCGCCGGTATTTGAATAGACCTCCGTATCAAGCACCAGGATGTTCAAGTCGCGGCCGGAGGCCAGCACGTGGTCGAGGCCGCCGAAGCCGATGTCGTATGCCCAACCGTCGCCGCCGAAGCTCCACACGCTCTTGCGGATCAGATAATCGGACGAAGCCAGCAGGTTTTTCGCATCCGGCGAGTCGATCTTCGCCAGCCGCTTGCGCAGCTCGGCCACCCGCTCTCGCTGGGCGAAAACCTCCTCCTCCGCCTCCTGCTTGCAGTCGATAATCGCCGCGACCAACTCGTCGCCCAAATCGGACGCCAGTCGGCGCAACAACTCGTGGGCGTATTCGACCTGCTGATCGACCGCCAAGCGGAACCCAAAGCCGAACTCGGCCGAATCCTCGAACAGCGAGTTCGACCAGGATGGGCCTCGGCCTTCGCGGTTTTGGCAGTAGGGCGTGCAGGGTAGGTTGCCGCCGTAGATCGACGAGCAGCCCGTGGCGTTGGCAATCAACATCCGGTCGCCGAAGAACTGCGTCAACAGCTTGACGTAGGGCGTTTCGCCGCAGCCGGCGCAGGCCCCGGAGAACTCGAACAGCGGCGCCAACAATTGCGAACCCTTGATCGTTGCCGGCTTGACCTGCGAGCGGTCGACGTCGGGGATCGAGAGGAAATAGTCCCAGTTGGCCTGTTCCCGTTCCAGGTGGTCGAGCTTCGGCTCGAGATCGACCGCCTTGTGTTTGACCCGCTCCTTGTCCTTGGCCGGACAGACTCCCGTGCATAGCCCGCAGCCGGTGCAATCGTCGGGGGCCACCTGGACGACGAATTTCCAGCCGGGGAACTCCTTCCCCTTGAAATCGGCCGCCTTGAATCCCTTCGGGGCCTTGGCCATCAAGGCCGGGTCGAACGCCTTCATGCGGATCGAGGCGTGGGGACACACCAATGAACATAGTCCGCACTGCGTACAGATGTCCGGGTCCCAGACGGGGATGTTATAGGCGACGCTCCGCTTTTCATATTGCGTGGTGGCGGTGGGAAACGTGCCGTCGCAAGGGAAGGCGCTTACCGGCAGGTCGTCGCCCCGGTTGGCGATCATCATCCCCAACACGTCCTTTACGAACGCTGGGGCATGGTCGGGGACCGGCGGGGTCACGTGCAGCTTCGAAGTGACCTCGGCCGGATATTTCACCTCGTGCAAGGCGGCCAGCGAGGCGTCGACCGCCGCGTTGTTCCGCTCGACGATCTTCCCGCCCCCCTTCTTGCCGTAAGTCGCCTCGATGGCTTCCTTGATCTGGGCAATGGCCTCGTCGGCCGGAATCACATTGGCCAACTTGAAAAAGCAGGTCTGCATGATCGTGTTGATCCGAACGCCCATCTCCGTTTCGCGGGCCACCTGGAACGCGTCGATCACGTATAACTTCAGCTTCTTGTCGATGATCTGCTTCTGCACCTCGACGGGCAGGTGGTCCCAAACCACCTCGGCCGGATAGGGGCTGGTCAACAGGAACGTAGCGCCCGGAATGGCCATCGAAAGGACATCGATCCGCTGGAGGAAGTGGAACTGATGGCAGGCCACGAAATTGGCCTTGTGGACCAGGTACGAACCCTTGATCGGCCGGGGGCTGAATCGGACGTGAGAGGTGGTGACCGAGCCGGCCTTGCGCGAGTCGTAGACGAAATAACCCTGTGCGTGCAAGGGTGTGTTTTCACCGATGATCTTCACGGAGTTGCGGTTGGCGCTTACCGTGCCGTCGCTACCCAGGCCGAAGAACACCGCCCGGACCACGTCGTCCCGTTCGGTCGAGAAGTCGTGATCGTAGTCCACGCTGATTTTCGTCACGTCGTCGTTGATGCCGACGGTAAACTGCCGCTTGGGTTGCGGCTTCTTCAGCTCGTCGAACACGCCGGCGACCATCGCGGGCGTAAATTCTTTCGACGAGAGTCCGTAGCGGCCGCCGATGACGTGTGGTGTCTTCTCGCCTTCACCAAGCTCCGACAACACGGTGACCACGTCCTGATAGAGCGGTTCGCCGGCCGCGCCCGGTTCTTTCGTGCGATCGAGCACGGCGATCTTCTCGACCGACTTCGGCAGCGCAGAGATGAACGCCCGGCCGTCCCACGGACGGTACAATCGGACCTTCAACACGCCGACCTTCTCGCCCTGGGCCATCAGGTGCTCGATCGTTTCCTCGACCACTCCGCCGCCGGCGCCCATGATTACGATTACCCGATCGGCGTCCGGGGCGCCGACGTAGTCGAACAGATGATACTGCCGGCCGGTCAGCTTGGCGAACTTGTCCATCTGCTTCTGCACGATCGCGGGGCAGACATCGTAGAATTTATTGCACGCCTCGCGGGCCTGAAAAAACGTGTCCGGGTTCTGGGCCGTGCCGCGGAGCTTCGGCCGCTCGGGAGAAAGAGCCCGCTCGCGATGGGCGGCTACCAGATCCATGTCGATCATCGCCCGCGCGTCGTCCTCGGTAAGCTGCTCAATCTTGTTCACTTCGTGCGAGATGCGGAAACCCTCGTAGAAGTGGATGAACGGGACGCGGGCTTCGAGCGTGGCGGCCTGCGAAATCAACGCCATGTCCTGCGACTCTTGAACCGATGCCGAGGCGAGCATCGCCCAACCGGTCGATCGGCAGGCCATCACGTCGCTGTGGTCGCCGAAAATCGACAGGGCGTGTGTGGCGATCGTCCGCGCGGTCACATGGAAGACGGTCGGCGTCAGCTCGCCGGCGATCTTGAACATGTTGGGGATCATCAGCAGCAAGCCCTGCGAAGCCGTAAAGGTGGTCGTCAGTGCCCCGGCCTGCAACGCGCCGTGGACCGCGCCGGCGGCCCCGGCCTCGCTCTGCATCTCGACCACGTGGGGCACCGTGCCGAAGATGTTTTTCCGCCCGGCGGCCGCCCAGGCGTCGGGCATCTCACCCAACCCCGACGAAGGCGTGATCGGGTATATCGCCATCACTTCGTTGCATAGATGGGCGACGTTGGCCGTCGCTTCATTGCCGTCGACGGTCACAAAGCGTCTGTTTTCCACGGTCGATCTCCTCGATTCAAGATAGAACTTGCCGCTCTCATTCCGGCATCGCGGCTGTGTAGGGTGGGTCAAGCGAAGCGCAGCCCCACCAACAGCGGGAAAAACGCGGTGGAGCTGCGCTTCGCTTGACCCACCCTACTTTCTTCGGACACAAAGAATCAAACAACTTACCGCGCGGGATATTTCCCTGCAATGCACCCCGCCGGGGGGATGGATGGCTAGATAGCCGTCGGAGCGGTTATAATATGTTAGGGCAATAGCCGGCGGCTAACAGCCGCCGGAGGAAAGCCGCGACAACATGTCCGTTCCGGCGGTTGTTAGCCGCCGGCTAGAGGACCAGTCCCCACGACAGCGAGGACTATGCCATGGAAACCGAAACGATGGGTCGAGTGCTGACGGAGGCCGTATTCGAGAACAGGGAGGACCTTTGGGCCGCCGAAAAGTCGTTGATTTCGCCGGACCAAGTGCGACGAGTGAAAGTAAGTGACGCTTTGGTGGACACCGGCGCCACGTACTTATCGATGCCCGCTCGCTTGATCCGGCAACTCGGACTTAGGAAGTTCGATACACGGCGGGTCAAGAGCGTCTCGGGAATTGTGGAAGCCAATCTCTACGGTTCGGTCCGGATGACGATACAAGACCGTACTTGCCACATGGACGTGATGGAGGTCTCCGACGACGTACCGGTGCTGATCGGTCAATTGGCGTTGGAGGACCTCGATTTCGTAGTGGATCCGCAAAGCCGCCGCCTGATCGGCAATCCCGCCCACGGCGGCGAACACATGTACGAACTATACTTGTGGTTGTCCGGGAATTAACATGCGACTCCCTTTCATGCACGTGCCTTGGTGTGAATGGGAAGTCTATCGCAACGCCTTCCGCTTGCGTAGCGGTCCGGTCCCGCCAACAATACTCATTTTGCGTAGCGGTCCGGTCCCGCCAACAATACTCATTGTCCTCTCCGTAATCATCATGCTGTCCGAACTTGAACCGGGTTTCGGGCTGCTGGCTGGGTTGTGGCGAGGGCTACTCGTTTTCATGGGCGTCATAGGGATGATCGCCGCCGTCGGCGCCTCGAGGCGGTCGGCAAAATGGGTGCGGCGGCTAGTGGTCTGTCTAATTTGACTTTACTAATTCGCTACATTCTGGTATTTATCCGGGCGGATGAGTCGTTTTTCCCTTCGGCAATACAAGGATGTAGCCATGAAAAAGATATTTGTTGTTCGCTTGACGGAGACTGAACGGTTGGAACTCGACGCTTTGGTGCGTAAGGGAAAGGCATCGGCACTTGCCATTGCGGCGGGTGGCACTGACGAAAGGGGCTGAGATTGCGTGCCACTGGCTCTGCCAGTGCTTTGGGCTTGCTTGGTACAATCAGAGATTCCCGACCTCTTTTTCTTTTCTCTTCTTTCCTCGCCAAATTTCCGTAAAATGCCCGAGTCAACCCAAGGGGGGCGACCGCGGGGCACACAATATCAAGTCATCGCCTTGCCTCTCATCGGAGACCGTCGCGGGGACGAGGCGATGAGCTTCCGCGCACAGTCACTCCCACTGCCTGTCGCTATCGCTTGGCTCGACTTGGGCGTCCGTGTCGCCTGTCCGCTCCTTGCGAACCCGGCGACGTTCTTGCTTCGCCTCCGCCTTCTGCCGCTTCAGCGTTTCCCGCTGACGTTTGGCGTAGGTATTCTTGTCTCTCGCCATGAACACTCCATCTGGCCGCTAAAGCCGAAAACTGTGGTCCGTCAGAACTCTGCGGACAGGTTGCGTCGGGGTGGCATTCGTACTGTCACCCCAGGTCTAGGACAGGCGACAGAACAACTATCGCGCCAACAAAGCAAGCGAATCAGCCGCGATCCAAGAGGCATCCGCGGCAGATCGCCAACATGCGACCTCGGAGCGAAGGATTTGGAGGGAAGCCGAGGTGTCTCCGGTCCCTTCCCCACAATGAGGATTATAGCACGATGGGTTCCCGTTGGACAGCCCGATTGGATTTTGTGTCGAAAGACCACTTGACACGGCCGGAGGGGGTGCTATGTTAAGGCTGTTCGTGACGTGCGAGAGCGACGCGGGCTTCCGTCCGCGTCGTGCGTTCATATGCTTCTTCTGTAGCGGCCACTTTGCCCGGCCCAGCGGCCTGGCGGGGTTTCATGCCTACGGCTGCCTTTGATCTCTCTTGCACCCTCGGCCCCAGGCCGTGCCTTTGGGCCGAAGTCTCGATTGCGAGGGCCTCATCAATATTGAGGTCGGGTGCCGCACCCTGTATGCCCGGTTGGCTGTCGTGGCCTGCGTTCGTCTTGGAAAGCCGCTAGTGAAGGAAGCGTTGATGAAGTTTGAAGATCTCGGCCTTGCCGAGCCGCTCTTGCGCGCCGTTCGTGCGCAGGGCTACCCCACCACCACCAAAATTCAGGCTGCCGCCATTCCGCCGGTTCTCGAGGGGCGCGACGTGCTGGGCTGCGCGCAAACAGGAACCGGCAAGACGGCCGCGTTCGCTTTGCCCACCTTGCAGCGAATTAGCCGGGTCGAGTGCCGCGTCAATGGGCGCGGACGGAAGATCCGCACGCTGGTGCTCGCGCCCACGCGCGAACTGGCACTGCAAATCTGCGAGAGTTTCCAGACATACGGCCGCTATACGGCCGTGCGGCAAGCCGCGATTTACGGGGGCGTCGGCCAGTCGCCGCAAGTGCGAGCATTGAACAACGGCGTGGACGTCTTGATCGCCACCCCGGGGCGGCTGCTGGACCTGATGCAGCAAGG
The DNA here is from genome assembly GCA_018897395.1 of Planctomycetota bacterium. Classification (GTDB taxonomy): domain Bacteria; phylum Planctomycetota; class Planctomycetia; order Pirellulales; family Thermoguttaceae; genus JAHIKV01. Next base: position 5,271 of record JAHIKV010000069.1, on the reverse strand, counting down.
CTTCGTGGACCTGTCGCACGTCGAGGTGCTGATCCTCGACGAGGCCGATCGGATGCTCGACATGGGCTTTATCCACGATCTGCGGCGGATTGTGGAGAAGGTCCCGCGCCGGCGGCAAACACTGCTCTTTTCCGCCACGCTGCCCCCGGCCATCCGCACGTTGGCCGACCAATGGTTGACCGATCCCGTGGACGTGCGTATCGCGCCCGCCTCGGTCACGTTGGAGACGATTCGGCAATCGGTGTTTTTGGTCGACCAGAAGCAGAAGCTGCAACTGCTTACCCATTGGCTGCGGGAGACGCCGTGGACGCGAACGCTGGTGTTTACGCGCACCAAGCATGGCGCGGACAAGGTAGTCAAATCGCTGGTGAAGGCGGGCATTCAGGCCGACGCCTTTCACAGCAACAAGAGCCAATCGGCGCGGCAGCGCGTGTTGCTCCGCTTCAAGGCGCCGCAACCGCTGGTCCTGGTGGCCACCGACATTGCCGCCCGCGGGCTGCAAATCGACGACGTCTCGCACGTCGTGAACTTCGATTTGCCGGTCGATGCGGACAATTACATCCATCGCATCGGCCGCACGGGCCGGGCGGGCGCGGCCGGGGTCGCCGTCTCCTTCTGCGATCACGGCGAGCGGTCGGCCTTGCAGGCCATCCAACGGCTCACGCGGCAAACGCTGGCCGTCGAGGAGCGCCCGTCGGGCATGACCGCCGAGCCTGGCAAGGGGTTACGTTCCGGCACGAAAACAGCCCCGGGCAGGCCGGCGGCCTCGGCATCGTCGCGGCCAGAGCGTGGAAAGCGATTTTCCAGCCAGCGCCGCGGGGCCTGGGTCCGTCGCAGACAGTCGGCCTGAAAACGTGTTTGAAATATCTCCCCTCCCCCTTTGGGAGAGGGGCCGGGGGTGAGGGCGGAAAGCATTGCTCCGATATTTTCCGGGATATTAAACGGGGGCGGGCACTTTGTTTGCACGATCCTTTTATCGGTGGCGAAGGGATTCACGCACTTTTACTCAACTGGTAGACTAATCCTTCGGTTTCAACCATCCCAACTACAAGGAGCCACAATCATGGCCAAGAAGAAACAAGTGAACAAGACCCAAGCCGTGAAGGAGTACCTCAAGGCGAACCCGAAGGCGAAGAACGTGGAAGTGGTCGATGCACTGGCGAAGAAGGGCATCAAGATCAGCAATAACTACGTCAGCAACATCAAAACCACCCACAACAAGCGGCGGCAGGCGGTGAGGAAGGTTGTCGCCAAGGGAGGCATCGGCATCCCCGAGGTCAAAGCGGCTCTGGCTTTCCTCAAGGTCGTTGGAAGCGTTAAGGCGGCGACCCAAGCACTGGCAGTGGCTCAGGAAATCAGAGAAATTGTGTGATCGGTGAGTAGACGGACGTTGAGAAGATCAAAACGCTCCGCCGCCGGGCCGATCGTCATCACCCGCAACGGCAAGCCCGTGGCGGTCCTGCTTGCGCCGGAGGACGACGAAGACCTGGAGCGGATCTTGCTGGCCCGCTCGCTGCGCTTCCGGTCGTTGCTCGACAAGTCGCGGCCGTAGCATCAAGGCGGGCCAGGGCCTCTCACGCGGCCAGTTCTGGAAAACCGCCAAGCAACGCCGCCCCAAAAAAGTCCGCTGATTTGCCGGAAATGTCCATCCGCCACCGACTCTCTTGGGAACAAAGATTCCCGACCCTTTACTCCTTCCTACGCCAATGGCCACCCTGGGATGCACTCGTCGATCTCCTTCATCAGTCGCAGCGTCTCCTTCAACGCGACAACGATCTTCTGATAGTGTTCGATGTCCTCGTAGCCGAGTTTCCGTCCCTTGCGGTCCTTGAGCCATTTGTCGCAAACTTGGTAGCCGCCGATGTGAAAGTCCCAGCACTCTTTCGGCACCCCTTGAAAGTATTGGGTTGAATTGATCCAAACGCGATTGTTGTTCTCGGTATAGCGGACCTTTTCCACCACGTTATCGCCTTTTGCGGGGAACTCCGTGACGAAATCGGCCAGGATCGGGGATTCCATGAGGTGGAGCGCGACCAACGCGGCCCCCTTGGCCGCCAGCGCCCGGAAGAGCTTCACGTCAGCAGTGAGTGGCAATCGCGGAAAATCAACTTTGAGGAACTCGGCATAACGATTTCGATACGTCGGCGAGTGAAACACCGCGTAGGCGTAGTGGAAGATGTCTTCGGGGCCGACCGTCTTGCGCAGGTCGCCCCGTCCATCGGGAACAAAGGTTAGTTTCATCCATGCCGACAGTTCCGCGATGAATCGCGCGGACAAATTGGGCCGGCGGCCGTTCTCGTGGTCGAAGAGCGATTTGGGCACATCGCCGTTGGGATAGAGGAAGAGGGGAACGAGCGTGTTTATGTCGAAGGCGGCACATGCCTTGTGGCCGGAGATATGCCCGGTGGCAAATACCCCCCATTCATCCCGCGTCTGTCGCGTCACTAGGATGCCGATGTTTTCCCCTGCCAACAAGTGACGCATAACCTCCAACCGCGGACGTGTGACGACGCTCTTGTCGTATACCATGAATCGCACGTCAAAGGGACGGTAAAGGGCCGGTACGACTGCAGTTGCCGGAAGACCGTGGCAATGGGCGAGGGCCTCCGCTTCCACGCGGGTGAAAGCAAGCGCCTGCTTGTCCTGTGCGGTCACGATGCCAACCGAGTTGACGGGCATGGCATCCGGAATTCTCCAACCGCGCTGATACTCTGTCGTCCGCCGCGAATCGTGCGGAGCGAACAAATAGATCGGAGTCGCTGGATAAATCTCGCGCCATTTCGTCGAATTGATATCTGAACTCGATAGAACGCTATACTTGCCATCCCGGCTGCCCCAGAGGTCGGCGTAGTGGACTTTTGCACGCGAGGCAACGCCCGACTTCTTTACACAGAGGATAATGGCGACGCCTTGCTGAATACTGAAGACGTTTTCGTCCTTACCGCCATTCGGTGTAGTTTCTCTCTTCTTGGAGTTGCCGTGCAAGTTGTAGACGTAGATCTCGTGAAACGATCCCACGAGCTCTTGTCGCATACCCCTGAATGTAGGGTTGTCAATGTAGCCATGGTTTGTGATTAAGCCGATGACTCCCTCGCCTGTTTTTTCTATGCGCCACTGGGCAAACCTGATAAACTTAACATAGTCATCCTGCAACCATTTTGGATTTCGTTCATTCAAGGGTTCTCCGTCAACGAACTTGTAGTCATAGAGAAGTTTTCCAATGAACGTCAGATTGCCATTAGCATCACAACTGCGGTTAGCGGAATGGCCCGAATACGGCGGATTGCCGAGGACCACCATAATCTTCTTGTCCTTCTTTATCTCCGCCGCGGCGTTGGCTTCGTCGGCGACCCAACCGGCAAAGAGATGCTCACTCTTCTTGGCGGCCTCTTCGAGCGTGTTGGTCAGGTAGATGCCGAGGCGTTGGTCGGAGCCAAACGTGTAGCCGGTCTCCTGCAATTGCAGGCCGAGTTTTAGATGTGCGACCGCATACGGGGCCATGAGCAGCTCAAAACCGAAGATGCGGTTCAGCAGGTGTTTGGCGACGTAGTCGTCCCACGCGCCTTTTTGCCTGGCGAACTTTCGGTGAATCTGGTCGATGACGAAGTAGAGAAACGTGGCGGTGCCGACGGCGGGATCGAGAATCAGCGTGTTTTCGTCGGCTAAACCTTTCCGACGGTTGAAGCGGGTCTTCAGCAGGTGGTCGATGGAGCGGACGATGTAACTCACCACCGGCTCGGGCGTGTAATAGACGCCGCGGATTTCGCGCATCTTCGGGTCGTAGGCGGCGAGAAAAGTCTCGTAAAAATGGACCACCGGGTCTTCCTTGCCCTTGCCTTTGCCAAAGTCCGTGAGGATTTCGACCATGTCGGCGTGCTTGAGCAATTCTACGACGTCGTCCACGGCCCAGGCGATCGAGTCGGGCATGTCCACGCCGGCGATCTCCGCAAACAACTTGCGAAGAAAAGGATTCGTTTTCGGCAGATTGTACGCGGCCATTTCGCGCGAGAAGGGCTTGCTTGGCGCCGCGTGGACGCGGGCGGCGAACAGGCCATAAGCCAGTGTCTGGGCAAACATATCGGCGAACTGCCTCTCGTCGAGTTCCGGGATCAGCGTTTCGCGGAAGGCAGCCAACCAGTTGTGGAGCCAGCCCTGCTCCGTCTCATGCTCGAACGTGCCCACGATCAAATCGCGGATGATGCGCGTCATGCCCGCCATCCGCTGGGCCAGTTCCTTGGCAGTCCCCACGGTTGGGGCTTCTTGCTCGAAGAAAGCGGTGAGCAACTCCGAGAGCTTCTCTTCGCCGTCGGGCAGCGGCTTGATTTTGCCTTTGGCATCCAGTTCGGCGATGCGGACCGTCAAGCGCTTCTGCCCGCCCACGAACCAACGAAAGTCCAAGTAGTCCGTGAGAATCCAGTTGGGCAGCCCGTCGCGGTAACGGGTGAACTGCTCGCCGTGCGGCCCCTTGCTGCGCTCCATCTCGTCGAGGTTCGCGCCAATGTCCTTGGTTTCGACATGGCCGAGTGGAACGCCCTTGCGGGTTACCTGAAAGTCAGGGCTGCCACAAAGGATGCGCTTTGGTTCGTTGGTGGCCACAATGCCGGTGCCGGCGGCCTCGATCAGCCTCTTCAGCGCGGGACGATGAGTGTGTTCAGTCGCATTTCCATCGGCAAGGTTCTTCTTGACCTCGGCGAGATAGGCCGAAAGCCACGCCGCTCGGATCTCTTCCCCTTCCCCTTTCAATCTCATTTCTCTCCCTGTCGTTGAGCAACGATAGCGCAGGCCGTGCGCCACACATCCTACCCCTTCCATCACAGGGCAACAAGCGGCCCAGGCGACCACCGAACGCGATTTTTCAGGAGAAATTGTGCCAAGGGGTCGGGTGTAATCTGGCCGAGCGATCAGCGGTCAGGGATCAGCGGGCAGGGGGCAGCGATCAGCTATCCCCTTTTTTCTGCTCGGCCGGCCGACGTGCCAACCGGCTCAGGTGGCGATCGGGCCGTAAGACAACGTCGTTCATTGGGTGCATTCCCCACTTTGTTAGCCCGAAGGGCTTTTCAGAAGATAGCCCAGGGTTGACGCGCAGCGGCTACCCTGGGAGGCGGTGGTCGTATCCCCGCATCAACCCTGAAAGGGTTGCGTCGGTCGGCGTTCCCACTACTACGAAACCCCGTTGGGGTTTTCCGTATTTCCCCCCTTTGACCCCAGGGTAGCCGCTGCGCGGCAACCCTGATTCTATGAAAGAGTGGTCCTCCTGGTGGTATAAACGAT
>JAHIKV010000068.1 GCA_018897395.1 Planctomycetota bacterium | reverse complement strand
TGGGCGGACTGCTGAACCTGCAAGGCCTGACGCTGGCCGGTTTGTATCTGCTGGGGATCGTCACGGCGATGATTTTCGCCACCGTGTTCAAGCGGACTTTGCTTCGCGGCCGCACGCCGCCGTTCGTGATGGAGTTGCCCAGCTACAAGTGGCCCTCGCCGCGGACGGTCTTCATGCGCATGGCCGAACGCGGTTGGATGTTCCTCCGTTGCGCGGGCACGCTGATCCTGCTGGTCTCGATCCTGGTTTGGGCGGCGCTCTACTTCCCCCACGATCCGAACGCCACTCACCAGGAGCAACAGCGAAACAGTTATCTGGGGCAAGCGGGCCGGGTGATCGAACCGGCCGTCAAACCGTTGGGGTGGGACTGGCGCATCGGCTGCGCGGTGATCGCCTCGCTGCCGGCGAGGGAACTGGTCGTGGCCACGATGGGCGTGATGTACCACCTGGAAGACAAGCCGGGGCCGGACGACCGACGATGGTCCGAAAAACTCCGGCAGGCCACCTGGGACGGCACGGACCGGCCGGTCTACAACGTGCCCGTGGCCCTGTCGATCATGGTCTTCTTCGCCCTCTGCGCCCAGTGCGCGGCCACGCTGGCGGTGATCCGCCGCGAGACGAACAGTTGGCGCTGGCCGGCGTTCACCTTCTCCTACATGACCGCGCTGGCCTACGCGGCCGCCTTTGTCACCTATCAAGTGGGCACTTGGTTCGCGGGGTGAACGATCCCTTTATTCTTGACGCCACCACCCTTTCGTGGTAGAAGCCTAACGTGGAGGACTTAACATGACCGCTCTGCTCCAAGAGGCATTTCAGAAGGCATCGGCTTTGCCCGAGGACGTTCAAGAACTCGTCGCCAGGGAGTTGCTGGACGAAATCGAGTGGGAAGCGAGTTGGGACCGTACGCTGGCCGATTCCCAACCGTTATTGGACCGATTGACGGAAAACGCCATGCGGGAGTACCGAGAAAGGAAAACGGAAGAGAAGGGATTCGATGAGTTGTGAAGTCCCACGTCACGTTAAAGCATAACCTACCTTCTTCCTGCGCACCGCGTGGGCGCGGCGGCTAAACTCACGGTTCGACTGCATCAGTGCCCTACTCCGCGGCGGCCACTATCGCGTAAGCCGTCAACTCGGGCGTCGTCTCGCCCTGATCGGTCTTGATGCGGATCGTCTCGACCACTTTGCCGGCCTCGTCACCGGCCTGAAACGTCACCGGAACCAAGTGCAACTGCTTCGGCGACTGATCGGCCGAAGCATGGAATTGGAACGACTCGTCGTCGCAAGAGATTTCCAGGATGCGGAACGGCTTCTTTCCCTTGACGACAAGTTGCTTGGTCACTTTCCGGCCAGGCTGAACCACGCCCATGAACAGCGCGGTGGGACTGACCGAGATGCCGGGCAAGATTCGACCTTCGACCAACACGGGGATTTGCCCGTCGCGGTCGTCGTTGGTGACCAGCATTATGTGGTCGTTGAGGTATCCGGCCGGCGCGCTGGCGTCGACGCGGACTTTCAAGGCGTAAGAGACGTTTCCATAGTATCGGCCGGTTTCCACCGCTTCGGCCGAAATGTGCGGGTTGGAACTCTTCACGTCGAGGATTCGCCAGTTGCCGTTGCCGACGTGTTTGACCGACAGATTCCAATCTACCGCGTTGCCCTGGTCGATCGAGCCGAGTTCCACGCTGCCGGGTTCGATCGACACGTCGCCGCGGATGTAACCGCGCACGTGCAGTTGCACCTCGGCGGGGAACGGCCGGTCGATGGTCACGGTGATCGTCGCTCCACGTTGACCGCGAAAGGAGTCCGTGTTGAAGTGGACGACGATCGCACCCTGCTCGTATGTCTTGACCGACGGGTTTTCCACCCGCACGCTCGTGCAACTGCAACTCGTGTAGGCGTTGGCGATATGGATGTCTTCGAGGTAGATGTTCTCGAAAACGAACCTGTACTCGGCCTTTGAGCCATGGGCAACGGCGCCGAAGCCGTGTTCCGTCGTCTTGAACATCCTCTTTGCCCACTCTTGGCCGAAACAGGGCGAGCAAGCCAAGACCAGAATAATCCCTCCGAGGCCAATCTTGCGCAACATCGTTGAAGCTCCGTGAATCTAAAAGGTGCATCATGTTCCGCGAAAATCTAGGTTCTTCCGCCAAACGTGTCAACTTCGGTATCCTGACGGATTTTGCTTGACATGCGAATTGAACACGGAATCTTGTGTGACAGCAGGAATAATTGATGCAATTCGATTGTATGTAGCGACTCCAGCCGCCCTCGGCTGTGCCACATTTTGAGATAGTATCTAAACGCTATTCGTTCCACGGCCATCCACACCCCCCCCCGATAGAATAATAGTACGGACATTTCCGGACCAGGTCCATCCTCCAATGAGGGGGGGCTCGCAACATATCTAAGACGCAAATGTTTCGCGGGGACCGCATTGCTAAAATGCCACACTGTTCGCTAAGATAAGGGATTATCATTTGGGCACCCCCTTCTCAAAGGGAGTGGGGTTTCGGTCGTTAAGCGCGCATTTCCATGTTCGAGTCGCTCCAACAAAACCTTAGTTCGGCGCTAAAAACCCTGCGGGGACGCGGCAGGCTCACCGAGTCGAACATGCGCGACGGACTGCGGTTGGTGCAGCGGGCTTTGCTCGAGGCCGACGTCAGCCTGCCGGTCGTCAAGGACTTCATGGAACGAGTCAGCGAGCAGGCCGTCGGCGAATCCGTGCTCAAGTCGCTCGATCCCACCCAGCAACTGATCGGCATCGTCGGGCGGGAATTGGTCGACCTGATGGGACCGGTCGACCATTCGCTCCATCTACGCGGCGACGTCTCGGTGTTGATGCTCTGCGGCTTGCAAGGCTCCGGCAAGACGACCACCTGCGGCAAGCTGGGGCGAATGATCCATCAGCGAGGCAAGAAGCCGATGCTCGTGGCGGCCGACTTGCAGCGCCCCGCCGCCATACAGCAGTTGCAAGTGCTCGGCGAACAGCTCGACATTCCGGTCTACGCCGACCTCGACGCGAAAGACCCCGTGGCGCTGTGCCACGCCGCCGTCAGACAGGCCAGGGCCTCCGGCGCCGACGTGGCGATACTCGACACCGCCGGGCGGTTGCACGTCGACACCGAGTTGATGGAGCAGCTTTCGTTGATCGACCGCCGTATCGGCCCCGACCAGGTGTATCTGGTCGTCGACGCGATGACCGGTCAGGACGCGGTCAACAGCGCCAAGGCGTTCAACGAGGCGTTGGAACTGGACGGCGTGATTATGACCAAGCTCGACGGCGACGCCCGCGGCGGCGCGGCGCTGTCGGTCAAGGCCGTCACCGGCGTGCCGATCAAGTTCGTCGGCGTCGGCGAGCATCTCGACGCCCTGGAGGAGTTCCATCCCGACCGCATGACCGGGCGCATCCTCGGCATGGGCGACGTGCTCACGCTGGTCGAACAGGCGCAGGAGCGCTTCGACCAGGAGGAGATGGCCCAGCAGGAAGCCCGGCTCCGCAAGGGCGAGTTCACCCTCGACGATTTCAAGAAAATGCTCGGGCAGACGAAGAAGCTCGGGCCGCTGAACAAGATCATGGGCATGTTGCCCGGCATGGGGGCCATGAGCGACATGCTGGGCGATGTCGACGCCGAAAAGGACATGCGCCGCCTGGTGGGGATCATCGACTCGATGACCCCCGACGAACGACGCAACCCGTCGAAGGTGGTCGATCAGAGCCGCCGCCGCCGCATCGCCGCCGGGGCCGGAGTCGAACCGCACGAAGTCAACGAGTTGGTCAAGCAGTTCGACGGCATGGCCGACATGATGAAGCGACTCTCCGGCATGGGTGTCCGCGACCGAATGCGGGCGATGCAAGAAATCTCCAAGGGCGGAATGTTGGACCCCGGCGGAAAATTTTCCAAACAGAAAATCAGCACCGGCAAACGGCTCTCCCCAAAGGAACGCGCAAAATTGAGAAAAGAGCGGGAACGAGAGGTGCGACGAAAAAAACGTGAGTCGCGGCAAAATAAATAAGAACCAAAATGATTGAATTCCTCGTTCCCACGGTCCTCCGTGGGAACGCACTGATGCGACGCTCTGCGTCGCCGTCATCGACGCGGAGCGTCGGGAAACGCGGGTTCCCACGCAGAGCGTGGGAACCAGGGATAACTGAAAACTGAGCACTGAAAACTCAAGAGAGGAGAAACGCGTGTCAGTACGAATTCGGATGAAGCAGCTCGGCCGGAAACACCGGCCCTACTATCGGATCTGCGCGATGGACATTCGCCGGCCCCGCGACGGCCGGGTGTTGGAGGAGTTGGGCACCTACGACCCGATGATACCCGAGACCGATGCCCGAGCGGTGCTCAACGGCGAGCGGATCGCCCATTGGTTGAGCGTGGGCGCCCAACCGTCGGACAAGGTGCGGGTGCTGATTAAGAAATACGGCGAGAAGGGAACGCACGCGGCTGTCCAGCAAGCCGCGCTGGACCGGCTGGCCCAGAGCCGTCGCCGGCCCGAGCCGCCGGCGCCGATGCCCAAAACGCCGAAGCCCGCCGCGCCCGCCAAGGAAACTCCGGTCGCGGCCGCCGAGGAAACAACCGAACAGCCGGTCGAGGATAATCCCAAGCCCGCCGAGGAAGAGCCGCGGGAAGAAGCGTCCACCACCGAACAAGAGAGTTGATTACCCGCCATGCGTTTCGACATTTTGACCCTTTTTCCCGACATCTTTCCGGGATATTTGGGCGAAAGCCTGTTGAAGCGGGCGATCCAGTCGGGGCTGGTCGACGTGCGGCTGCACAACATCCGCGATTGGTCCAAGGGAAAACATAATACGGTCGACGATCGCCCCTTCGGCGGCGGTCCCGGCATGGTAATGAAAGTAGATGCGGTAGTCGAGTGCGTCGAGGCGGTGCGCGGCCAAGCCCCTGACCCGGGCCATTTGATTATGCTCACACCGCAAGGGCGCCGGCTCGATCAGCCGAAGGTTGAGCGATTGGCCGAACAGAAGCGGATCATTCTGCTGTGCGGCCGTTACGAAGGTTTCGACGAACGGATACGATTGATTCTGGAACCGGATGAGGTTTCGATCGGCGACTACGTGCTGGGCGGAGGCGAGGTCGCCGCGATGGTGACTATCGATGCGATTGCCCGGCTACTGCCGGGTTTTTTGGGAGACGAAGACAGCAGCGAGTGCGACTCTTTTTCGGGCAGCCGGCGGTGGTTGGATTGCGCCCAATACACCCGGCCGCGGGAGTATCGAGGCCACGAGACGCCGGAGGTGTTGTTGAGCGGAAACCACGAGGAGATCGCCCGCTGGAGAGAAGAAAACAGCAGACAGCGGACGCAACGGCGCCGCAGCGATTTACTCGCGGAAGAGTAGGCCGGGTCAAGACCCGGCGGATTTTTCGCTCGCGGAAGAGATTTTTCGCCGGGTTGCAACCCGGCCTACGAAAGGAAAACCATGAGCCAGCAATTGATGTCCCTGGTCGAAAAGGCCGGCATTAAGGAAGAAATCCCGCAATTCGAGGTCGGCGACACGGTCGACGTTCATTGCCGCATTCTCGAAGGCGAAAAGGAACGCATCCAGATATTCAACGGCCTGGTGATTGCCCGGGCCGGCTCCGGCACGCGCGAGACGTTCACCGTCCGCCGGATCGTGCAGGGCGAGGGGGTCGAGCGGAAGTTTCCGCTCCATTCCCCACGGATCGCTAAGGTCGAGGTCAAGCGATCCGGCGTCACCCGCCGGGCAAAACTCTACTATCTCCGCGATCGCACCGGCAAGGCCGTGCGGCTGAAGGAACGCCGGGTAGAGACGAAGAAATTGCCTAAACAATAGTAGGGTGCGTCCGCGACGCACCGCATACAAATAAGGAATTTTGGCGCGTCGCGGACGCACCCTACGGTACTACCCCATGTAATCGTCGCGGAAATCTCATGGCCTTGCGGAACCTCGTTTCCGGTTGGTATCGACGGTTCTTTCCGCCTAAGCCGCTTGGCAAGCGGGGCGAGGCGGCCGCCGCCCGGTATCTCCGTCGCCGCGGCCACAAGATCCTCGCCCGCGGCGAGCGGTTCGGTCCTGGAGAACTCGATCTGGTCACGCTCGACCGCGATACGATAGTGTTTGTCGAGGTCAAAACGCGGCAATCGCACGAGATGGGGCATCCGTCGGAGGCCGTCGATCAGCGAAAGCAGCGGCGGCTAACCTGTCTGGCGGTAACGTTCCTGAAACGCCACGGCCTGCTAGAGCGCCCGGCGCGGTTCGACGTGATCGCCGTCACCTGGCCGTCGGGCAAGTGGTTTCCCGCGATCGAGCACATTCAGAATGCGTTCGAGGCGGTGGGGAAATGGGAGTTTTACTCGTAGGATAATCTTCACCCCCCCCGATTTGTTTCGCACTCGCTGAAACCCAAGACAGGCTTGGCAAATCTTCGCATCTGGGGTATCTTTCCCAGTAGCGCCGCCCCTCACGTTGCGTTCCCACTGAAGCCGCGATAGATTTCGGATGGAATAGAGGTTTTGTTTTCGAGTCCACACCAATCTCGATCGGCTTGGTCGCGCGCCTGTAGCTCAGGGGATAGAGCAACGGTTTCCTAAACCGTAGGTCGCAGGTTCGATTCCTGCCAGGCGTACTTCTCCATTGGCGAGTGAGAATTGGAACGGCAGCCGAAAAGACACAACTATGTTGTCCCTCGATGAGAAGAGTAAGACTACCGATCAGAACGCGTCTCCCGAACGGGTTTCGGAACTGATCCTCGTCGTTGAAGACGACGTCGCGTTGCAGACGCTGATCGAACGGTGTTTGACCAAGACCGGCCATCGCACGGTCGGCGCCGCCGACGGCGCATCGGCCCTGGCGTGCCTCGATCGTTGTTCCCCCCGCCTGATGCTGTTGGACTATAGTTTGCCCGACATGCACGGCAAGCAACTACTCGAACAAATCGAGTCTCGGGGGAAGCATGTTCCATTCGTGGTGGCCACCGGACACGGCAGCGAGAGCGTGGCGGTGGAAATGATGAAGCGAGGCGCCTACGATTACCTGGTCAAGGGCGCCACTTTCATGAAGTTGTTGCCCGCGGTGGTCGATCGAGCCTTGGAGCGGGTGCGGCAGGCCGAGCGGTTGGCCGAGGCCGAGGAACAATTGCGTCAGGCACACGAAGAGTTGGAGCAGCGGGTGCGTCAGCGGACGGCGGAATTGGCCGAGGCCAACCAGCGCCTGCGCGTAGAGATGGACGAGCGGCGTCGCGCGGAAGATCAAGTGCATCGGCACCAGGCCGAACTTGCCCACGTGGCCCGATTGAGCACGGTTGGGGAGATGGTGGCGGAATTGGCCCACGAACTGAACCAACCCCTAAGCGCGATATGCAGTTACGCCCAGGCCTGCAAACGGCTGCTGCAAGGCGACGGGCGGAACCGGATCGATGAATTGTCGGCCTCGCTGAACCAGGTGAGCGAACAGGCCGAGCGGGCCGCCGGCATCATCCGCCGCCTGCGGCGGTTCGTCACCAAGGCCAAACCTTTTCAGGCGGTCCTCGATCTGAACGCGATGATCCGCGACGTGGCCGAGTTGATGAGCATCGACGCGCGGATGGCGCAGACCGAAGTGGTTTTTCAGTTCACCGAACCCTTGCCGCCGATCGTCGGCGACCGCATCCAGATCGAGCAGGTGTTTGTGAACTTGATGCGCAACGCCTTCGAGGCGTTGCGCGAGTCGGACCACGAGTCCCCGCGGCTGATCATCCGCACTTCGCTGGACGGCCGGGGGCACATCATCGTCGACCTCCAAGACAACGGCGTGGGCATTCCACCCGAGATGGTCGATCGCGTCTTCGACCGCTTCTTTACCACCAAACCCGATGGAATGGGAATGGGGTTGTCCATCAGCCAATCGATCATCGAGAACCACGAGGGGAGGCTTTGGGTCACGCAGGCCCCGGGCCGGGGAACGATCTTCCACTTTTCCTTGCCGATCGATACGGGAGAACATAGGCGTGCAGACTGAACCAACCATCTTCATCATCGACGACGATCCCGCCGTCCGGCAGGCGTTGACCGTGTTGGTCCGTTCAATGCGTTTGCAGGCGGAGGCGTACGAGTCGGCCCAAGAGTTTCTCGACGCCTTCGACGCCGCGAGACCGGGGTGCCTGTTGCTGGACGTGCGGATGCCGGGCATCAGCGGCCTGGGACTGCTCGAACAGTTCAACCGCGAGGACATTCCCTTGCCGGCCATTGTCATGTCGGCCTACGGAGACGTGCCGATGGTGGTCCGCGCGATGAAAGCCGGCGCGCTGAACTTCCTGGAAAAACCCTGTCGAGACCAGCAACTTTGGGAAGCCATCCAGGAAGCACTCAAGTGGGACAACCAGCATCGCCAATCCCTTGCGCTGCGATCGAAGGTTCGCGACCGCCTGCAACGCCTAACTTCCGGCGAGCACGACGTGCTACGCCTGTTGATCGACGGCAAGTCGAACAAAACAATCGCCGCCGAGCTGAATTTGAGCGTTCGGACTATCGAGGTCCGTCGGGCAAAACTCATGAAGAAAAAGATGAGGGCCGACTCCCTGGCGGAGCTGATTCGCCTGACTCTGGCGGCAGACCCCCTCTACGGAAAACCACGTCCCACCACCCGGAACCCCTCAATAGCGGGATAGCCGAATCGTCAGTGTGGAACCAACGTCGGTTGGTGGTCGCTTGAAAATGCGTCGGCTTGAAAAGTCTATTTAGCCCCGGGTGAATACACCCGGGGCACAACGTGTTGGTTACGTCAACTCCGCCCCGCCGTGTATTCACGGCGGGCTAAATGGCAAGGGAGTTCCAATGGTATTGCTCGATTTCAGCATGTTTCCCCTCGGCAAAGGTGAAAGCCTCGGCGACTATGTCGCGCGAAGCATCGACATCATCGACCGCAGCGGCGTAAATTACCGCTGTCACTCAATGGGAACCACTTTGGAAGCCGACATCGACGACGCACTGAGCGTCGTGAAGAAGTGTTTCGAGGCCATGGCGGTCGATTGCGATCGGATCGAATGTTCAATCAAAATCGACTATCGAAAGGACCGCACCGGTCGAATTGACGGAAAGGTGGCCGGCGTCGAGAAAAAACTCGGCCGAACGGTCAAAAAGTAGGCAAACTCGCGGGGAAGGGGGATAATCTAGTGACCTGAGTTCGGGATAAGAAAATGAGCAACAAATAGCCGGCGGCTAACAGCCGCCGGGGGATTGCGGGGTAGCGTTAAGCCTTACCAATCGGACGTAGCTTCGCCATATTGTTTCATCTATTCGGCCATTCGCCCTTCTCCGGCGGCTGTTAGCCGCCGGCTATTGTCCCAAAGCTCATATCCCGAACTCAGGTTCACAAGGAGACTTTCGTGATAAGTTAGAGAAGATACGGTATTGATGCCGATACGCTAAGCAGAGATGGACCGGTGTTCCGTGTCGGTTGGGCAGCATTGCCGGCTCGCCTTTAGGATACTGCCACCCCGATGTAGTCCGTGAGGTATTGTAACACTTTTCCTGAATGTGCATCTTTGCCTAGATTTGCCAAAATTACATTGCAAGAATCTCCGATGAATGGTCAAACGCCCCATTACTTGCTGATGTCGCAGGCGTACCGGAGGGAAATGTCCGGCCGGTGGCGGTTTGTGTTGCGGCCGGTGGGCGGCTCCGCCGGCGTCGAGGTTTCCGACGTCGAGCCTGACACCCGCGGCGAGCGTCTCGAACTGCTGACGGTGGTCCGTGCCCTGGAATCACTCGATCAGCCGTCCCGGGTAACGCTGATCGGCTGCAGCCGGTACGTCGAACAGGGCGTCCAGTACGGGGTGGCGGAATGGAAAGACAACGGCTGGAGATGGGAGTTTTTTGGGCAAATGACGCCCGTGCGAGACGCCGACCTCTGGCAACGGATAGATCAGGTGCTGCAATTCCATCGGGTTGACTGCCGGCGGCGGCGTTTCGACGCCGAGCACGGTCCGTTGAACGGACCGCATTGGAACCTGGCGAAAAGGGGCAAAAGTTGGCTAGATGGCATCAAGGGTAGTTCTTGGGTAAAATATCGTGTCCGGTTGGACGCGTGGTGTAGCGGAGGGATGAGGAGGGTTTCGCATTGGTTCCGTTTATTGCCTCTCAGGAAAGCACTGTCGTAAGAGAATAGCCGGGGGCTAACAGCCCCCGGAGGGAAACCCCACAATTCGCGCACATTTCGGGGGCTGTTAGCCCCCGGCTATTGCCGCACTGAATTCCTGAGAGTCAATATACTCCCCGACCACGATATTGCGTTCACAAGGAGGTTTGCGTGCGAACGACGGCGTCTTTGGAAACGATCGGCCGACTGGTCGAAGGGAGGCATGAAAACCCATTCGAGTTGCTCGGCCCCCACGAGGTCGATCATTCGGGGCGAAGGGCATTGGCGGTTCGCGCGTTTCTGCCGACTTCGAGCCAGGCATGGGTGGTCGATCCGGCACACGAGGATCGGACGCTCCCTATGCGGCGGATCCATCCGGCGGGTCTGTACGAAGCGATTTGCCCCCTGCCAAACGGAAACGGTTCGCAGAGATACATGCTCCGCGTGGCCGAGGAAGGCGGGCGGAAAACCATGACCATGCACGATCCTTACTCCTTCCCATACCTGCTGACCGACTTCGACCGCTACCTGTTGAACGAGGGTCGGCACTGGCAGTGCTACAACCGGCTCGGGGCGCAGTTGCGGACGATCGACGGCGTCGAGGGAGTGAACTTCGCCGTCTGGGCGCCAAACGCCACCGGGATGAGCGTTATCGGCGATTTCAACAACTGGGACGGTCGCCGCCATCCCTTGCGGAAGCACATCCCCAGCGGCTACTGGGAGCTTTTCGTGCCGGGACTTGGCGAGGGCACGCTGTACAAATTCCAGGTCCGCCACAACGACTGGGTGTTCGAGAAGTCGGACCCCTTCGGGTTCGCCGCCGAGGTGCCGCCGCTGACCGCCTCGAAAGTCGTCGATCTGAGCCGCTACGCCTGGAACGACGCCGAGTGGATGGAACGCCGGCCGCGGACCAACTGGCTGGAACAGCCGCTGTCGTTTTACGAAGTCCACCTGGGAAGCTGGAAACGGCCCGGCGACGATCCCTCGCGGTGGCTGAGCTACCGCGACTTGGCCCATCAATTGGCCGAGTACTGCACGGAGATCGGCTACACCCACGTCGAGTTGCTTCCAGTATGCGAGCATCCGCTGTCGGCCAGTTGGGGTTATCAGACGCTGGGCTACTACGCCGTGACCAGCCGTTTCGGGTCTCCGCAAGACTTCATGTATTTCGTCGACGTGTTGCACCAGCACGACATCGGGGTGATTTTGGACTGGGTGCCGGCCCATTTTCCCCGCGACGGGCACGGCCTGCGGCAGTTCGACGGCACCGCCCTTTACGAGCACGCCGATCCGCGCCGCGGCGAACACCGCGACTGGGGCACCAACATCTTCAACTACGGCCGGCACGAGGTCCGAAACTACCTGGCCTCCAACGCCCTGTTCTGGATGGACAAGTACCACGTCGACGGCATACGCGTCGACGCCGTGGCCTCGATGCTCTACCTCGACTACAGCCGAGAGGACGGCGATTGGCTGCCCAACGAGTACGGCGGGCGCGAGAACCTCGCCGCCATATCGTTCCTCAAGGAGTTGAACGAGCAGGCACACGGCCAGCACCCCGGGGTGTTGACGATCGCCGAGGAATCGACCGCCTGGCCGGGCGTCTCCCGGCCCACGTATCTCGGCGGACTGGGGTTCAGCCTGAAGTGGAACATGGGCTGGATGAACGACACCCGCGGCTACATCCGTCACGACCCGGTCCACCGCAGATATCACCACGACGAGCTGACCTTCAGCCTGATCTACGCCTTCCACGAGAACTTCGTCCTGCCGATGTCGCACGACGAGGTCGTACACTGCAAGGGATCGCTGCTCGATCAGGTGCCCGGCGACCTGTGGCAGAAGTTTGCCAACTTGCGGTTGCTGTATAGCTATATGTGGACCCATCCGGGCAAGAAGCTGCTGTTCATGGGCGACGATTTCGGCCAGTGGAGCGAGTGGGACTTCGACAACAGCCTGCAATGGGACCTTTTGCAGTGGGATTCCCACAAAGGGCTGTTGAAGTGCGTGGCCGACCTGAACCGCCTCTATCGCCGCGAGAAGGCGCTGCACCAAGTCGATTTCGACTGCCGCGGATTCGAGTGGATCGACTGCCACGACCACGACGACAGCACGCTGAGCTTCGTCCGCCGCGCGAAAGACCCCAATGATTTCCTTGTGATCGCCTGCAACTTCACTCCGGTGCCGAGGGTCGGCTACCGCCTGGGCGTGCCCGAGCAGTGCTGGTATGAGGAGATTTTCAACAGCGACTCGTCGTTCTACTCCGGCGGCAACGTGGGCAACGGTCCCGGGGTAACGGCCGAGGCCTGGTCCAGCCACGGTCGGCCCGCCTCGATCTCGATGACCTTCCCGCCGCTGGCCACCGTGGTCTTCAAGCCGCGCAGGTAGGCTTGTAGTACCTTGTTTCACAAGGATTTGTGGGTGGCACGCCCTGAGGTACGAAGGGCGTGGTGAATTGGGGATCGTCTCAAATCGTAACTTCCGAACTCGACAGTTCTTGCGTGAAGCCGGCGGCGGACGTGTGTAGCAGTTCCCACCAGTCGGTGGTTGGCAGCCGCAGCCCAAGGAGATCGTAGGGGCAACACGACCGACGCTTGCC
>JAHIKV010000067.1 GCA_018897395.1 Planctomycetota bacterium | reverse complement strand
GAATATAACCGTGCGCGGCGGGCGCATGCGCTTTCTCCTGACGGGAGGAAGGAACGGCTGGAACGTGGGATTTGCCGCGGGACTTGCGTGCTGTCATGGGGAGAGTTGGTAGGCCGGGTCCGTGACCCGGCAAGTTAGTAGTAGGCCGGGTCCGTGACCCGGCAAGAATGATCGCCGGGTTGCATCCCGGCCTACATTGCTCTATCGAATATACCGGATTCCCGCCGGATTCGGAACGTTAAAACGCCACGCGGGAAACGGGGCGAATTGGACCGAGGAAATAGCCGCTAAAGGCTTTCCCACCAACAAGTTGGCCTCGACCGCCTCGCCGTCGGGCCAGTGACGGCTGTCCGCCGAGACAGGGCTGTTGTCGCCGAGGACATAGTATTCGCCCATTCCGAGCCGCACCATGCCTCGCGGCGCCAAACCGATTGGCCGCGTGTAGTAAACGTCCCGATATACCCGCAAACGGTCAACCGACGCCCCCAATCCTTGGACCCCGATCGCCAGCGGGGTCGCGACGGGCGTGGGGGGCGAATCCATCTGCTCGTAAGGCCGCCGGACGACCGTCCGGCCGTCGATGGCCAGCAAAAACTGCCGGTCGATCAGAGATACCTCGACCAGCCACCGGCCGGCCGCATTGGGTATCTCGCCGGCGGCGCCGGAGATCGGCCGCTCTCCTCGCCGCACTTCGTACCCCATCCGATCCTCGTCGAACCGCAACAGGGCCTCGAACCGCTCGCCGCCGTCGGTCGCGCGGACATGGAACGTCCCCCGGCCCGATTCGCGTGTCAGTCGGAAAGACAGCATCAGGTCGGCCACGGCATGGACGTCTTCCTCGCGCCGCGGGCGGGATTGGTTGAAGCCGTAAAGGTCGATGACCGGCGAATCGACGAATCCGCCCGATAACGGGCAGGGGACTGTCCCCTTTATCGTCGAGCAAGAGCTACCCGTGCCAGTGGATGAAAGCGACGATAAAGGGGACTGTCCCCCTCCGCAAGCCCGCCGACCATGATGATATTCGAGCCAGTCGATCGGCTCATGCTCGAAACCGACGGGGTGTGTTAAACGTCCTTGGGCAGATTCCCACCCACGCCGTGTGCCACTGGCTGAGCCAGTGCCACGCTCCCGGCTCTCCGCCCGCCAACGCGGCGGGGGCACCGGTTCGAGCGTCGGCCGGTAGGCTGCCGTATGGACCGGGACGGCCAAGGCCCGTTGTTCGTCAAGGTTCTTGCGCTGGATTTGTCCATCGACGTACACGTCGCCGCCGCGGATCTCGATCGACTCGCCGGGCAAGCCGACGATCCGCTTGACCACGATCTTCTCGGCCTGCGTCGGTTGGCGAAGTGCCGCAACCTCCCATCGCCGCGGCGGTCGTAGAGAAAACGCCGCGCGGTCGATCAACAGCCGCTCGCCTTCAGCGTCCACTGGAGTCTGAAGATCGTTCTCGGCGTATCCGCAGTTGGGGCATACTGCCCGCGTCCGTATGGGCAGCCGATCCACACCGCAGTTGAAATGGTATCCGCAATCGGCGCAAACCACGTTCCGATGATCGCCGAGGGTGGTTTCCGCCATCGAGCCGCCGACGACCCGGCAGGGAACCACCACCCCCTTGACCAGCCACGTTTCGACGAACAAGA
This sequence comes from Planctomycetota bacterium, assembly GCA_018897395.1. Classification (GTDB taxonomy): domain Bacteria; phylum Planctomycetota; class Planctomycetia; order Pirellulales; family Thermoguttaceae; genus JAHIKV01. The sequence goes on along the minus strand of JAHIKV010000067.1, from coordinate 789 downwards.
CAGTCAACAACACGCACATCACCCACTCGACCACGATCCGAGGGTGCGATCGACCGATTGTAACGGTGGAGCCGTTCATGCGCGGTGTCGAGTTGTACGAGTCGTTAAAAACAACAGCCGAAACACAGCCATGTATATTTCCTTAATCCCCGGGAACACGCAATACCCCCTCTTGATAGTGGTGGCAGCCATATCGCAGTCGTGAAGTAGAGTTTTGTGGTCCATTGCCGCGAGGAACCAGATGGACGGCTCCATGAGTACGACTGACTCCCTATGCGATCAACGGGGTTCGTTCCGCTGCCCGGTGGCGGAATCGCGTCGGCAGTGCGCGTTGCGGATCGGCGCGGAGATGATGCCGGCGTGGTTGCTGGACGAGTCGTCCGGCGGTTGCGGCTGACCGAAAAGCAGCAAGGGCTGATCCAACAACTCATCGACGCGATGGCCGAAACCATGCGGAAACTCGACCTCGACCTACGATTGCGCGGGGCCGAGCGGCGGCAGATAAATCAACTTCGAGACAAGTTGTTCGACGACTATCTCCGCCGCGCCCTCGATCTTCTCACGCCCGAACAGCAGGCGGAATGGAAGAAGCTCCACGACGAGCCGACGGCGAAACAATCGCCCGCCTTGTAGGAGGCGACTCCAGTAGGATAGGGGTAGGGAAGGCCGATTGAGTTCGGCCTCCCCCCCCTCCGAACCGGACGTGCGGATTTCCCGCATCCGGCTCTCCGGTTAGTGGTATTACCTCCAAGAGGATTGATGAACCGAGACCGAGAGGGAGACAAGATT
>JAHIKV010000010.1 GCA_018897395.1 Planctomycetota bacterium | reverse complement strand
GTTGTTGCGTCGTGGCCGTGTCGTTGTCGGCCGGTTGCGGGCAGACCTCGGCCGACCGATCGGACGACGGCCGGTTGCCGGTGTTCGCGGGAATTCCGCCGCTGGCGTATTTGGTCGAGCAGATCGGCGGCCCGCACGTCGCCGTCGAGGTGCTGGTCCAGCCGGGCCAAGACCCGCACACCTTTGAGCCGACGCCCCGGCAGGTCTCGGCGTTGAGTCGGGCCAGGTTGTTTTTCCAAATCGGCATGCCTTTCGAGAACGCGCTCTTGGCGAAGCTGCGCCAAAACACTCCGCAGATGACGGTCGTCGACGTCGCTGCCGGAGTCGAGAAGCGGACGATGGATGAACCATGCCGCCGGCACGCCGCCGGTCACGACCACAATCATCCCGACCAGCGGGGCGAGCCCGACCCGCACGTCTGGCTCTCGCCGCCACTGTTGAAGGTACAGGCGGAGAACGTCGCCGCCGCGTTGGTTCGGGCCGATCCCGCGCATGCGGACGATTACGAGCGGAACCTGGCCGCGCTGCTCGGGCGGATCGACGCAGTGCATCGACGCATCGAGCGGATGTTGGCCCCATATCGAGGCCGGTCGTTTTACGTCTTCCATCCGGGCTTCGGCTATTTTGCCGACGCCTACGGCTTGGAGGAGAAGGCGATCGAGGCCGGCGGCCGCTCGCCCGCGCCAAAGCAGCTTAGAGCTTTGATCGAAAGGGCCTGGTCGGAAGGCGTGAAAACCGTTTTCGTGCAACCGCAATTCGACCCGCACGGCGCGAGGGCAATCGCCGAAGCGATCGGCGGCAAGGTCGTCCCTATCGACGGACTGGCGAAAAACGTGCTGTATAACTTGGAGAACATCGCGGCGAAGATCGAGCGTTCATTCATTGGTCAAAAAATAGCCGGGGGCTAACAGCCCCCGGAACGTGCGGAACGTGCGGACTCTCTCTCCGGGGGCTGTTAGCCCCCGGCTATTCGGTAAAGGAAATAATTGTACCAACGAGACGGCGAACGATAAATCATGCCGACCGAACCGGTGATTTCACTGCGAAACGTTACGTTTTCCTACGGCGGGGCGCCGGTGTTGGAGGACGTTGGTTTTTCGGTTGGCCCGCGCGAGGCGGTCTGTCTGGTCGGGCCGAACGGCGGCGGAAAGACGACGCTGGTCAAGTTGATTCTCGGTCTGTTGACGCCCCGGCGAGGCGAGGTCCGGCTCTTCGGCCAGCCGCCGCGCCGCTCGCGGCGTCGCGCCGGCTACATGCCCCAGCACGTCCAATACGATCCGCGGTTTCCGGTCAGCGTGATGGACATCGTATTGATGGGCCGGCTGGGGCAGGAAGGACTCCGGGGCCTGACCGGCTGGTACGGCCGGGCCGACCGCCGCGCCGCGATTGACGCCCTCGAACAGGTCGGAATGAAGGAGTTTTGGCGGCGGCCGTTCGGTTCGCTTTCCGGCGGCGAGCGGCAGCGGGTGTTGATCGCCCGGGCGGTGTGCTGCGGACCGGACCTGTTGCTGTTGGACGAGCCGACCTCGAACATCGACACCCTGGTCGAGACCCGTCTGTTGGAATTGCTCGGCGAGCTGAACACCCGAATGGCCATCGTCCTGGTTTCGCACGATTTGGGATTCGTTTCCGGGCTGGTGGAGCGAGTGATCTGCGTGAACCGGCGGGCCGTGGTCCATCCGACCAGCGAACTGACCGGCGATTCGATCCGCGACCTCTACGGCAGCGAGGTCCGTATGGTCCGCCACGACGAGTTCTGTCCCGACAGGCGCCCGCATGGTTGATTTCATTCAAGCCCTGAACGATCCGGCGACCGCGTTCCTGCGCTATGCGCTGCTGGCGGGCCTGCTGGCGAGCGTGTCATTGGGAGTGATCGGCTCGTACGTCGTCACGCGGCGGATCACCTACATCGCCGCCGCCATCGCCCACAGCGTGCTCGGGGGCATCGGGGCCGCAGTGTATTTGAACGTCGTGAAGCATTGTCACTGGTGCGACCCGATGCTCGGCGCGACGGCCGCGGCGCTGCTGGCGGCGGTGGTCATCGGATTGGTGAGCCTCTACGCCCGAGAGCGCGAGGACACCGTAATCAGCGCGGTTTGGGTGATCGGCATGTCGGTCGGCCTGTTGTTTTTCGCCAAGACGCCCGGCTACATCAACCCGATGAACTACCTGTTCGGCAACATCCTGTTGATCTCCGCCCGCGACGTGTGGCTGGTTGCGGCGATGGGCGCGGTGGCGGCGGCGGTGGGGCTGGGGTTCTACAACAAGCTGCTGGCCGTCTGTTTCGACGAGGAGTTCGCGGCCCTGCGCGGCGTGCGGGTAAAACTCTACTATCTGCTGCTGTTGTGCCTGACGGCGATTACCGTGGTGTTGCTGGTCCGCATGGTGGGCATCGTGCTGGTGATCGCGTTGGTGACGCTGCCGGCGGCCATCGCGGGCCATTTCGCCCGACAGCTTTGGCAGATGATGATCGCGGCCGTGCTCTTTTCAATGGTCTTCGTGGCCTCGGGCTTGGCGCTAAGCTACCCGACGAACTTGCCCAGCGGTCCGGTGATCGTGCTAATCGCCGGCGCGGCTTATCTTATGGTGGCGCTCACCGTCCGACTGAGCAGAAGGCACGGCGGCTAGTGGTCTGTCCAAGTTGAAATTACGGGTGCCACGGTTGGCTTGTCCAACCGTGTTTCCGGCACTGCTGGACAAGCCAGCAGTGGCACCCAACGTGTAAAGTCGAGATGGACAGACCACTAGCCCAAGTTACGGTGCTGTGTAAGATTTGGGGTCGGTTTTCTTGAAAAAGCGACGTAAGTTCAATGGTTTCGGACGGTCGGCGGCGGAAAGTCGATGTAGTGGAAATTCCGAATCGGTTGAGCTTGCCAAACGATG
>JAHIKV010000066.1 GCA_018897395.1 Planctomycetota bacterium | reverse complement strand
CGTGCATACGAACATATCATTTATTGAATACAAGAAGGCAAACATGCCGATGGTCAAGGCGAAGTCAACAAAGAAGCCAACCGTTCCTCATCGAACCAAGCGGCTGCCCAAAGGGCCGCACGGCGGCATCGAGTTGCTGCTGATCTGGCCGGTCGAGTACCTGGGAAAACAGGGCGACGTGGTCGAAGTCAAACGCGGCTACGCCATGAACTACCTGATCCCGCAAGGGCTGGCAACCATCGCCACCGATCATCACAAACGGATGGTCGACAACCACCGGGCGGAAATCGAGGCGATCGAGAAGGCCCGACTGGCCGGGTTGCAATCACTGGCGGCGGACCTGGCACGGCAGAGTATCACCATCGAAGCCAACGCCAATGACGAAGGGCACCTCTACGGATCGGTCGGCGCGACCGAGGTGGCAAACGCCCTGAAACGCAACAACTTCCACATCGCCGCGGACCAGGTCCGGCTGGAAGGTCCGCTCAAGGAGCTTGGTCTGTACACCATCTCGATTCACCTCGGCCAGGAAATCAACGCGGAAGTGAAGGTTTGGGTCGTGCCGTCGGTGGTCGAAGAGGGAGCGGACGAAACGCAGCAATCTTAATTCGCCGGGTGGGAATTCAGAAAAGTAGAAAGTAGGGTGGGACAAGCGAAGCGCAGTCCCACCAAAAGCCGCAATAGTGCTCATAAATCATGGTGGGACTGCGCTTCGCTTGTCCCACCCTACTTTCCTTTACTCGTTACAGTGTCGTTAGTCGGTGTTTTCCCCGCTCATTCACATCGTTCTCCATCAGCCGGAGATACCCGAGAACACCGGCAACGTGGGCCGGACCTGCGTGGCGTTGGGGGCAAAGTTATGGTTGGTGCGCCCCTTGGGGTTCCGGCTGGAGGACCGCCGGCTGCGCCGCGCCGGGTTGGACTATTGGCAACACCTGGATTACGATGTGATGGACGATTGGGCCGCGCTCGAGGGTCGATTGGCCGGCAGTCGACTTTGGCTCTTCACCAAACATGCCGTGCGGAAATACACGGAAGCCGTTTTCCTGCCCGGCGACGGGTTGGTCTTCGGCGGCGAATCGGCGGGGCTGCCCGGCGGACTTATCGAGAAGCACGCGGACCGCTGCCTCCGTATCCCGATGAAGGCCGAAGCCCGCAGCTTGAATCTATCGGTCAGCGTCGCCGTGGCGGCCTACGAAGCCCTGCGGCAGTGTCGCGTAAGCTGACCGCAAGCCGCCGACCGTCACATTATTCCCAGCGCACCTTCGCCGTCTCGGCATAACCTTGGTAGGCGCGTTGCAGTTTGCACTGGCCGACGACGGCTTTGTGGATCCAGACGCGGTAGTTCAGCCGGATCGGCTCGCCCGGCGGAAAAGTCTTCCCTTTCACGCCCGGCCAGCCGATGCACAACACGCCGTAGTGCCGCACGAGCCAGGTGGGTGGGTAGTCGGGATGGGCGGGATCGACGAACAATGCCGCGCCGCTGCGGTCCGCCGCGCCGGCAAATGGATACGTCAGGTCGGCCCACGGAAGCCGGGTATTGGTCAGGTCTTCCTTCGCCGGACCGCTCGGAACGGTAATCGTTGCTTCCTTTTCCAAGCGGACCGCCAGCCGCATCGTCAAGCCGCCGTAACTCTTCTCCCCCGCGCCGCGAAGGGTGACCGGTCGGCCGACGGGGATCCAGACGAACTCGAAGTCCAGCGCGCGGGCGTCGTTCGATGCCCGGTAGGTGCGCAGCCACAGCCGTTCGATCATCACTTTCTTCTCGCCCACGAACCAGCCGTTCTCCACGGCCACGACGGCGGCGACGTGGCCTGCCCGGCGGTGAATCCAGCGAACAAATTTTTGGCGGATGTTCGAGCCGGTCCAGAGGTCGTACTCCTTGCCCGCAATCTCCACGTGCGGCCATGTCCAGAAGACGCCGTGGTGATGGTAGTGGTCCGCGGGGAAATCGTCGGTCAACACCTCGCCGTTGATTCCCCAGACGGGATGGACGTAGCAGGCCCGGCTGCGACGAGAGTCGTGCTTCGGAACGCGGGAAGAAATTATCTCGCCGTGGTTGTAGACCAACACGGGCTTCTCGCCGTCGTCCACCCGAAGCGATTTCGAGTCCAACTCGGACAATTTTAGCGCGGCGTCGCCGCCGGATTGCCGCTGTACTTGTTGCAGTTTAAACCGTCTTGGTCCTGCGCCGGTCTTGGCCGGCGGGATAGTGGCGAGAAGCCGATATCGCTCGGTTGCGGCGGAACCGTCGTCGGCCATCGCGGGCGACCATTGTGCCGGCACTGTTGCCCGCTCTCCGCCCATTTCGACGAGTTGCCGGCTACCCGCGACATTCTGAATTCGTTCCGCCGTGGCCGCTATCTGCAATGAGACGCCGCTGCGCGGGACGACAAGCGTAGGCGTCGATTCGGCAGCGAACAAGACGGCGTTTTTTTGCTGGAACACAACTAAGGCCAACACCAAAACGGATGCAAGAATATGTCCCAAAAAGCCGCGACCGGCGGTCTCGCCGCCGTCCGCAACCGTCACAGTTCGCGGTATTTGCTTGGACGTAATCATGGTAATAGCCATCGTGCGACGTTGAAATAGCAGAGCAAAGTTATCAGGTCGGTGGCGGCCAAAACGATCGGCCCGGCGGCGACTTGCGGATCGAGCTTGAAGCGGCGGAGCAGGTTTGGGGTGGCGGCGCCGAGCACGGCGGAAGCGGTCACGCCGGCGGCGATTCCGCCCAACACGCTTAGCGCCAAGCGTGGCTGGCCGAGCCAGGCGAGGGCCGCCGTCCCCACGACCAAACCGCCGGCCGCGCCGAGCATCAACCCGATGAGAAACTCGCGCCGCAGCTTTTTCAGAATCAATGCCCACGACGGCGACCGGCCGTGAAGCAACTGCAACGCCAGACTGACCGATTGGATGCTGACGCTCTCGGCCAGCGCCAGAACGACGGGAATGAACAGGACCAGTGCCACGGCCCGTTCGAGTTGTTCGCGGAAGATTCCGCTGAGCATCGCCGCGGCGATTCCGCCCGCGATGTTGCAGACCAGCCAGGGAAACCGCGTGCGGAAGGCGGCCGCCGTGCCCGGCTGGCGCGCCCGGGCCAGATGCACACCCACCAATTGAAATAGATCGTCGTTAATGCCACCGCTCAACTCGAGCAGCTCGTCGGTATAAAGTTCCACGTCGATCGCACCGACCAGCCGCTGCTCGGAATCGACTACGGGAAAGGCCAGGAATCGGTGCAGCACGAAAAACTCGCAGGCATCGAGCACCGTTGCGCCGACCGGTACCGCAACCACGCTGGGCAGCATGATTTCGGCGATACGGGCCTCGGGTGGACTCAGCAACAGCGATCGCGTGGGAATCACGCCCTTCAGCCGGTTCTCATCGTCGACCACGTAGAAATAGACAATCCGCGCCGGCGGCGGCCGACGGCGCAGCTCGGCCAAAGTTTCTCCCACCGTATGGCCGACGTGCAGCCGAGCAACTTCCTTGCGCATGTGCTGCACCACCGGGTCGTTCAGATTGGCTTCGACGACTGGCGCGACCATTACTGCCCCCAACCCATGTACTGCGAAAAATCCATCAACCAGGGATGCGTCCAGGGGTTCCACGTCGGGTAGCTGACCGAGAGTACCGAAAAGGCCAGCAACGCCAGCGACAGGCCGCGGGTCCATCGACGAGAGGCGAGAAAATCGACCGCGGGCAGCATCACAAGCAACCACAGCGGCGCGAGCCAAAACATCCACCGCAACCCACAGGTCACTCCGCCGTAGTTCCGGTTGGTTACCGGTTGGCCCAGATAGAACGCCAGGCAGGCCAGCGAGATCGCAGCCACGCCGGCCGCGCCCCACCGCAACCGAGGATCGCCCCTGCGCAACATCCACGCGCCCATGCCGGCGAAACTCAGCAACCAGACGGGCGTCAGACTGAAGATGCCGTGGTGACCAACCAACACGTTCAGGGCGTAGACGGTTTGCGACTCTTCACCCTTGTCGAGGCCCTTCGTGTTCTTCCAGTGGCTCATCCAATAGCTTTCGATGGTTCTGCCGTTCCGTTCGTAGGTGTATTCGTACCAGTTGTCTTCCCCTTCACCGCCGCGATGTGCGTAGGGCGGCTTGAGCGTGCCGTGGGCGATCCAATTCGTGCCGAAAAACCCCGCCGCCACCAACAGCACGGCCGGGACAAACGCCAGCAGCGTCGGCCGCGGCGCCTTGAACAACAACGCCACGCCCAACGCCGCCGGCAGCGACATGGCGGGCAACTCGTTGGCCGCCGCCAACGCGGCGAACAATCCGGCAACGACGAAATAGCGCAGCCGGCGCTCATCGTCGAACCAGATGCGAGCGGTGGCGTACACGGCCGCCAACGCACAGACCGCCGCCGGCAGGTGGTTGTTGATCACCACGGCGAAAGTCGTCAAGAAAGTGCCGAAACAACAGGCCGCCATCACGAACATCCGCCCCCAGTCGGTCGTCCCGAAACGCTCGACCAACCGGGCCAACAGCAGGAAGTAAATTACCAGGGGAACGACGTTGAACAAAACCAGCATGAAGCGGCCGATCTCGTGCGGGTGGTCGCCCAAGTTTGCGCCGGTCAGCCGATGGACGGGCCAATAGACGGCCGCCATCAGCGTCGGCAGCAGCGGCGGCTTGCTCGAATAGAGGCGGCCGTCGTGCTTGACCATGTCGATGGTGTCCCAGTTCGGCTCCTGGATCACCTTGTCGATGGCGTAAGGCGCGCCCGGGGTGCGCATGTCCTCTTCGACCAGCGCTCGGACCGTACACCACCGGCTGCGGTCGTTGGCGCTGAGGAACGGCCGCCGCAAAACTGCGCTGCGTCGCAACTTGGCCTCGGTCCGGTCGAGTTCCCGCTCGAGTTTCTCGCCGGAGACGCCTTTTTCCTCCAGGGCGGCCCTCTTTTTTTCCAGCGTGCCTTCTACCTTCGCCAGGCGGTATTTTTCCAAGCCGGCCCTGTCGACCGAATCGACCGCCAGAATACGGCCCAGCATCGCACCGACGGAGATGCAGATCAACAGAAAATAAACGCTCCAGCGGAAGGCGGAGGCAGAGTCGCTATTCTTGTGGCACGGCCGCCCTCGGCCGTGAAAATTATCGGGGGCGGATAAAGATTTCTCATCCGGCACAGCCGAGGGCGGCCGTGCTACATTATGGGGATTAGATGTAAAATCGTTCATTGTCCAGGCGGGGTGCGTTCGCGGATCGAATAGCCCCGGCGGTCCGGGGCTTGGTAAGCGATAAACAATTCAGCCAGAAAACCAACCGACATCAGTTGGCTTCCCAGCAACATCAAACCGACTGAATAGAGCACGGCGGGGCGTTGTTGAAGATGGACCGGATCCATGCCAAACATCTCCACGCGTGAAATGATCCAGAGGGCCGCCAAATAGATCAACCCCAACGCACCGAGCAAGAACGATCCAATGCCGATCGTGCCCAACAGGTGCTGGGGACGCTGGCCGAAGCCGGTGAGGAATTTGACGGTCAAAAGGTCCAAAAAGCCCTTGATGATCCGGCTCACTCCGTATTTCGAGCGGCCGAACTCGCGCGGCCGGTGGTTGATGACGATCTCGCCGACGCGGAATCCTCGGGCGGCAGCCAGCACCGGCACGAACCGATGCAACTCGCCGTAGAGCCGCACTTCCTCGAAGACCTCGCGGCGGTAGCACTTCATGCCGCAGTTGTGGTCGTGCAGCCACACGCCCGTCAAACGGCTGACCATCCAATTGAACACCCGCGACGGCAGGACCTTGTGCCAGGGATCGTGCCGGACCTTTTTCCATCCGCTGACCACGTCGAGATTTTTTTCCATTTCGGCCAGAAAGCGGGGAATCTCGCGCGGGTCGTCTTGAAGATCGGCGTCGAGGGTCATCACCAGATCGCCGCGGGCCTGCTCGAAACCGGCGCTCAGTGCGGCCGCCTTGCCGAAGTTGCGGCGGAAGCGTATCCCGCTCACCCGCCGGTCGGCCTCGGCCAAACGGCCGATCGTATCCCACGAGCCATCGGTCGAACCATCGTCGATGAACACCACGTCCAGGTCATACCCCTCGGACGCGGCCACCTCTGACAGCTCGTGCCAGAGAGCCTCCAAAGATTCGGCTTCGTTGAATACGGGAATGACGACGGACAACATGGGTGGGTCGGAGGTCGGAGGTCAGAGGGCAGAGGACAGAGGTCAGGGGTCAGAGGTCAGAGGTCAGTAGAATAAAATGGTGAGCGGTTTGATTGGCTGCAAAACGTCGTATTCCGCTTGCGGTTTCGCAATTTGCTGTTGGGGTGGCAGTTACACTGCCGCCCCTATGGATTGCGATTCGGGTCGGCAGAACAACTGCCGCCCCAACACCTCCCGCCAAGATACAGGATACCCGAAATAACCATCTCCGCCACCAGCCACACCAATCGGAGCAGGATCGCGCCGATCAGCGCCGCACCCCCTCCTAAGTATGGTGCCATAAGTTCGGTCAGCACCGCCTCTCTGACCACGGCCCCGCCCGGCATCATCGAGATGAACCCCGCCACGGTAGCCAGCGAGACGGCGGCGGTGTAGAGGTGGAACTGCCCGAAGGGATTGTTTTCTCCTAAACCCATTGCCCGCAGCACGGCCCAAAAACTCAATCCAAGTATAGCCCATCCAATGGCATTCAGCGCCCAGCCGAGGATTACGGTTCCATAGCCGAGGTTATCCAATTTCTCCACCGTGGCGGGGTTCATTCTGCCGACGCCTGCCAATCGAACGAGGCGTTTGAAAATCGGCGGTAGCGTGGGCAGCCCGGCGACGGCCATGATCCCCAACGCCGTCCAAAACAACAGCGGCTGTCCGCGGAACCAGAAGGCCGCGATGGACGCCGCCAGCAGCGCGCCGGTGGACATCATCATGAGCGTTTCGTAGAAGATACTCGCCACGGCCAGTGAAGCGTCTACTCCGGGACCGCGAAGCAGACCCGCGCGGAGAACGACAACCATTGCCTTGCCGGGGACGTATTTTCCGAGGTGTCCGATGTAGTACGCACGGACCGTCTTGCCGAATCTTACTCGTTGCCCAAGCGTTCGCAGGGTGCGATGCCAAAACAGGGCGAATGGCAGCGTGCCGAGCAGATACAACCCGCCGGACGCCGCCAGCCAAAGGAAATCTACTTG
>JAHIKV010000065.1 GCA_018897395.1 Planctomycetota bacterium | reverse complement strand
TCGTCCAGTTCCGGTTCCAAGGCCCGATACTTTCGTCGAATCCGTGCAATGACTTGTGCATCCTGCATGCCCTTTTCATCGCACAATCCGCCTGATGGGGCAATATCAATTTGTTCAAGTTATTTATGAGCGCTCTCTAAGCGCGGGATGCATCCTCCCGGTCGGTCAACGAAGGTCCGTCTTACGATATTCCACAAAACGGACTGGCTTGAAGCCGACCATCTGCTTCCGCGCCTGATCGACGCGCTCCAGATCGACCCGTGTCAGCGGGCGGACCAGGCGGTGCTCGCTGCGGATCGTGATCGGCTCACGGTCCGACTTGCCGTCGGACGAAAGCGTCAGCATCACTTTCGACGCCGTCGCCTTCCGCTGCGCCAAAGCCGCGTTGACCACCAGCCGTCCGAAAGGCGGACGCGAACCGGGCGACAACAGTGCGTTCAACCGCGCGTACCAGTCCGAAAACTCGTGATACTGCGCCACCACGCGCGGGTCTTGCTCGGGCAACAGCGTCAACCGGTAGACGACCAGCGGACTGTCGAGTGTCAACGTGCCGGAAGCTCGATCGACGTGTTCCCGAAACTTCGGCGCGGCAAGAAATTTTACCAGCGGATCGGGACTCCTGGCGGCCACCTCTTGCAAGCGGTCGGCGAACGACGCCACCTCGCCCGTGGTCAACTCGGCGCGAGTCCGGTTCTTCAGGTTCAAGAGAATGAACCGGCCGGCGGACATGTCGAAGACGATCGTTTCCGACGGCGCCCTCATGCAATCGTAAACCACGCCTTCGTGAAAGATCGTGGTGCTCCGGCACAACGGTTCTTTGCCTTCGCCGAGATAGACCGCGTTGTCGATGCGGAAATCCGCGCCGGTTCCCGGTTCGGCGCCGTCCGGCCGGGCATCGGCATTGGGCAACGCTCCGATAGCCGCTATCAGAATCATCATGGAAAATTGGCACATAAAAAGGGTCCTCGATAAGCCGGGGCATGAAAGGCGGCCGCTTGCCGATTCAGGGCGGCAAAGGATACCCAAACAGCCTCCTGCGTGTAAAGCCGGGAAAGCAGCCCCATCGCTGTCGCGCCTCTCGTTCCCACGCTCTGAGAATGTGAATTTTTCGACGACTGGTGAAATCGTTGACGTAAGTCCTTATTCTTGGTTGGGAAAACGACGAGAAATAAGGACTTACGTCGCACGCCTCGTCAATCGGCCGAAAAATTCACGACCTCTCTGCGTGGGAACCAGGAACGATTGGTTCCCTCTCCCTTCGGGAGAGGGGACCACAAATGCCGGCTTTCCAAACACGTTCTAAGAGGCTGTCCGAAAACGATCTGCTTACTGGGAAAGGACTTGCGACAATCCTGCGTATTTTGCCAAGGGCCGATTTTGCCGTGTTTCTGGGAGTATGGCCACACAAACACTGCGGAGCCGCTGTCATAAGTCCTTGTTATCACAGTGGTTACTTTTCGGACAGCCTCTAAGAGAATTGCCGCGCCCCCTCGCCGGAAATCACACCCCGCTTCTTGACACTCGGGCGGAATGCCGATAACTTATCGGCTTACGTTATCGGTCGAGGGCCGGCGTTGAGCCGTCCTGGGCCGGCTGCGGGGGATTAGCTCAGTTGGGAGAGCGTCTGGATGGCATCCAGAAGGTCAGGGGTTCGAGCCCCCTATCCTCCACTCAGAAAGCCTTGCGTGACAAAGAGTTACGCAAGGCTTCTTTGTTGGCCTAAAGGTGAGGTCGATTGCGGGGCTACCCTGGGGCTACCTTCACAAGATTTTTCCGCCGGCATGACGGAAACCGGCTCGGGAGGCAAGAAGTCCGCGGTGCTGGCGTGGAAGGGATGCTGCCGGTATGCTGGCCTCTGATTGGTAGCTGGGGTAGTAAAGGCGAACGGGCAACGGGGAATGAAAGAGCGGATAGCGGTCAGAAGTTCCGTTCGGGCGACTGAAGGTTATGGGGAGGAGACCGGGCAATGAACACTACTTCAGAGTCTTCTGATGAAAGCAAGGTTCCTACCCTTGCGGATTTCCTGAAACGATCCCCACCAGGAAGCGAGGCGGAGGTTTCGGAATTTGCAACCCAAGACCCTCAGCGCAGACTGAAGTTTCGGACTCTCCAGATTTGGCTGGATTGTTAACATGTGAACTGCGATGGGTTTCGCTACTTCGATGTGTATTCCTGTTCAGATTGTTTCGGAACGTGTCAACGGGTTTGAGACAACTGCGGTACGAAATTAGTGTCGCGCGGTAGTTGTAGCATACGGGGTTCCGGCCCATCGGCCGGAGGGTTAATCCAGACTTCGCTCGGCAGCCCAAGCGGTCGCGGCGGGTGCCG
>JAHIKV010000064.1 GCA_018897395.1 Planctomycetota bacterium | reverse complement strand
TCACCACGTCTGACAATCGACTTGGCGTCGAAAGCATTGTCAGCAGGCAAAGTCCAGCGGTTGCCGGACGCAAACAACTCGGGTAAACGGATCGCGCGATTCAATTTGGGAAGAATGGGCATTTTTTCAGAAAGTGCAGATTAGTTATCTGACACTCAATAAACGGTAACCCTTCGCTTTTTTGGGAGGATCGGCGGTGCCCGCGGACCGTTTTTCCCACGTTTTGATCGTGGAAGACAACGCAGCCGAGTTGAATTTGCTCTGTGATATCCTTCAGCGCGAGGGATTTCAGGTGATCGGCTGCGGATCGGCCCGAGAAGCCCTGGAACACGTCCGGGAACGGGATTTCGGCGTGGCCGTGGTGGACCACCGGCTGCCCGACCTCAGCGGCACCCAACTGCTGGAGCAAATCCATGCTTTCGACGATCACGTCCGGGTGATAATTTACACGGGCGTCGCCTCCTACGACTCGATCAAGGAAGCGCTGCATCTTGGGGCCTTCGCCTACTTGGAAAAACTGAGCGATCGCAGCGAGTTGTTGCGCCACGTCCATCGGGCGTGCCACGAACGCGTCGGACGCTACGCATTGGACCTCGAACGAGCGGTGGCCGACCGGACCGAGGAACTCGCCCGCAGCAATCGCGAGTTGGAGACCTTCGCTTCGGTGGTCGCCCACGACCTGCGCTCTCCGTTGCTGACGATCTCGGGCTATTGCCAATTGATCGAAGAGGAATTCCACGACCGCCTCGACTTGACTGCCCACGAGTACCTGGCTCAGATTGTAGGCAGCGCCGCGCGGATGAGCCGCCTGATCGAGGATATCTTGGAATACTCGCGGGCAGGCCGCTCGCGGGGACCGCTCCAGCCGGTCGACATGCGATCGGTCATGATCCAGACGACGGCCAACCTGGAGTCCTTGATTCGCACGCAAGAGGTGCGGATCGAGATCGGCCCGATGCCCACGGTCACCGGCGATCAGACCCAGTTGGTGCAACTCTTCCAGAACCTGCTGGGCAACGCCATCAAGTTCCGCCGCGACGAAGCGCCGCGGATGCGCGTGACGGCTACCCGGGTGGATGAGGGCTGGCGGTTCGCCGTGGAAGACAACGGGATCGGCGTCGCGGAGGAACATTTCGACCGCGTCTTTCAGACTTTCCAACGGCTGCAAGGACGCGAGTATCCCGGCACGGGCATCGGTTTGGCGATCTGCAAGAAGATCGTCGAGCGCCACGGAGGGCGGATTTGGCTCGATTCGGTCGCCGGCCAGGGGACCACGTTCTTCTTCACCTTGCCCGACCAGACGCCCTCGCGGCAACCGCCCGAACAACTGATGACGCGGAAACGCGGTGAATTGCCGGAGCCGGTCGTCGATTGACGGTAGTGTAGGGTGGGTCGAGCGCAGCGAGCCCCACCAATTTTAAGACGAATTCACATGGTGGGGCTCGCTGCGCTCGACCCACCCTACCTTTCCGCAACAGAAACTACAGAGGAGCGGAATCCATGTATCGAATTGTCGTCTCGCTCGTGCTCGGCATGATGGGCACGGCTGCTCTCGCGGATACCGTGATTATTGCCGGGGAAGCGCCGCTGCGGACCGTCGGCGGCCCGATCGACGGCGGCGTTTGGAACCTCTGGTCGAACGGCCGCGTCGGACAATATCTCCGAATCGCTCGCACGGGAACTTACCAGGTGGTCGTCCGCGCCGCGGGCAGTCCGGCCGAAGGCGTTTGGCCCGAAATGGCCCTGCTGGTCAACGGCCGGGCGGTGGCGGCCGCAACCGTCTCGCGCGGCGAAATGGCCGACTACCGCTTGCAAGCGGGCCTGACCGCCGGCGACCACGAAATTGCCGCCGCCTTTCTCAACGATCGGCTGACGGCCGACGAAGACCGGAACCTCTATCTCGACAGAATCACCATCACTGCTCCGCCGGGCGCGGCCGACCCGACCGTCGTGCCGCTGGAGGAAATGGCCAAGGTCTGCCGCCGGCGAGAGGAGGCAGTTTTGGACCGCTGCCGAGAACGGATCGAGAAAAACCGCAAATCGCCGGCCGCCGTCCAAGTGCTGGACGCTTCGGGCAAGCCGGTCCCCGGCGCGAAGGTGCGGGCCGAACAGACGCGGCACGACTTCCTCTTCGGATGCAACATCTACATGTTCGACCGTTTCGAGGAGCCAACCCTGGACGCCGCCTACAAAGAGCGATTCGAGGGAATGTTCAACTACGCCACGACCGCGTTCTATTGGCGCAGCTATGAACGCCGGCGGGGACGGCCGGATTACGCATATACCGACAAGGTTGTCCAGTGGTGCCGCCCGCGCGGGATTCGCATCAAGGGGCATCCGCTGCTGTGGGGCGACGAGGCGGGAATACCCATCTGGTCCGACGGCCTCCCCCCGGCCAATCTCCAACGGCAACGGGTCGTGGACATCATGGAACGCTACCGCGGCAAGATCGACTTCTGGGAGGTGGTCAACGAGCCGACCCATCACCCGCAGCCGAAGATCGACGAGCCGTATCGTTGGGCATGCGGGGCCGATCCGTCGGCCTGCCTGATCGTCAACGACTGCCACGTGCTGGCCGACGGCCGGCCGCTTTTCTTCAATCTGCTCCGCGCCGCCGAGCGACGAGACGTGCCGTTCGACGCCGTGGGCATCCAGGCCCACGAGCCGGCCGGAATGTGGTTCCCGCTGAATCGGGTTTGGGAGATTCTCGACCGGTACGCCGAACTGGGCAAGGAGTTGCACATTACGGAGTTCACGCCCGCCTCGGGCGGCGAAAAGATCGTCGGCTCCCATCGCCGAGGCGTTTGGGACGAAGCGACCCAGGCCGAATACGCGGAAAAGTTCTACCGCGTCTGTTTTGCCCATCCGGCCGTTCGCGCGATCACCTGGTGGGACTTGTGCGACCGGGGCGCGTGGCGCGCCGCCGGCGGCCTGTTGCGCGCCGACCTGACGCCCAAGCCGGTCTATCGCCGGCTAAAACATATAATCTCCAAAGAGTGGAAAACAGAGGCCGAAGGCAAGACCGACGCCGAAGGCAGATTCGAGTTCTGCGGCTTTCACGGCGAGTACCGGATCGTCGTGCAAGACCGGGAAGGACGGGTCGAGCACCGATTCCACTTAAGAAAAACCGGCCCGAACCGATGGACCGTCAAGTTGTAGTTCACTCGCCCAACGACTGGGTGGCACGTCCCTGATCGCAGCGAAGGGCGTGGTGAACGACCAAACCACGCCCTTCGCTGCGCTCAGGGACGTGCCACCCTCACGCTACTCGCCCAACGATTTTTTCAGGGCGAGCAGTTCGTCCGAAGTTCGGGACTGGCAAGCGCGAAGCTCGTCCAATTCTCGGCGGGTTTGGGCCATCTGTTCTCGGATGTCCGAGAGTTCCTGGATAAAGCGGTCGATTCCGACGGAATCGGCCGGCGGCTCGGGCGAAGCGGCCGCCGGGACCGTGCGGCTCGGCGGTTGTTCGGCCGGCGTTCCCGTCGCCGCGCATCCTCGATGCCTGCTTCGCAACGACTTCATTTCGCGCGGCGTGTACAGCGCGTGGCCGACCACTTGCCCGCGGCCCTCCGGCGTCAGGTCGATTACCAACCCCTTCGACTTCAACGAGTCGAGCACCGGCCGGAGGGCGGCCTGATCGGCGATCGGCTCCATGCGGGCGGCGCGGGCGCGAAGCTCGCCGACCGTCTGCTCGCCGCGCAGCAGCAATTCGGTCATCACGGCCAACTCGACCTTGTCGACGCTCAGCCATTCGTAGAGGTAATGGCGGTACTTTTGCACGCGGCCGTAGCCCTCGACCAACCCCACCGCGCCGACGCTTCGGAGCCGATCGAGCGACTCCTCCACCTCGTCCGATTCCAACTCCATCAACGGCCGGCGGTTGCTCTTCTGGTTGCAGCCGGTGCGGATGGCGTTCAGACTCATCGGGTATCCGTCGGGGGTGGTCTTGGCCTTTTCGGCCAGAACTCCAACTACGCGACAGTCGATGCCTTCGAGCGGCTGCCAACGACGTTGAGGCGGGGAGGGGGGCGAATCGGCGGGGGAATGATCCATCGAGGTCCTTTTTCCTTGAGTATTCTTGATCGTAGCATACGCCGCGCCGCTTGCCAACCGTTGCCAAAGGACGGCTATTGGGGACAATACCGACGCGGAGCGTCCCCCGTTCCTGGTTCCCACGCAGAGCGTCGGAACGAGAGAAAAGTGTGGTGAAACGCCCCGCGACTGCGTTCGCGGGGGGAATCGCGGCGTTTTTTTTCACCCCGCCGGACGCAGCCGGTGGGGAATGCCGGCCTGCCGTAGCGCACTGGTTGCGCGACATGCTCGTTGGCGAACGTCTTCCACGGCCGCAACCATCCTTTCCCAAGAAAATTCCTTCAGGGCAACCACGATCACGCCTCCTCACGTCCACAATTGCCGGTCCAGCATACGGTAGTTGGTCGCCTCGTTCAGGTGTTGCGGGCGGATGGCCTCGCTGCGGTCGAGGTCGGCGATCGTGCGGGCGACGCGAAGGACCTTGTCGTGGGCGCGGGCCGAAAGCCCAAGCTCGGTCATCGCCGATTTCAGGATGTTCTGACACTCCTCGTCCAACCGGCAAAACTGGCGGGTCTGGCGGTGCGACATGTCGGCGTTGTAGCGGGTCCGGCCGCCGTCGAAGCGGGCGGCCTGCGCCGCGCGGGCCGTGGCCACCTGGTCGCGCAGCTCAGAACTGGCGGTCCCAGGCGTCCCGCCCGAGAGGTCTCGATACGCCACCGACGGCACCTCGATGTGGATGTCTATCCGGTCCAGCAGCGGCCCCGAAATCTTGCTCATGTAGCGGTCTATCTGCGGCGGCGTGCAATTGCAGTTCCGCCGCGTGTCGCCGCGATAGCCGCACGGACAAGGATTCAACGCCGCGATCAGCATGAAATTGGCCGGAAAGGTCGTGCTGTTCAGCGCCCGAGCGATCGTCACCGTGCCGTCCTCCAGCGGTTGACGCAGCACTTCGAGCGTCTGCCGGCTGAACTCGGGCAACTCGTCGAGAAACAGCACGCCGTTGTGCGAGAGGCTGATTTCGCCGGGCGAGGGCGTCGAGCCGCCGCCGACCAGGCCGGCGTTGCTGATCGTGTGGTGCGGCGCGCGGAACGGCCGGACCGCCAGCAGGGGCTGGCCCGGCTTCAATCGGCCCACCGCACTGTAGATGCGCGTGGTTTCGATCGACTCGACGGGCGTCAGGTCGGGCAGGATGGTGGGCACCCGCTTGGCCAACATCGTCTTGCCCGAGCCGGGCGGACCGATCATCAACAGGTTGTGCCCGCCGCCGGCTGCGATCACCAGCGCCCGCTTGGCCGTCTCTTGGCCGCGAACGTCGGCAAAATCGACTTCATAGGTCGAAAGCGTGCGGAAAAGCTCGTCGAGCCGCGAGGGTTGCGGCTCGATCTCGATCTCGCCGGACAAAAACGCCACGGCCTGGGCCAGGCTGGAGATGGGAATGATATCCACGCCTTCGACCACTGCCGCCTCGGCCGCGCTGAGGCTGGGGACGAGCAGTCCCCGCAGCCCGTCCTGCTCGGCGGCGGCTATCGACATCGACAGCGCCCCTTTGGCGGCGCGGGTCATGCCGTCGAGGGCCAACTCGCCGACCGCCGCATACTGGTCGAGCCGCTCGGCGGCGATCTGCCCGCTGCCGGCAAGGATCCCCAACGCGATGGGCAAGTCGAAGGACGCTGCCTCCTTGGGCAGATCGGCGGGTGCAAGGTTGATGACCACGCGGTTTTGCGGCCGCTGAAAGCCGGAGTTGACCAATGCCCGTTCCACCCGGTGCGTGCTTTCCTTGACGGCCGCCTCGGGCAGTCCGACCAGGACGGTCTTCGGCAGTCCGGCCGGCGAGACGTCGACTTCCACCACGACCGGCAGCGCGTCGATGCCCAACAATGAAAAGGTTTTCAGCTTCGCCAGCATGTAGCCATCCCTTCCCCTCTATGGAAAATGGCCTCGGAGCGTGTCTATGAATTAAAACAACCGTATTTAGCCCCGGGTGAATACACCCGGGGCACAACGCGTTGCCGGGAACCAAAAATTCTCCCCGCCGTGTATTCACGGCGGGCTAAATGAACTATTTCGGGGCGTTCTCAGAAGCGTTTTGCCGCGGTTCCCCGCGCATCCGATGCGGAGCGGGAACCAAGCCCCCCCCATATTTTGCCGACAAATCCCGTTCTCCGCAAGGATCGGCAGGCGGCGGAAAAGCGGGACAGGTCCGTTATTGGCGATATGGGAGATTTATAAAGCACCCTATCCTCTCAAAACCGGACCTGTCCCGCTTTCCACTCCCGGTGCTTTTTCCGGCCTCGGCATTTGACAACGGCCGTACGCGTCCCCATAATAGAGGTTTGCTTGGCCCCACATTTTGGCACTATCGTGCTTGGGGCGTACAAAACGCACGCAGCACCAACGGGCTTCTACACCGCGTGACGCACCATGCAAGCACCAGAGCCACAACTCGAAACGCCCCCCTGCACCGACCCCAAGCCGGCAGAGGTAGAAAACCCGCACCGGGCCGGCGCCAATGGCGCCAAGCACGACCTTCTCGTGGCGGACTCACGCTTGGCCAAGCGATGTCTGGCGGGCGAGCCGGCCGCCTGGGAAGAGTTTTATGCCCAGTGCCATCGGCCGCTGCTGGTCTCGATCAAGGTCATGCTGGGCCCCGATCACGCCGACCCGAACCTGGTCGATGAGATCGCCGCCCGGGTCTGGTACGACCTGATCGAAAACGACGGCAAGCTTCTTGCCCGCTACGATCCCCGGCGAGGGGCCCGGCTGATCACCTTCCTGCGGACTGTGGCCAAGAGCGAGGTTCGCCGGCACTTCCGGCGCCAGTGCCGCCGGCGGAGGCGCGAGCGGATCGCCCTCGGCGGAAGACCGCCGCATCAGCCGGCCGACGACGCCCAAATGACCGCCACAATGGGGGAGTTCGTGCAAACTCTTACTGCCGGCGAAAGGGAGTTCTACGAGGATCATCTCGCGGGGCACCCTGCCAGCGGGGGGGGGGGGCCGCGAACCACTGTCGGCCAACGCCCGGCAACTCACCCATCGCATCCGTAAGAAGCTGCTGCGGTTCTTCGGGCGTGAGGCCTGAGGTATCTTTCTGTAAGAGTTTGGAGGTTCATCATGGGCGTATTTCGTGTGCCGGTCGTGTTGCGAAATTGGCAAAATCAGTTTCTTCCTGAAGACCGCAGGGGAGAGGATGTCGGTTGCGATGCCCTTGTTGACACGGGCGCAGCAGAGCTTGCCATCCCGACAGACCTGATTGAGCGTCTCAAACTGCAGGAAACCGGCGAGGTGCAGGTGTACACTGCCGACGGTGGCGAACACACGTACAGGGTTTTCGGAATTGTCGACATTTCCGTTCAAGGACGTTCCTGCCAGGTCCGAGCGATCGAACTCCCACACGGTGCGGAGCCGCTTCTTGGGGCAGTGCCGCTTGAGGAAATGGATTGGCATATTTCTACCCAGGGGAAGCAACTCGTTCCGAACCCGAAGTCTCCCGACAGACCACTGCTCCCCCTTTGCTGACAAGCATCGCAGTCGTAGGGTGCGTGAAACGTACCAGCACATCGGCAATAATTTTCAATTCTTGGATCGTAGCTGAACTCGCAAGAGTTCAGAGGGGAAAACGCCACCGCCCCAACTCCGGCTGAATTCTTGCGAATCCAACCCCATCTGAATTCTTGCGAATCCAGCTACGGCTGAATTCTTGCGAATCCAGCTACGTCAGTCCTTCGATTCTTCTCGTGTTTCGACGTGTAGACCGTTGGCCGTCAGGTGTGAATAAATCCGCCAGAACCGGTCCCAGTAGCCTTCTTTGAACGGCATGAGTTCAGGATATCCTGGAACGAGACAACCGGTGTAGGAATACCTCGCAAAACCATCGGGCGGCACGAGCCCACGCCGTTCGGGATTTCTCGCGATGTATTCGGCAACTTCCTCGAACGGCGTACTCTCTCGTTCTTCTTCGCGTAGCACGTGGTCATAGGGCTGGCGTTGAAACCGCGTCTCGAGTTTTTCCAGCACCGGATTCAACTGTCCACGGAAGTATCGCATCGCTTTTCGCTGATCGCAGTGATCGAGGATTCCCACCCAGAGCATGTGAATGTGATCCGGCATGCAGCAGTAAATGGGACAGCACAGCCCGAAGCGAAACGCGGTGTGTGTGAGAATCTCGCGATACTTGTAATAGAAGATCGGAATGAGCCAGCCCGTTTTACGATCTTCCATCGTGAGCGACCAGTGTACGTAAGCCTGTCCACGGTAGTATTCCGGCGGCAGTCGTTTCAGATAGTCATGGCGTTTTGTATTCATCGTGATTCTCTCGTAGCTGCTCTCGTAGCTGAACTCGCAAGAGTTCAGAGGGGAAAAGGCCGTCCACCCCAACTCCGGCTGAATTCTTGCGAATCCAACTCCGGCTGAATTCTTGCGAATCCAGCTACGAACGCGGAACTCCTTGTCGGTACTGTAGCAGCCAAACCGGCGGGGAACAACAAGTTCCGTAGTTCCTTCCGGCCTCCGGCGTTGTCGCCACGGACGTGGCTATTCACGCATTTCCGAGAATCGTCCCTTGTAGCTGAACTCGCAAGAGTTCAGAGGGGAAAAGGCCGTCCACCCCAACTCCGGCTGAATTCTTGCGAATCCAACTACGGTTTTGTATTCATCGTGACTCTCTTGTAGCTGAACTCGCAAGAGTTCAGAGGGGAAAAGGCCGTCCACCCCAACTCCGGCTGAATTCTTGCGAATCCAGCTACGGCTGAATTCTTGCGAATCCAGCTACGAATGCGGACTGAGGCCGACCGGGCATCCCACGCAACGGGGGAGACGAACCCCCGGTATCTGGCAAGGTGCATATCGCGACCCCCCCTTCAGAGCCAATTCCGTTCTTTTCGTTTTGTCACGATTTGGGGTTCGGCGGGCTATAGGCTTGTAGAAAGAACAAGTGCAGTATCGCCTCCCGGAGTAATCACAGCCGCGGAAACGTCTTTGCGGCACGACGGCGAGGCGAACACAACAAATCTTTTCTTAGAGGACAGTGAGATGAAACGTTCTAAGGTTGCAGTACTGGTAGCGGTCGCGGGATTGGTCGCGATGGCGGCAGGCCCGGCTGGGGCAGCCATTATTACCGTCGGCCCTGGAGGAAGTTACGATCACACCACCATCATGGATGCGATCACCGCCGCCGCCGCTACCGGCGACACAATAAATGTGGCCGCCGGCACGTACCACAATGATATTACTGCCGGATATTGGACCGGTAGCGTCTGGACCTATACCAACAGTATAGGCAAAAGCGTTACGATTAATGGTGCATCGGGTGGCGGAACCATTCTGACCCGCAGTGATGGTCTGCCCTATTCGATTACTGCTCCAGGCGTGATGCTAAACGACTTGGTGATTGGAAGCGCCACTGCCAACAGCGGCGGACGAATTATCGTCGGACCCGTTGCCCATTTCACGACAATCAGCAACTGCATCATACAAAACACCCCCAGTACGTCTTCAGGCCATGGCATCTTCGTCTACGCGGGGGCTACCGGCATCCTGATTGACGGCAACACCATCGCGAATACATCCTGGGAGGGCATTAGAAATGAGGGTGAAGCAACCATCTCCAACAATGCTATCAAGGATATTGCCACTAATAAGGGCATCTATCTGCATCCGGGCAGCAGCACGACCATAACTGGCAACACAATATCCAACACCTTTTACGAAGGTATTGCAGCGTTTGGTAGTGCGATAATTACCGACAACGAAATCTTCGGCACCTATCACGGCTTGCAACTCAGAGGCAATGGCACCACCTTTACCGTTACGGGGAATAGTATCCATGACAACCAGTATCATGGTATTGAAGTGCCCAATTATTCCGGCGAGGTTGTAGCTGGCTTGAGCATTGTGGGCAACTACCTCACGGATAATCCGTATTGCGGCGTCGTAGTTGGAGGTAACACGGACGGTTCCGGCTACTCCATTAACTATAACAACATTACAGGTAACGGTATTTTTGGAGTGGAATCGTATACGAGCGCAGATGTTGATGCGACGTATAACTGGTGGGGCGATCCCCTCGGTCCTAGCGGATTTTACGGCGTGGCGTTAAGTTCGGGCAATGCAGTCAGCGACAACGTAAATTGGAGTAATCCGTTAAGCGCGCCTATCCCCGAGCCGGCCAGCGTGCTGGTGTGGTGTTTGCTTGGGGCGGGAAGCTGGTTGGGGATGAGGGTTTGGCGGCGGCGCAGAGTGCCGGTTGGTCGGCAGCCCTGGTCGCCCGAGAACCGGCAGGCGATCCGCCAGATCGTCGACCGCGGCCGTCTCAACGGGTGATCGCGCCGAGAGAAACAACCCGCCGTACCTGACCAACCACAACGAGCCGCCGCACTCGACTGCCGCGGCTCGTTCTGTTTAGGACTGAAAAACGACTGAAAAACGGGACAGGTCTAATTATTGGGGTAATTAGACCTGTCCCGTTTTCTTTGTCCACGAGCGGTTCATGTTCCAGGACCGGCAGCAGGCGTTGCAGAACCGACAGCACATGGAACTTGTCGAGCAAGGTCAGTCGAAGCACAATGATCCCTGCGAAGTCGGCCGGCGGATAAGCGCGAATGTCGGCGAAGTCCAGGTCGAGCGTTACCACCACGCGTCCTTCATGCCGGCAGACCGCCGCCACATTGGTGTCGGACTGCCCAACCATGCGTTGGTTCCTGACGGTCACGGCATCGTGGCCGGCGCCGGCAAGCAAGCCGGCCGCCTCGGTGGGCAGGTTCTCATCCACCTTGAACTTGAGCATCATGCACCCAAGGGAACCATGCGTTCACGGGCAAGATCGGCAGCATAGGCCATCGCGGCCTGGACATCCTCCGCCGTCAACGACGGATAGCTCTGTAGAATTTCATCTGTCCCCAGGCCGGCGGCGAGGTTATCGAGCACCACTGCCACCATGATGCGTGTCCCTTTGATACACGCCTGCCCGTGGCAGACGGCCGGGTCAACGGTAATGCGATCGCGCCAGTCCATCGTGACTTCTCCTGTTGCCAAGGCCATTGCTATTATACCTCGTGCTCCAGAGTCCGCCTAGGGAGAATGATGAAAATGGTGTCAGGAACCTTTGTTATTGCAATTCAGGATAAAACAATGGTTCCTGACACCTTTGTTCGTACCCAAAATGGCAAGCCCCATTCAGGGCTTTCTGAACTCCGCCCGATGGACCGGCTCGGCGGCTTTTCGCACTCGACGCTCGAAATGGGTGCGGTAGTCCATGTCGTGCTCGGCGGGTGTTTCCGGCGCCGGCAGCGGGCCGGTCAGCGAGGTGTGCGCCGCCAGCAGTTCCAATGTGGCCTGAAAATACTCCTCCACGTCGGTCCAGAAGTGGAGCGATCCGCCGGGGAGCAACGTCCGCTCGACGTCGCACAGAAACGACTCGCACATGACGCGCCGCCGTCGGTGCCGCTTCTTCCACCACGGGTCGGGAAAGTAGACGTGGACGGCCGCCAGCGACCGATCGGGCAACAGTTCGTGGAACACGCGCAGGGCGTCGCCATGGACCATCAGCGCGTTTTGCACGCCGGCCTTGACCAAGCCCGCCGCGGCGAACCGGGCATACTTCTGCGCGACTTCGATGCCCAGGAAATCGGTCTCCGGCCGGCCAACGGCGGCGCTGCGCAGAAACAGACCTTTTCCCGAGCCGACTTCGACCTCCAGCGGCGCATCGCGTCCGAACAGCGCCGCGGCGTCCCAGGGGCGCGGCAACTGGTCGAAGTTTTTCAGGTGCCCGCTCAGGTCGATCGATGGATCGATCTTTCTCAGCGCGCGGCGTCCCATGAGCAATCAATTCGCGGAGTAATGTTAGAGACGACTCCAGTCGTCAAATTTCGTTCAAAGTTCCGTAGGTTATGCTTTAGCATAACATCCACCGAGCCATCAGTGAATAAAGCATCGCGATTGTTATGCTGAAGCATAACCTACCGGATTCCGCGTTCAACGTGGCGGGAGGGGATGGACGGGCTGGCCGCCGACGCCCTCGGGGACCGGGATCATTTCCGGCGCGGCCGACGGCGGAATGGCCGCGGGGCCGCGAACGCCTCCCGCCGGCGGTTGCGTGGCCGTACACGTGGCCGAGTGCATGCCGCGGCGGAGGTTTTCGGCACGCGAGAGCAATTGCTCGGTGGGAACGACCGCTTGCGGCCTGAGTTGATAGTCCAACACCCGCTGGTCGCGGATATGGCCGGGCACGAAATTCTCCGCCACGAAATCCAGCGGCGGAACCTCGTACCACGGCGACGGAATGTCCTGCATCACCGTGAGCGTTTCATAGCCGTCCTTAACCAAGCGGATTTTCCGCTTCCCGTAATATGTGAAGCTGGTCGAGACGGGCGTGGTCCCGATCTCGTAATCGTCCACGTAGAGCAACGCGCCGGGTGGATTGGTGCGGACGGTCATCCGCCGATGTACGCAGCCGCAAAAGCACACGGCGAAAAACGCCAGCCCCAGCAGGGTCCAGCCGGCCGGGACGCGGGTGCAAGCGGGAAATCGACCGCGACGAGCTTCCAACATTACGACGTCGCCAAGAGAAGATTTGAGAAACACCAACAGCGGCGAGGCAGGAGTATAATCGGCGGCGGAGGTCATGACTAGGCCGAAATTCCGCGATTCCGCCCCCCAACCGGACTGGTGGTTCCACAAAGTGACAGCTATACTTGCAGATATGGACCACCCGACGGACACCTGGAGCCACTGCCTCGAACATGCCGCGCTAAGCGATATCGGTCTGCGCCGGGCGAACAACCAGGACTCATACTGCGTCGCGCTGGCCGGCGATCAGGGTGATTTCGAGCGCCGCGGCCATTTGCTTATTGTAGCCGACGGCATGGGCGCCCACGCCGCCGGCGAGTTGGCCAGCAAAATCGCCGCCGACGTCGTTTCGCTGACCTACCGGAAGCTGCTCGATCAGTCGCCGCCGGAGGCGGTTCTTTCGGCCGTTTTGGAGGCCAACCGCCAGATACACACCCGCGGTCAGGCGAGTCCCGATTTCCGCGGGATGGGCACGACCACCACCGCGCTGCTGTTGTTGCCCGCCGGGGCCTTGGTGGCGCACGTCGGCGACAGCCGCGCGTATCGGCTCCGCGGCAGCCGGATCGAGCAGTTGACCTTCGACCACAGCCTGGTCTGGGAGATGCAGGCGTCCGGCCATTCGCCCGAGGCGGAGGCCGCCGGCTACATCTCGAAAAACATCATCACCCGCTCGCTAGGCCCCAGCCCCACGGTGCAGGTAGACCTCGAGGGGCCTTTTCAGGTGCAGGCGGGCGACACCTTTCTGCTCTGCAGCGATGGGTTGTCGAACCAGGTGAAGGACGACGAAATAGGTATGGTGCTCGGCTGTCTGCCGCCGGCCGAAGCGGCACAAACGCTGATCGATTTGGCCTGCCTTCGCGGCGGGCCGGACAACATCACGGCCGTCGTGGCACGGGTTTTGGGACCGCAAGTGGCCCAAGCCGGCGGGTCCGATCAACCGGCGTCATCCGTCGCGGCCAATGTCCGGCCGATCCATCCGCTGGTCTGGACTCTGTTGGGCGCCGCCTCGCTGGCCGCCGTCGGGCTGCTCATGCTTGAGCATCCGGCGATGGCGTTGATAAGCCTCCTGGTGGCCGTCGGGGCGGGCGCGGCGGCGCTCCAGCAACGCTACGGCGGCGGCCGGAAATCCGAGCTCGATCGGCGACGCTTCGGTCGCGGCCCCTACGTCCAGTGCGACGCCGCGCCGAACTCAGACCTCCTGGCCCGGCTGGCCGAGATCGTCCGCCAGCTTCGAGACGCTTCGATGAGCGAAAATTGGGCGGTCGATTGGGCGCGCTTCGACGGGCTGTTGGCCCAATCGACGGCCGCCGCCCGATCGGGCGACTTGGCGGCCGCCGCACGCGCGAATCTTCGGGCCATCTCTTCGATTATGGCACACTTGCGCAAACAACGCCCGGCCGGCAGCGACAGCGGCGTGTTTACTTTCTAATTCCTCTTAATCGTTTAACCCGGAGCCAACGGCGACGGGGAGGTCTCGCGCTATCCCACCGTCGCCGTTGGCTCCGGGTTAAACGAGTCGGGCACTATTACTTCACCACGAAGTTCACCATCCGGCCGGGCACGACGATCGCCTTGACCACCGTCTTGCCGGCCAGAAGCTCGGCGATCTTCGGCTCGGCGCGGGCGGCCGACTCCAACGCCGCCTTGTCGGCCTCGGCGGGGACCTGAATCCGGCCGCGCAGCTTCCCGCCGATCTGGACCGGCACCTCGATCGTGTCTTCCTTGATCGCCGCTTCGTCGAACTCGGGCCAGGGGGGAAAGGCCAATGACTCATCGTGTCCCAGCGCGGCCCAAAGTTCCTCGGCCGCGTGCGGCGCAAACGGCGAAAGCAGCAGAACGAGCTTCTCCATCGCCGCCCGAGGGCGCGGCTCCTGCTTGAGGAAGAAGTTTGTAAACTCCATCATCCGCGAGATGGCCGTGTTGAACGACATCCGATCCAGGTCGGCGGTGACCGCCTTGATCGTCTTGTGCAACACGCGGTTCTGCTCGGCGCTCGGCTTGACGACTTGCACGGCCGGATTAAGTTGCATCGTCTCCGCCCGTTCGTCGACGATCATCCGCCAGACGCGGTCGAGAAAGCCGCGGACTCCGCTCACGCCGTCCATGCTCCAGGGCTTTACCGCCTCGAGCGGGCCCATAAACATCTCGAAGAGCCTCAGCGAGTCGGCCCCGTATTCCCGCACCACCTCGTCGGGATTGACCGCGTTGCCGCGGCTCTTCGACATCTTCTCGCCGTTCTCCCCTAGAATCATCCCCTGGTTGACCAGTTTCTGGAACGGCTCGTCGCCGCCGACGTGCCCGCGGTCGAAGAGGACTTTGTGCCAGAACCGGGCGTAGAGCAGGTGCAGCACGGCGTGTTCCGCCCCGCCAACGTACAGATCGACCGGCATCCACGCCTTCTCGACTTGCGGATCGACCAGCGCCCGGGCGTTCTTCGGATCGAGGAACCGCAGGTAGTACCAACAGGAGCCGGCCCATTGCGGCATGGTGTTCGTCTCGCGCTTGTACCGACGGCCGTCGATAGTGACGTAGAGCCAATCGTCCGGGGCCTTGTCCAGCGGCGGCTCGGGCCGATCGTGGTCGGCGTCGAAGGCCATCTCGGCCGGCAGATCGAGCGGCAATTCGCTCGGGGCCAAGGCCCGCACCCGTCCGGTCGGCCGGCCGTCGTCGTCCAGTTCGTGCAGCAGCGGGAACGGCTCGCCCCAGAAGTGCTGCCGGCTGAAGAGCCAGTCGCGGAGCTTGTAGTTTACCGCCGCGCGGCCGATGCCCTGTGCGGCCAGGTCTTCGGCTATCTTACGCTTGAACTCGGCCGTCGGCAGGTCGTTGTACGGGCCGGAGTTGATCGAAATACTTGGATCCAACAACTCGACTTCACTTTGGCATATGCGAATTTTGGATTCGTCTCCCGTAAAGCATATCTCTCCGGATTCCTGCTGCCTGTGCCATTCAGACAAGGGTCGGACGTCAACGTATCCCCAACCGAAATAGCGTCGTGACGCTTTTAATACTGCGCGTATCGGCAGGTCGAACTGCTCGGCGAACTCGAAGTCGCGGGTGTCGTGGGCCGGCACGGCCATGATCGCGCCGGTGCCGTAGCTGATCAACACGTAATCGGCCACCCAGATCGGAATCGATTCGCCGTTGACCGGATTCACGGCGTACGAGCCGGTCCATACGCCGGTCTTCTCCTTGGCCAGGTCGGTGCGGTCCAAATCGCTCTTCCGCGCCGCCTGTTCGCAATACGCGCGGACCGCCTCGCGCTGCTCGGGCGCGGTCAGCCGCTCGACGAACGGATGCTCGGGCGCGAGAACCATGTAGGTGGCGCCGAAGAGGGTGTCGGCCCGTGTGGTGTAGATGCGCAACATATCGTTGCCGGGCTTCTTGGGAAAGCCGGTTTTGGAGCGCCGCCGCTTCCACGCCTCGTATTCTTCTTGTTGCGAAACCGCAAGCGGTAGTCTATCGCCAATAAAGAAATCTACCTCCGCGCCGGTGCTGCGACCGATCCAGTTGCGCTGCAAGAGCTTGATCCCCTCGGACCAGTCGAGCCGATCGAGGTCCTTCTCCAGCCGGTCGGCGTAGGCGGTGATCCGCAGCATCCACTGGCGAAGCTTCGTGCGGACGACCATGTGGCCGCCCCGCTCGCTCACCCCGCCGACGACCTCCTCGTTGGCCAACACCGTGCCCAGGGCCGGACACCAGTTGACCGGGGCCTCGATCTGATAGGCCAGACGGTGCTCGTCGCGGTAGCGTTCGGGGGCCGCTTCGCCTTCCGCCTCGACTTCCTCGGGAATCGGCAACTCGGCGATCGGCCGGCCCCGCTGCTCGGACTGGTCGAACCAGGTGTCGTACAGCACCAAGAAAATCCACTGCGTCCAGCGGAAGTAGTTCAAGTCGGTCGTGGCCAGCTCCCGGTCCCAATCGTAGGAGAAGCCGAGCATCCGCAACTGTCGGCGGAAGTTGGCGATGTTCTTCTCGGTGGTCTCGCGCGGCGGGGTGCCGGTTTTCTTAGCGTGCTGCTCGGCGGGCAGACCGAAGGCGTCCCAGCCCATCGGATGCATCACGCTGACGCCCTTCATCCGATTATAGCGGCAGACGATGTCGGTGGCGGTGTAGCCCTCGGGGTGGCCGACGTGCAGGCCGTCGCCGCTGGGATACGGGAACATATCCAGAACGTACAGCTTGCGTCCCTTGGGCAATCTGGGGCACGCGAACGTCCGGTTCTTTTCCCAATACTTTTGCCATTTCGGCTCGATAACCGCGGGATTATAGCGGGGCATAACAGACTCCGACCTTCTACGTTTAGCCGCCGCGTCCATGCGGCGAAACAGTGAAACGGCGATTTTACCCATTTTTGCCGGTATCGGCAAACGCCAATTGCCCTTGAATCGCCCGCCGTCAACCGTAGGCCGGGTTGCAACCCGGCGATCGCATGCAATCGGTGGTCGTTGTTGAGCAAAACGTGCCGGGTCACGACCCGGCCTACGGAACTTCAGCCTCGGCGATGAACGCCTCGGATGCCGGGCTGGCTTCGGAAAGACATTCGATCCCGAACTCATTCACGTACGCCCGGATGGCCGAAGTCACGTCGGCCAATGCCTCCTGATAAGAGTCTCCTTGACCGACGACCACGCCTTTCATGCCCAAGGGATAGGCGATGTATCCGTCTTCGACGTGTTCGACCACCAATTTGACGCGATTAGTAGACGGCATTTGATCGGTCGCCATAACAAGTCTCCCATAACGTCGTGCTTGAATTCTCCTTCTTCAGTCTATGCGTCCCCCCCGATTGCGTCAATGGAGAATCGAGACGCAAAACGGCGTTCATTTACCGCCAATTGCCCTTGAATCGCCGGCAGTTATCCGCTACAAGTCCGCGGCTTGTCTTGTCGCAATTCTCGTCCAACATTGATCTCGCACCGTTTTTCGGCCGGGAGGCATACCGATGCATCCGCTCGTCGCCGTTTTTCTGTGTTCCCAAGCCCTACTCGTATCCCCAGCCGGCGGGGAACAGACGCTTCCCTACAAGGCGTTCGTGACCGCCGAGGACGTATACGTCCGTAGCGGGCCGGGGCAAAACTACTATCCGACCGACAAACTCAAACGGGGCCGGGCGGTCGAGGTCTATCGCCACGACCCCGGCGGCTGGTGCGCAATTCGACCCGTCGAAAGGAGTTTTACTTGGGTTTCCGGCCGATTTCTCCATCCGACCGGCGACAACCTGGCCGTGGTGACCGACGACGGCGTGTCGGCGCGGGTGGGGAGCCGCTTCAGCGACATCCGGGACGTGATCCAGGTGCGGCTGCAGAAGGGCGAAGTGGTCGAGATTCTTGAAGGACCGCGCGACGGTGAAGCATGGTTCAAGATCGCTCCCCCCTCGGGTGAGTTCCGCTGGGTCTCCGGCAAATACCTCGACGCCGAGTATCCCCACGACGGCATCCGGCGCAACCGCAGCGGGCGTGACGAACCGGAACGTCCCTCTGCCGGTCCGGCTGCCGAGGAACGGGAACACAGAGACGCCGATTTCCCGCCCCCGGACCGCGAATCGTTGCAGACCAGATCGGCCCGGCCGCGGTCGCTTAAGCCCGAGGAGTTCAAGACGGAACTCGAACGCATCGAGTTGGAGCTATCGGTAATGGTCATCGAGGAGCCGACCGTCTGGACGTTCGACGACTTGAGGGAACGGACGAACATGTTGTTGGACCAGGCTCGGACGGCGGTCGAGCGGGGCCGCGCCCGGCTGCTGGCCAACCGGATTGCCCGCTTCGACGACATCAAACAACGACAGGACGCCGTGCTTGCGATGCGCGATCGGACCGACCGCGAGAGCCGGATTTGGGCCAGGCTGCGGCCGAAAGATGAGTTCGGCAAGGATTCGTCGGCGCTAGTCGAGACCGACGGACGTTTCGACGGCGTGGGCCGGCTGACGCGGGTGGAATCGCCGAAGCTCGGCGCGCCGCGCTACGCGCTGATGAGCCGGTCGAACGAAGTGCTCTGCTACGTCACGCCCGCGCCGGGAGTGAACCTGCACGATTATCTCGGCCAACAGGTTGGAGTGAACGGCACCCGCGGCTACATGCCCGAGCAGCGCGCCGGCCACGTCATGGCCCGGCACGTCACGCCGCTGGAAGGGCGGATGTTGAGGTAAAGACCAGACGGCTTCACGTGGACTGCCAGTCGGCCCCGTCGAGCAAACCGGCCACGGAGATGTCTTCGTCGATTTCCGGCCAGTGGAGGCTAACGCCTCCACCGCCGATTTCGCAATTCTCTCTTTGCTTCGGTTTAGCCTCCCGCAGAAGCGGAAACCAAATAATTGGCACGCAGATGATGCGCCCGTCGGTGAGCGTAACATGCATCATTTCGTCGTCAAATCGCACGTCTTTCGCCAGCGCGGAAGTCGGCCGATACGCGCGGCGAAACGTAACCCTGGAATCCGACTGTTTATCTGTCAAGGTGTTCATGCCAAGCTCCCAGCAATTTGGTTCGATGTTCGATTATAATTCTCTCGATCTCGTTCAACTCGTGAGCCTTGAAACCGTAATTGACCGCCAGTCTGATTGGATCCAGCCAAAACTTTGCTTCGTCGCGACCGGCCTTGGCGTGAATGTGCGGGGGTTCGTTGCCCTCGTTGCTAAAGAAAACGAAACGGTAACGGCCTACTCTCAGTATGGTTGGCATACTCTTCTATTCTACCAGCCAAGAGTAACATCTGCAAGTATTACCCTCCGTAACTTCACTCCCATCAAATACTGTCCAAGTCGTCCTGAATCGAGTAAAATAACCTAAATGTCAGTTCTTCCCCGCCACGCGAAACGGTGTGCAAGCACGCCGGCTAAACGATCTCTCTTTATTTTCGCGGCTTTGTGCGCCGCCGGCTGGACGACGTTCGCCGCGGCGGGCGGGGGGCCGGAAAACGTGTTGCTGGTGGTCAATCCGCGTAGCCTCGCCTCGCTGACCATCGCCAACCATTACGCCCAACTGCGGAACATCCCGGACGATAATCTGCTCTTTCTCCCCTGGGACACGAAAAACCAGACGGCCGACGTCGACACCTTCCGCCGGCTGATTCTTGTGCCCGTGCTCCGGGCGATCCAGGATCAACGTCTGGCCGACCAGATAGACTACGTGATCTACTCCAGCGATTTCCCTTGGGGCATCTCGTTGAAGAGCGACGTCCGCAAGTTTGCCGAAGAGATGAAACGAGCGGCGCCGCCCCCCGATAAAGAAGAGTCGGAAAAAACAGAAGACAAGCAAGACGAAAAGAAACCGCCGCCAAAGCCCGAGTGGCCCAAGCAACTCACGCCGGTCGGCTCGCTCAACGGGCTGACCTACCTCTGGCAGCCGGTGCTGGCGGGTAGTCCGGCCTATTTTGAACCGCATAGCAATCGCTACATGCCCCAGTCGGCGGCCGGGCAGAACGACTCGCCGACCATCGGCTTCCGCGCCAACCGGCTGTTCAATCGGCAAGGGGAAGTCGTCCGCTCCGGAGGGCAACGCTACTTTCTTTCGACGATGCTCGGCGTTACGGCCGGGCGCGGCAATTCGGTCGATGAAGTGCTTCACTATCTCCGGCGAAGCGCGGAGGCCGACGGGATCCATCCGAAAGGGACGATCTACTTCGTCGAGAACGACAACATCCGCTCGAAAGTCCGCCACGGACTGTTTCCCTCGGCGGTGCGCGAGCTGAATGAACTTGGCGTGGCCGCCGAAATCATCCAGGGGACCGTCCCGCCGAAAAAGGACGACGTGCAAGGGGTTGTGATGGGCACGGCCGGCTTCGATTGGAAGGCGTCCGGCAGCACGATCCTGCCCGGAGCGATCTGCGAACACTTCACCAGCTCCGGCGGCGTGATGCGCGAAAAAGCCGGCCAGACGCCGCTCTCCGAGTTCCTTCGTTACGGAGCGGCCGGCGCCAGCGGGACCGTCACCGAACCCTACGCCATCGCCCAAAAGTTCCCCTCGCCGATGGTCCAGGTCCATTACGCCCGGGGATGCACGCTGGCCGAGGCGTTCTATCAGTCGGTTTCCAGCCCATACCAATTGCTGATCGTGGGCGATCCGCTCTGCCGGCCTTGGGCGGCGATTCCGCAAGTTTCGGTCGAGGGCGTCAAGCCGGGATCGGTGGTCCGCGGTCGACTCAGGCTCAAACCGACCGCCACGTTGTCCGACAAAGCCGCGGTCGATCGCTTCGAGTTGTTCGTCGACGGCCGTCGCATGGGCAAGTGCCATCCGGGAGGAATTCTTACGCTGAACACCAAGAATCTTGCCGACGGATATCACCAGCTTCGAGTGGTGGCCGTCGGACCGCCGCCGATCGAATCGCAAGGCCGGCTGATCATTCCCGTCAGGTTGTCCAACCACGGGCGAAAAATCGAGGCGTCCTTGACCGCAAAAGAGCCGCCAAGCGCCGATAAACCGATCGTCATCGCCGCCCGATCGCCCGGGGCGATGGGAATCATCGTGCTTCACGGCAGCCGAGTGGTGGGCAAGTTGGCCGGCGCCGAAGGCCAAATCGAGATTCCCCCCGATACACTTGGGGCCGGACCGATGCGGCTGCGAGTAGTGGGATTTGGCGGCGGCGGAGTGCGGACCAACGTCGCGGCCGAGCCGCTGGAGTTCACCATATCAATCCCGCGATCGCCGGTTGCGCCCCTCACAACTCAGTGATCGTTAGTCGCGCTGTCATAAAGCCGCGACCGAAAGGTCGCGGCCCGAACGATGCACGAACATTTCATGCGAACCGCCTTGGAGGAGGCCCAACAGGCCCTGCAAGAGGACGAAGTCCCCGTCGGCGCGGCGATCGTCCACGACGGCCGGTTGATCGCCCGGGCACACAACCAGCGGGAACGGCTCCGCGACCCAACGGCCCACGCCGAAATGATCGCCATCACCCAGGCGGCCGAGTCGCTTCGCTCGTGGCGGCTGGACGGCTGCACGCTCTACGTCACGCTCGAGCCTTGTCCGATGTGCGCCGGGGCGATTGTCCAGGCTCGCGTCCCGACGGTCGTCTATGGCGCGGCCGATCCCAAGGCGGGGGCGGTGGATTCGCTCTACCGAATGTTGAACGACCCTCGGCTGAACCATCGCGTCGAGACGATCGCCGGCGTGTTGGCGGCCCCCTGCGGAGAGATCCTCAGCCGTTTCTTTCAGCAGCAACGGCGGCAGGGGAAAAAATAGCCGCTACCGAACCGCGAGATGCGGTTGACCGGCGGTTCGAGGTCAGGTATGTTAAGTGTCTTATGGGATGCTTGATTTGCGGCCTTTCGCTCGGAGAGCGTGTCCGTAAATAGAGACAATCGTATTTAGCCCCGGGTGAATACACCCGGGGCAAGCGGTTTTTCGCGGTCAACCCGCCCCGCCGTGTATTCACGGCGGGCTAAATGGGTGATTTCAGAACACGTTCTTAGAACAACACGGGGCGTGGCTCAGCCTGGTAGAGCGCTTGGTTCGGGACCAAGAGGTCGCAGGTTCAAATCCTGTCGCCCCGACTCTGACGGCTACGGTTGTCAAATATCGCTAAAACACGAGAAAAACGCGGTTTGGTGTACTGTCGTTGTGAGGCGGCGGGGGGCGAAAACGGGTAAAATATCTTCACCCATCTGGCGTCGCAAGGGGCCTGGTTTTCGATTTTGTTAGCACCCGGCCGCGTTTTTTTGTTTGACGGCCTTCACCGACCAACTTCCGCCATCCTATTACCTTAGGGCCCGGGAAGAAATAACTTGGTGGAATTCCAATGAGGGTGGCACGTCCCTGAGCGCAGCGAAGGGCGTGGTTTTGTCGTTCACCACGCCCTTCGCTGCGCTCAGGGACGTGCCACCCAAATTCGACAAATTATTTTTTCCCAGGCCCTCAGCCCCCGTGAACGGCTACCCGATTTGGTCGCGGCTCGTGTAGTCGCGCTGGCGGAAGTAGGGCGGGCTTGTAATGTATACGGTGAACGGCCGGAAGTGTAACTATCTTCTCCATCCGAGAAGAATGTTTCACTTCTTTCCGTGCAACGTATAATAGGGTTCGGAGCGGACCTGTAAGCCGGGTTCTGTACCACCGCCGCAATGGCAATGGCGACGGTCATTTCTCTGGGAGGACGATTGCTCGGCCCCTCAAGCGATCTACCCGGAAGTCGATAGCGGGCCGGACCAGCCCGCGGGAACGGCCGAGCGAACTGAATCGTCCGGCCGCGATCCGCTTCTTCCTGCTTGATCTTGCTCCAAGTGGGGTTTGCCTAGCCAAGCCGGTCACCCGGCCTGCTGGTGAGCTCTTACCTCACCGTTTCACCCTTACCGCACGGTAGCCTTCCAACACATAAGCATTGGGCGCAACTTCCGCGAGGCGGTCTGCTTTCTGCTGCACTTTCCCTGGCCTTTCGGCCGGTGGGCGTTACCCACCACCTTGTCCTACGGAGCCCGGACTTTCCTCCAGCCTTTTGCCGCATAATGGGCCGATGTGGCGACCCGCGGTAAAAGACCGGCGGCCGTCCGGTCCGCTCCAAACCACGTTCAATTGTACTGTCTTTCTGTTGAATTGCGAAGCCACAAGCGAGAGTATGCGATTTTTCGGAGATATATTGCGAAGCCGCAAGCGGCTTTTCGCGCCGATCACTCTCCACTCTCCACTCTCCACTCTCCACTCTCCACTCTCCACTCTCCACTCTCCACTCTCCACTCTCCACTCTCCACTCTCCACTACCCACTACCCACTACCCACTACCCACTAATGCCCCCTGCCGGGTGCCGCGGCGGCGGAACTCCGCCTCCACCGCCCGGTGGACCGCCGCTTTGTCCAGACACCATTGCGGTCCGACGAGATACTGCGGCGGTGCATCGCCGCAGAGACGTTCGACGACGATTCGGCCGGGCAATTGTTCCAGAAAATCGACCAGATATCCGACATACTCGTGCAACTCGGGGAGTTGGACCCGACCGGCGGCTACCCAATCGGCCAGAACTGTGTTCCGGACGGCATACAAGTTGTGCGGTTTGATCGAATGGACGTCGAGTTTTGCCAAGGTCCGGGCGGTCGCCAGCATATCGTCGCGCGACTCGCCCGGCAGTCCGAGAATCACGTGGACGCCGACGTTCAGTCCCCGACGCCGGCTCCGCTGGTAGGCGTCGCTGAAGGCGTCGGAGTGGTGTCCGCGGCCGAGCAGATCGAGCGTCCGGTCGTGGACCGTCTGCAAGCCGTACTCGACGACCAACCAGGTCCGTCCGGCAAGTTCCTCGAGCAGGTCCAAAACGTCCTCGCCCACGCAATCGGGGCGGGTGCCAATTGCCAGGCCGACCACCTCGGGGTGCGATAGTGCTTCCTGGAAAACCTGCCGAAGCCGATCGATCGGTCCGTAGGTGTTCGTGGCCGGCTGGAAGTAGGCGACGTACTTTCGTGCCCGATTTCGGCTACTCAAACGGCGGATTCCAGCTTCTATCTGATCGCCGATTGGAAAGGGCAACGATGAACGTTCTTCTACGCCCTCACCCCCGGCCCCTCTCCCAGAGGGCGAGGGGAGATTTTGCCGCCGACTCGGGCTGAAGCTTTCCGGGTCGCAAAATACACAACCGCAAGCGGCCAGCGTGCCGTCGCGGTTCGGGCAGGTGCAGCCGGCATCGACGCTTACCTTCCAAACCCTTTCGCCAAACTTCTTCTGGTGAAAGAAGTTGAGGCTGTGATACAAGAGTCCGGCGGATCGCCAGTCTTCCGATGACACGTGTCGATGGACCAAAACGGTTGACGCAAAATCCATGTTCCACTACACTGAAAGAAGGCTATTATCCATTCAATCCTAGCGGTTCGGGCAGACATCACAAGAGGCAATGTTCTATGTACGGCGAACTTATACCCGTGGGGGGAGGCGATCCGATACCCTTGCTTAAGAAGAGTTTGCTGGTCGGACGGCGCGAGAGTTGCGATGTCGTGCTTCGCTTCTCCAACGTCTCGGCACACCATTGCCAGTTGAACGTGAACGGCGGCTACTGGCATGTCCGCGATCTGCAAAGCCGCAACGGCGTAAAGGTCAATGGGGTCCGGGTGACGGACAAGCGCATCGACCCGGGCGACGTTCTCTCGGTCGCCAAGCACAAGTACGAGGTGCAGTATTCTCCGATCGACCTCGGCGCAGTCGGTCCTCCTCCGCCCGATCTGCCCGACGCAGACTTTCTTGACAAGTCCCTGTTGGAGCGGGCGGGGCTGGAAAAGCGGAAGTTTACCCCCAAGAAAACCCCGTCGGACCCGGATCCGTCGGAACGTTACGACATCACGAACGACGATCCCGGCCGCATTCGTTTCCGCAATCACCCGCTTTAGAGTCTTACGTCGAAACTTTTGCGCACCGTGCGCGCATGTTTGCAAGTTCTTTTGGGTTGCGGGCTTAGCCCGCTTTAGGATGGCTAAGAAGAAAAAAATCCGCACGGAATTCCGCAAGAACCGCAGCGATCGGCCTCGGACCTCCGATTGGACGCGGCGTTTCCGGCAGCATGGATTCGAGGACGAAGCGCCGCTGCAAAGTGAGCGGATCAGCGGCAAGGGGGAGCTTGCCCGACATCGCACCGTCTGCGGCGAGGAAATCGACGGCGGCGAAACGCCCGGCCTCGGCATCCACCTGGACGTGGACGAAACGGTTTGCCGCCCCGGACGGGTGTTAAGCATGCTCGGCCTGATCAGCATGGTCGAGGATTCCTCGGGCAGCGTCTATCAATGCGCCACCCGCAGGCTGCTGAAGACCCTCTCTACCGATCAGCGCCACGTCGTTGCGGCCGGCGACCGGGTGCTGTTCCGCCCGGTCAAGGAAACCGATCCCAAGGGGGGGCTGATCGAGCGGGTCGAGCCGCGATACGGGTGCTTATGCCGGACGGTTCGCGGACGTCAACATATTATGGTGGCCAATGTGGACCAGTTGGCCATCGTCACCAGCGCCGCGGAACCCCGATTGAAGCCGAATCTCATCGACCGCCTGCTGATGGCCGCCGAGAAAGGGGGCGTCCGTCCCTTGATCTGCATCAACAAAATCGATCTGGTCGATCCGGCCGGTCTGCAACCGCTGGCGGGTGTATACGGCCGGATGGGATACGAAGTGCTCCTGCTGAGTGCGAAGACCGGTTTCGGCGTCGAACGGTTCCGCCACGCGCTCCAGGGACGGGAAAACGTCGTCGTCGGGCAAAGCGGCGTCGGCAAATCGTCCCTGCTGAACGCCATCGACCCCAAGTTCCAACTCCACGTGCAGCCGGTCAGCGAGGAGACCGAGAAGGGCAAGCACACCACGTCCACCGCTCGGTTGTTTTCCCTGGCCGGCGGCGGATTCGTGGTCGACACGCCCGGCATACGCCGCTTCCAGCCCTGGGACGTGACGGCCGAGGAGGTGGCCGGTTTCTTCCGCGATCTGCGGCCATACGGGAACTTATGCCGCTTTCCCGACTGCACCCATACCCACGAGGAAGAATGTGCGGTCAAGGACGCCGTGGCCGACGGACGGCTGGACGAACGCCGCTACGAAAGTTATTGTCATCTGTTGGTGGAAGATGTTGATTGACGTGTAGCGAGTTGGAGAACATTCTAAATCGTGTACGAGTTGAGCCGCACTGAGAACCTGGTCGCCGAGGCAGCCGTATTGGTCGGCGTCTTGTTGCCGAAGGAGGGGGCCGGCGGCGAGCCGTTAAATGAGTTGGAGGGGCTTGCCGCCACGGCCGGCGTGAGGGTGGTCGGCCGGATGACCCAGCGCCGAGAAGTCCCCGACGCCACCACGTATCTCGGCAGCGGGAAGGTCGAGGAGCTTTGCCGGCTGGCCGCCGCGAACGACGCCGACCTGGTGATCTTCGACAACGACCTCAACCCCGGCCAGACCCGCAACCTCGAAAAGGCGATCGGCCTGAAGGTATTGGACCGCACGGAGTTGATCCTCGACATCTTCGCCGGCCGCGCCCAGACGGCCCAGGCCAGATTGGCCGTCGAGTTGGCGCAGCTCGAATACTCGATGCCGCGGCTGAAGCGGATGTGGACGCACCTGTCGCGTCAGAAGAAAGGGGTCGGCCTGCGCGGGCCGGGCGAAACGCAGTTGGAAGAAGACCGCCGCCTGGTCGAACGACGCATCAAGGACCTCCACCGGCAGTTGGAGGTGATCGAGCGGCGCAAGCAGAGGGAAGTCGCCGCGCGGGACGACCTGATGACCGTCTCGTTGGTCGGCTACACCAACGCCGGCAAGAGCACGCTGATGAACGCGCTGACCGGGGCGGACGTGTTCGTGCAGGACGCCCTGTTCGCCACGCTCGACACCCGCACGCGGCGGTGGCAACTACCCGGTTGGGGACCGGTGCTGCTGAGCGACACGGTCGGTTTCATTCGTCACTTGCCCCATCATCTGATCGAAAGTTTCAAGGCCACGCTCGAAGAGGCCCGGCAGGCGGACCTGCTGCTGCACGTGGCCGACGGCGCCAACCCCGCCGTCTTCGATCAGATAGCCGCCGCCAACGACGTGCTCGAAGAGATCGGCATCCAACGGAAGGACACGCTGCTGGTGATCAACAAGATCGACGCCTTGACCGACCGCATCCGTTTGGACGGCCTGTTGGGACGCTATCCCGGCGCCGTGCCGATCAGCGCGCGGAGCGGTATCGGAATCGAGGACCTTGCGCGGGCCGTCAGCGACACCCTGAGCCGCGGATTTATCGACGTGGATGTCGATCTGAGCGTCGATAACGGGCGGATGATGGCCTATCTCGCCGCTCATGGAGAAATTCTATCAAAGCAATTCCGCGACGGCAGAATGACGGTCCATTGCCGCATCCCCCAGCACTATCTTGGGCGGATCAACGAGGATTCCGTCACCGTCCGTCCGCGGGCTAGTGGTTAGTGGTTAGTGATCGGCACAACAAGCCGCTTGCGGTTTCGCAGCACAACTGTTCCTTATAGAACAACTTCCGCAACAACAATGAAACGCAACTTACACGGCGCTCGCGCGATCGTCACCGGCGCATCGAGCGGCATCGGCCGCGAGACGGCCCTCGAACTTGCCCGCCACGGCGTTGGACTGATCCTCGTTGCCCGGCGCGAGGATCGGCTGCGAGAAGTAACCGATCGGATCGCGGCCGTCGGGGGAACGGTCGAAGCGGTCGTCGGCGACGTGACCGACAGGGCCGTTCGGCAACAAGCGATCGACGCCGCCCGAGAGAAGCTCGGCGGCCTGGACATTTTGGTAAACAACGCCGGCGTCGGGGCGATGGGCTTGTTCGTCGACGCCGACCCCGAGCGGGTCCGCCGCCTGATGGAAGTGAATTTCTTTGCCCTGGTCGAGATGACCCGGCTCGCGCTGCCGCTGCTGCAACAAGGCAATCGTCCGATCGTGGTCAACGTCAGTTCGATCCTCGGGCATCGCGGCGTGCCCTACAGCAGCGAATACTCGGCCAGCAAGTCCGCCGTGCAGGGCTTCAGCGAGTCGATCCGCGCCGAGTTCACCAAGCTGGGAATCGACGTGCTGGTCGTCAGTCCCGGCACGACGGAGACCGAATTTTTCGATCGGGTAATCGAGCGCACGGCCGATCCGAAATGGCCCGAGCACCGGCCGGTCAGCGCCGCCGAGGTTGCCCGGCAGGTGGTCCGCGCCATCCGCAAGGGAAAACACGAGATCATTCCCTATCGTTGGGGGCGGGTGCTTTGCCGGCTCAATCGCTTCTCGCCGCGGCTGGTCGATTATCTGATGACCAGATACGTGTAACATGGGACTGGGATTTGAGATTCTTTTCGACCAGTGGCCGTGCCTGGTTGTGTGCAAGCCGCCGGGATTGCCGACCCAGGCCCCGCCGGGCATCGACAGCCTCGAGATCCGAATCAAGTTGTTGCTGCGGGAGCGTGCCGAAGGGCCGGGCGACGTGTATCTCGGCATTCCCCACCGGCTCGACCGGCCGGCCTCGGGGGCCATCGTTTTCGGCCTCCGCCGCCGCGCCACGCAACGTCTGGCCCGGCAATTCGAGCTTCGATCGGTTAAAAAGCTCTATTGGGCCTTGGTCCAGCGGCGTCCCGATCCGCCGGCCGGCACGTGGCGCGACCATTTGCGAAAGGTTTACGGCCGGCCTCAGGCCGAAGTCGTGCCGCCCGATCACCCCGACGCCCGGTTGGCCGTGCTCCACTATCGGACCATCGCGGAGACGGACACGGGGGCTTGGTTGGAGGTCGAGTTGGAGACCGGACGGACGCACCAGGTCCGCATCCAGGTCGCTTCGCGGGGGCACCCGGTATT
This sequence comes from Planctomycetota bacterium, assembly GCA_018897395.1. Lineage (GTDB taxonomy): Bacteria > Planctomycetota > Planctomycetia > Pirellulales > Thermoguttaceae > JAHIKV01. The sequence continues at coordinate 15,722 of JAHIKV010000064.1, read as the reverse complement.
GGGCGATTTCCAATACGGGGCGTCGATCCCATTCGGCCCGCAGTATGACGACCCCCGCCGGCTGGCCATTGCCCTGCACGCTCGGACGCTGGAGTTTCAGCACCCGACCGACAAGCAGCGCGTCTCGGTCACCGCTCCGACGCCGGATTTTTGGCCTTCTAATCTTTAGCCGCTTGCGGCTTCGCAACGTCTCCGAGTAGAATTGCGAAGCCGCAAGCGGAGATTGATCCCGTGCAGAAACCGATTGTAATCGCATATCACTTGATCTGGACCGCCTACGGATACTGGCTCCCCAATGATCCCCGCGGAAGCATGTCGAAAACCATTGCCTGCGACGTAATAGGAGAGTTGGGGGCGCTACACTACGGCCGCAAGAGAGTCCAGCCCTCGGCCCGCGAAGTGCGTGAATTCCGCGATTCGGCACGGAGAGTGCTCAAACACGAACTACTTGAATTCAAGCAATCTGACTTCCCAGTGATCGCCGATGCACTGGCCGATGCAATCCGCGAGCACAATTACACGTGCTACGCCTGCGCGATCATGCCGGACCACGTTCACATACTGATTCGCAAGCACGGACACCAGGCGGAAGCCATGCTCGAAAACTTGCAGTCCGCCACCCGCTTGCGGTTTCGCAACGAAGGATTGCGGTCGGAAGACCATCCGGTTTGGGGCGGTCCGGGCTGGAAAGTATTTCTCGACACCCCCGATTCCATCCGGCGTACGATCGGCTATATTGACGGTAATCCGCCGAAATGGCGGCTTCACAGACAGCGATGGCCGTTCGTCAAGGAATACGACGGTTGGCCATTGCACCCTGGACGCAATCCCAATTCACCCTACGCGAAACGCCTACGATTACACATGGAATAGCCGCTTGCGGCTTCGCAAACCGTTCAATGCGAAGCCGCAAGCGGCTGAAAAACCATAACGGAGCGACCCATGCGCGACCCCTTTCATGCCCGAGATGTTTTCAACACAGGCGCCGGCCAGGCGGGAATCTATCGTTTGTCGAAACTCGAGGACGCCGGCCTGACCAATATCGCCGCACTGCCTTATTCCATTCGAGTGCTGCTGGAATCGGTGCTCCGCAACTGCGACGGGCACCTGGTATTCGAGGATGATGTTCGCGCTCTGGCCGGTTGGCAGCCCGAGCGGAAAAAGGCCATCGAAGTCCCCTTCAAGCCTGCCCGGGTCATTCTCCAGGACTTCACCGGCGTACCGGCGGTGGTCGATCTGGCAGCCATGCGCAGCGCCATGAAGCGGCTCGGCGGCGACCCCGCGCGGATCAACCCGCTGGTCCCCGTCGATCTGGTGATCGACCATTCGGTGCAAGTGGACCGCTCCGGCTCGACCGAGGCGCTGGCCGAGAACATCGCTTTGGAGTTCGAGCGGAACCGCGAACGCTACGAGTTCTTGCGCTGGGGACAGAAGGCGTTCAAGAATTTCCGAGTCGTTCCGCCTGGGACGGGCATTATCCATCAAGTCAACTTGGAGTATCTCGCCAAGTGCGTCTGCCTGCGCGACGACGCCGAGGGGCCGGTGGCTTCGCCCGACACGCTGGTGGGCACCGACAGCCACACGACGATGATAAACGGTCTGGGCGTGGTCGGTTGGGGCGTGGGCGGAATCGAGGCCGAGGGGATGATGCTCGGCCAGCCGTTGTACATGCTCGCCCCGGAGGTGGTCGGCTTCGAGCTTGTCGGCGAACTGCCGCCCGGCGCCACGGCCACGGACCTGGTCTTGACCATCTCACAAATCCTCCGCGCCGAGGGTGTCGTGGACAAGTTCGTCGAGTATTTCGGCTCCGCGATGGCGACGATGAAGGTGGCGGATCGGGCGTTGGTCGCCAACATGGCGCCCGACTACGGCGCCACGATGGGATACTTCCCCGTAGACGAGCAGACGCTGGCATATCTACGCGAAACCGGACGGACGGACGCGGAAGTCGAACTGGTCGAGCGATACACGAAGGAGCAGAATCTGTTCCGGTCCGCTTCGGCCGCCGACGCCCCGCGGCCGAACTACACGAAAGTGCTGACGCTCGATCTTTCGACCGTCGGCCCGAGTCTGGCCGGACCGAAGCGCCCGCAAGACCGCGTTCCGCTGGGCGAGATGAAGCAATCGTTCCGCCGCGCGTTGCAATTGCCGGTGAATCGGCGCGGCTTCGCGCTTTCCGACGAGCAGGTATCGAAAACCGTTCCGGTGGAAGGAGACGGCGAACTCGGTCACGGCGCGGTGGTCATCGCCTCGATCGCCAGTTGCACGAACACGAGCAACCCGGGCATGATGTTGGCGGCCGGACTGCTGGCCCGCAAAGCGGTCGAGCGGGGACTGAAGGTCAAGCCCCACGTGAAGACCAGCATGTCGCCCGGCAGCCGGGTCGTTTCCGACTACTTGCGCCATGCCGGCTTGGACAAGCCGCTCGAAGAGTTGGGATTCTACACCGTCGGCTACGGCTGCATGACCTGCATCGGCAACAGCGGACCGCTGGCGCCGGAAGTGACCAAGGCGATCAACGATGGAACACTCATCGCGGCGGCGGTCATCAGCGGCAACCGCAATTTCGAGGGCCGCATCCATCCACTGGCGAAAGCGAACTACCTGGCCAGCCCGCCGCTGGTCGTGGCCTACGCCTTGGCCGGCACGGTGGACGTCGACCTGACGACCGATCCGCTGGGCGCCGGCAGCGACGGCCGGCCGGTCTACTTGAAAGACTTATGGCCCACTTCGGACGAGATCTCCGAGGCCGTTTCGCGGGCGATCAGTCCCGAGATGTTCCGTGCCCGGTACGCCGACGTGTTCGAGGCCAGCGAGGCGTGGAACCGCATCGCGGTCTCCGAGAGCGAACTGTTCCCGTGGGACGCCGAGAGCACCTACGTTCAAGAGCCGCCGTTTTTGGTCGATATACCTATCGAACCGGGACCGATCCAGCCGCTGGTCGGCGCTCGGACGTTGGCCGCGTTTGGCGATTCGGTCACGACCGACCACATTTCGCCCGCCGGTTCGATTCCCGTCACCAGTCCGGCCGGAAAGTATTTGCAGGAGCTAGGCGTCGCGCCGGCCGATTTCAACAGCTACGGGGCCAGGCGGGGGAACGATCGGGTATTGGTGCGGGGCACGTTCTCGAACATCCGCATCCGCAACATGATCGCCCCCGGAACCGAAGGAGGCGTTACGCGCCACTTGCCCGACGGCGAACCGATGTCGATCTACGACGCCGCAATGAAGTACAAGGCCGAGGGCGTACCCACGATTATCCTCGCCGGCAAGGAATATGGGACCGGCAGCAGCCGCGACTGGGCCGCCAAGGGACCGTACCTGCTGGGTATCCGCGCGGTGATCGCATCCAGCTTCGAGCGCATCCATCGCAGCAACCTGGTGGGCATGGGCATCCTCCCGCTGCAACTACCCGACGGCCAATCGTGGGAATCGCTCGGCTTGACCGGCGACGAGGTCTTCGACATCCCCGAGTTGAACGATTCGCTTCGCCCCGGCGGCAAGTTGAAGATCAACGCCACGGCGGACGACGGCGCCGTCCGGCAATTCACGGCCGATGCGCGGATCGACACGCCGGTCGAGCTGGAATACTATCGCCACGGCGGCATTTTGCAGACGGTGTTGCGGAAGTTGGCGAAAGGATAGCCGCTTGCGGCTTCGCATCCGCTTGCGGCTTCGCAATGCGCGACCACCGGTCGCGGCATTATGTAAGCGGATGGGCAATCTCCGCCTCGACGATCTCCAACTCGTCGCGGTAGTATTGGATTGCCTCGGCGGGGTTGAGATTGAGAATCGCCCGGCCGTCGGTTTCCCAGTGGTCGCGGTCGAAGCGGAAAACGGCGGTGCCGGCCTGTGGATCGTCGTCGCAATCCTCGATCGCCAGCGTGACCGCCACCAGGGCCGACAATTCTCCGGTGCTCCGGCTGCGGACGTATGCCACGTCGTCGTCGAACGCACAGTCGGCCCAGCGGGGCGCGTCGGGGTTGGCGCGGGCGGAGGCCAGTTGCAGAAACCGCGCCTCGAGATGTTCGCGTTGGACGTGGAACCGCCGTTTCGCCCGCGTTAGGCCGGTTGCCCGCGAAGTCTTTTTTCTCGGTTTACGGAATAAAGCCGCCGCTGACAGCAGAACAGCGACGACAATCGGAATCCACCAAAACGAAGACATAATGATTATCCGCGAACGTGGCTGCGGCCCGAACCAAGTATACACCTCCATTGTACACGGCGACAATTGGGCGCGGCAAATTTTCGTCGCGTGGACGCGGCGGCTAAACAACGTCCCCCGCCCCTCGCCCCCCGCCCCTATTTCTGATACCGTGGCGGCATGGCCATCCTCGGCGCTCACCAGTCGATCGTCGGCGGATACGACAAGGCGGTCGAGCGCGCCCGCCGCTGCGGCTGCGATTGCCTCCAGTTGTTTACGAAAAACAACAACCAATGGGCGGCAAAAGACATTACGTCCCAACAGGCGCGACGGTTCCGCGAGGCCCTGGACTCTCTCGGTTTGACCCATCCGCTTGCCCACGATTCCTATCTAATCAATCTTGCCAGCCCCGATCCTCCGTTGTGGCGGAAATCGGTCGATGCCTTCGTCGTCGAACTGCACCGGGCCGAAACGCTTGAGATCCCGTTCGTCGTGACCCATCCCGGCGCGTACACTTCCGCCGATGAGAAGACCGGCCTGAAAAACGTGGTCCGGGCGGTGGACGAAATCCACTCCCAATCGCGCGGCCTGAAAGTCCGATGTTTGCTGGAAACCACTGCCGGCCAGGGTACCTCGCTCGGCTGGCGGTTCGAGCAACTCGCCGCGGTCCTCGACGGCGCGAACGATCCCGACCGCCTTGGGTTCTGCTTCGATACCTGCCATGTGTTTGCGGCGGGTTATCCGCTGGCGCCCGAGAAGGAATATCGGGCCACCTTGGCGGCGTTCGACCGATTGTTGGGACTCGAACGGATCAGGGCGTTTCACCTGAACGACAGCCGACGCGGGTTGGGTAGCCGGATCGACCGTCACGAGCACATCGGCCGCGGCGAGCTTGGACTCGAACCCTTCCGGCTGCTGTTGGCCGACGATCGGTTCCGCGAGGTTCCCATGTACTTGGAGACCCCGAAAGGACAGGAGGACGGGGTAGATTGGGACGCGGTGAACTTGAAGACGCTTCGTTTACTCGGGTTGATAGGAGGCGTCTCCAGACGCCGATAGTGACGCGAAAACCACGGAAAATCGGCGACTGGAGTCGCCTCCTACAATCGCGAGTTTGTTGTTCGACGGGAATTGTATCGCGCCGACTAGTGGTCTTTCAGATTGAAAATGACAGGTTAGCTGGTGCGCCAGTTGTACTGCCGAACCCAGGGGTGGCAGTTCAACTGCCACCCCAACAACCTGTCAATTTTAACCTGACAGAGCACTAGTGCTCTGTCCATCTCGACTTTACACGTTGGGTGCCACTGCTGGCTTGTCCAGCAGTGCCGGAAACACGGTTGGACAAGCCAACCGTGGCACCCGTAATTTCAACTTGGACAGACCACTAGGTGGGGGTATTGGAATGACGCGAAATGCGTATTTTGCCGCCCATGCGAGATAGTCGGTTTGACAATTGACCCCCCCCGCTTTCCCCGATAAATTAAGGGATATGGATCTCGTCTATTACAAACGGTTCCGCATGGAAATCAATCTGGCGGGGCGGGACCTTACCCCTAGCCCGCTGCCGGACAGTTTCTTTTTCCTGCCGTGGGAGGAATCGCTGTTGGATTGTTTCGCACGGGCAAAGTATCTGAGCTTTCACGACGAGATGGACACCAACGTCTTCCCGTGCCTGGCCGATTATGCCGGGTGCCGGCGGCTGATGGCGGAGATCGCCGGCAAACCCGGTTTTCTGCCCGAGGCCACTTGGCTGCTCGTCCGTCAGGCGGGCAAACAGGAGCGGCCGGAATACTGCGGGACCGTGCAAGGGGTCCGCGACCGGCACGGATTCGGCGCGATCCAGAACCTGGGCGTCGCCGGCGGGTATCGCCGCCGCGGCCTGGGCGCCAATCTACTGTTGCGGTCGCTGGCCGGATTTCGGCACTCCGGCGTCCGTCGCGTGTTTCTCGAAGTTACCGCCGATAACGACGACGCCGTCCGCCTTTACAGGAGAGTCGGATTTCATACCATCAGGGCCGTCTACAAAACCGTCGAGACGGCAAATACCCCGTGACGCAGTCAATCTTCTCCCACACATATCCGAACGGACTGGTGCTGGTCGCCGAACCGATGGACTGGCTGCAATCGGCCGCGTTCACGTTTCTGCTGCCGGCCGGCTGCGTCCACGATCCGGCCGATCGCGGCGGGCTGGGCGGTTTCACCTGCGAGTTGGCGCTGCGCGGCGCTGGCGAGCGCGACAACCGCCGGTTCATCCTCGATCTGGACAATCTCGGCGTCGAGCGGAGCGAGTCGGTTTCCAGCACCCACGCCGGATACAGCGGCGCCACGCTGGCCGAGAACTTGCCCAAGGCGCTGGCGATTTATGCCGACATGCTGCGCCGCCCGCGTCTGCCGGAAGACCAGTTGGAGGCGGGTCGGCTGGCCATGCTGCAGGAGCTTCGGGCGGTCGAGGACGAGCCGGCGCATAAGGTGATGATCGAGCTGCGCAAGCGGCACTATCCGCGCCCCTGGGGCCAGCCTTCATACGGCGACCGCAAGGCATTGGAGGCAACGACCATCGACGACGTCCGCCGCCACTTCCACCGCTATTATTGCCCAAACGGCACGATCCTCGGCGTCGCCGGACGGGTCGATTGGGAGCGGTTGAAAGACTTGGTCGGCCAGTTGCTGGGCGATTGGTCCCCGGGGGGCGACGACGGCATCGACGAGTCGCACTGCGTCGTCCGCTACGAACACATCGTCCACGATTCGCAACAGACGCAGATCGGCATCGCGTATCCGAGCGTGCCCTATCGCCACCGCGAATACTTTCAGGCGTGGGGCGCGGTGGGCGTACTCAGCGGCGGAATGAGTGCCCGCCTGTTTCACGAGGTCCGCGAGCGCCGCGGACTCTGCTACAGCGTCTACGCCACGCATCATACGCTCTGGCATCGCGGGGCGGTGTTCTGCTACGCCGGCACCGGCGCCGATCGGGCACAAGAAACCTTGGACGTTACCGTCGGCGAGTTGACCCGTTTGGCCAAAGGGATCGAGGAATCGGAGCTTGACCGTCTGAAGTCCCGCATTAAGAGCGCGCTGATAATGCAGCATGAGTCGAGCACGGCCCGCAGCGCGTCGTTGGCCCGCGACTGGTATCACCTCGGCTACGCCCGGACGTTGGACCAGGTGGGCCGGTTGATCGACGAACTGACCAGCGGCAGCATCAACGCTTATCTATCCGAGCATCCGCCGTCCGACTTCACGGTGGTAACTCTCGGCCCTCGCCCCTTGAAGGCGCCGGATGGAGTGTCGCAGTAGTCGTATGGGGGTTATTTCCGCAGGTGGTGGACCCAGGCGGGCGGGACGTTCAGCCAGACGGCGTCGCGGCGGATTTCATGCCGGTCGAAGACCGCATTCATTGCCCGGCCGATGGCCCTCAGCCGCACCCGTTCCGCCCGGCCGCCCAGCAGCGCCCGCGCCGGACGCACGGCGATGTACTCGAAGAAGGAGAGCATCCCCTGAGGCGCCAACCGATCGGTCAGCACCGCTAGGATCCGTTCCACGTCGGCCACGGAAAAATTGTTCAGCGGCAAGCCGGAGACGATCGCGTCGTAGCTCTCGCCGCCCGGCAATTCCTCGATCGGGCAGTGGTGGATCCGCGCGCGGTCGGCGACCGCCCGAAAGGCCGGCTCGGTCCGAAAGCGTCGCTCCAGTTGTCGGACGAACGTCCCGTTGAGTTCCACCAGATCGAGTTGGTCGTCGCTTCCCATGCCGCGGACGATCCGGCGAGTGACCGCGCCGGTGCCGGGACCGACCTCGAGGATTCTTCGGGGTTGGGAAAAGGGGACAGGTCCAATTTGCCGGAACGGCCCGGAGGGTGCTGCGCACAAATTGGACCTGTCCCCTTTTCCCTGGGCGACGAAACGGGCCAGCGCCGCCGCCAGGAACCGCCCGCTGGGCAAAACCGCCCCGGTGGTATGAAAATGCCGGATGTATTCTCGGAAGAACAGCGCGCTTTCGGCCAGACGTCGTACCATCCGCGTGATTTTACCGCACGGGGCCGATCGACGCCATCCGGTCGGGTAGAACCGCGCCGGCGGGAATGACCGGTCCCGACGACGGTTCCGCCGGCGGCTTTGCCGTGGGCCGTGGCTTGGGCACCGGCTGCTTCCAGGCGGTTTTTACGAGATGTCGCGCGACACGCTTTTTCGGAGGCGGCGACACCCGGTCCAAGGCCCGCTTGAATATCCGGTATTCCTCGGGATAGAGGATATTTTTTGCGTCGATGAGAATTTCAGTCCGTTCCTGGACGCCGATTCGCCCGTCGGCCATCGCAATGCAAACCTGGTCGCGCAGGTCTTGCCGTGCGGCCAAGGCCTCCAGACGGCTAGGTTTTATCTCAAACGCGGCGGCTGGACCGGCGGCGATAATCGCCAGCAGCAACGCCGCAATGCCCATCGGCAATCGATTTCGCATGTTATCCCCCCCGTTGAACGCCCCATCACGATCCGCAAATCTAACAATGTCATCGGAACCGGATTCAGCGGAACTTGACGCACACCTCGCCCAAGCGAGAGAGTTTAGCATCTAGCGGGTCGGAGAATCGTCACAGCCGGCAAGGATTGCCCAAGCACCTCAGTTTAATGATGCCGGAACGCTTATCGTGGGTATTGGCAGCGTTTGGAAACGATTCGATCTATAATTGAGACATTCCGGGAATTGTCCCGATAAACGTCTATTTAGCCCCGGGTGAATACACCCGGGGCAATGTGCGTGAGATGAAACCACTACTCCCCGCCGTGTATTCACGGCGGGCTAAATGGAACTATTCCCGGACACCCTCAGCTATGTTTCTCGATCGGGTTCGGCCAGCGAGGCGGGTTGGATCGAGTCGAGCGAACCGATCTTGAGTATCTGCGGCCAGATGCAGATCGCCCCAATGACGGCCAGAATCGTCCCCACCCCGCCGCCGACCACCGAGATCACGGGCGTAAACAGCCAGGCCGTCAGCCCCGACTCCAGTCCGCCGATGTCGTTCGAGGCGACGATGAACACGCCGTTGACGGCCGAGACGCGGCCGCGCATTTCGTCGGGCGTGAGCATCTGCACCAGCGTATGGCGCACCACCACGCTGATGTTGTCCAGCGCGCCGATGAAAAACATCATTCCCATCGAGAGCCAGAACCACTGCGAGAAGCCGAAGACGATCGTGGCCGCGCCGAACCCGATGATTGCCCAGATCAAGGTAACTCCCGCGCGTCTCAGCGGCGGACGATGGACAAGCCAGACGGCCATGCACATGGCCCCGACGGCGTCGGCCGCGCGGAGAAACCCCAGCCCCGACGCGCCCACGTGAAGAATGTCCTTGGCATAGATCGGCAGCAGATAAATCGCACCACCCAGCAACACCGCGAATAGGTCGAGCGTAATGGTTGCCAGTATGAGCTTGGTTCGCCAGACGAAACGAACTCCGGCCGCGACGTTTTCCCAAGAGACCGGCTGATCGATACTACCCACCTGCCGGTGCCGTATCAAGAAGACCGCCGCAATCGCAGCCAGCCGGCAAAGGACGATCAAAACGAAGGCCGGGATTGCGTTTCCCGAAAACGCCGCCATGAAGTTGCCGACGACCGGGCCCAATAATCCGATAAGTAGCTCCTGTTTTTCGGATATGGCCACGATTAGACCGCCGACGACCGGACCCGTGACCGATGCAATGTAAAAAACGGTGACGTTCCAGGTAACTGCGTTGGAAAAGATTTTCGCCGGCACGAGTTGCGGCAGCAGCGCGGCGCGGGACGGGCTACCCAGCGCCCGCCCGATCGCGCCGACGCCGAGGCAAAGGTAAATCCACGGAATCGGCGCCGAGAGGAAGATGACGAACAACATTCCGATCGCGGCGAGAAGGCTAATTACCAGCGTGGACAGTAACACACTGCGCCGATCGAAGCGATCGGCGAGTTGCCCGCCCGCGATGGCCAGCAACATTACCGGCAACGCTTGCACCAGCGCCATCATCCCCAACGCCAAGGGCGCGTCTTTCGCGTCGTACGTGTCCACCAGGTGAACGGCGACGGCCAGCGTCTCGACGTGTTTCGAGAACGTCATCGAGAACCAACTACAGGCATAGCGTCGGAAGTCGGGGCGTCGCCAGGGAGCGTAGGGATCGGGCGTGATTGCGGGGGAGGACATCGGCGCCCTGCATTTTGACCGGGAAGTCTCCCGCGTGCAAGAGCGGCGGTTATCCGCCGTCTTACGATGAACGCGACTTTTCCAGCACCACGTGGTTGCCGCGTTCTTGGAACTCGACCCGCGACATGAACGCCCGCATCAGCATCACTCCGCGGCCGCTGGGACATTCAAGTCGATCGGGGGTGGTCGGGTCGGGAAGAGCGTCGGGATCGAAACCGGAACCCTCGTCGGTGATCTCCACCCGGATTTTCCGGGGAGAAATCCGACACGAGAATTGCACGTGCTTGCTCGCGTCCGACCCGTTGCCGTGGGCAATGGCGTTGACCAACGCCTCGTCTACCGCCAGATGGACTCCGAAGATGTCGTGCCGATTCCAATGCAGATCTTCCAGCCGACGGAGCACTTCGTCCAACAACCGCCGTCCGACCGCGGCGTTGCTGGGAATCTTCCGGTCGCATTGCCAGGTCCATTTCTCTTCGGACGTGGGCATGAGATGGCGAGGTGTTCCGGCGTTCGGCGCTGGCGTGTCGCGTTCAGAAGGCCGCCAGGGCCTCGGCCTCGTCTTTGCGGATGTCGAATAAGCGGTTGAGCTTGGTGATGGCGAACACCTCGTATATTTCCGGGCGGATGTTCGACAATTTCAGCGTGCCGCCGTGGGCCTTCATCTTCTTGTCCAGAGTGATCAACTTGCCCAATGCCGCACTCGACAGGAAATCGACCGAAGAGAAGTCCAACAGCAGCCGTTCGCGGCCGTCCGCTTCCACGAGCCGGAACAGTTCCTGCCCGAGTTCCTGGATGTTGATGTCTTCGATGATCTTATTGTCGCGGAAACGGACCACGGTCACGTCGCCGACGTGAGAAAGGTCCAGGTGTCGGTATGCGGTCGTCATCCTAAGACGCCTCCGGGGAAAATACGATTTGCAGTGATCGCTGCCGATAACGGCGTCAGCACATTTATATACGTTGCACGGAAAGAAGTGAAACATTCTTCTCGGATGGAGAAGATAGTTACACTTCCGGCCGTTCACCGTATAATACACCCGAAAGGGGTGGACGGTCAATGGCCGCGCGGTTGCGTTCCGACAACACTAAGGGCCTGGGAAAAAATAATTGTCGAATTTGGGTGGCACGTCCCTGAGCGCAGCGAAGGGCGTGGTGAACGACCAAACCACGCCCTTCGCTGCGCTCAGGGACGTGCCACCCACACTGGAATTTCACCAAGTTATTTCTTCCCGGGCCCTAACAAGCGACTCGTTGGCACGTCGGAAATCAACTCCCCGGCTTCTTCATGCCACAACTGTGCAGGACCAGCACGCTCCCCAGGGAGATCAGAGACCAACCGATCCAATCGGGGGGGTTGATGACTTTCTTGGCCGACGGCTCCTCCGATTGCGTCAACGTTTGGGTGGCGGCGCTGACCGACGTCAAAGGATGGCCGGTCCGCTCGGCGAGGAATTGCGTGAAATTCGGGGTCAACTCAATCGAGTCGACCATCATGAACTGCCCCCCCAAGAGCAGACACAGAAACCCCGCGAAAAAAAACTGATTGCGTGAAATGTCCATTATGGGAACCTCCTCCGCCACGTCTCATATTTTGTATCGAGCCTAGATCGAGGCGGGCTTCAGCCGACGCCCATGTGTATGGGATATTCCGTATCACCCGAGCAGATTGCAATGGTTCTCGCGAATGAAGCGAATCCGCGGGCCAACCGGAGGCGTGTCTGCGCTACGCCCGGACCGCTCCATTACCGATGGGCGCGACGCTCCCCCCTGTCCGGAAAAACTCTCGGATATTGAAAGAGGACAAACAAGAATCCGCCCGGAGCCAGTAGGCCGGGTCGAGCCCCGGCACGGCCGGAGGCCAAGGTAGTGGTCATAATCGCGTTGAACCAGACAAAGCTCATCTCCGAGGCGATCCGGGCGGACGCGCAAGACTTCATCGCAAAACCCTTCATGCCGGAGCAGTTGCATGACACTCCGCTGGGGTGCGTGGAGGAGCCGGTCCACGCATAAAACAAGAGCGGCGTTTTCCGCAAGATAATTCTTACCCCACGTCCGGCAGACTCATCCGCTCTTGTCATATCCGCCGGTTTTTGGTACCGTCCGACAAGTTTTCCCGAGGATGCCGCGCGCCGAGAAGGTCCATGATAAGACAACGATGGTTATGGTTGGGGCTTTTGAGCGTGGCGGCGGCCGCTTGGTCTCATGCTCAAGACCCGGATGAATCGTTCGGCCAACGATTGTACGGACCGGAAATCTGGCGTTTGCCGCCGGTGAACGATTTTTCCGCGTTGACGCCGTCAGGCGGGCCGGATATCGCCTTTCAGGCCCCTACGGCCTTGGTGGTGCCGCATTACGAGATGCTTCCCGCGCCACGGCCGGAGGCCGCCCCTTCGACGGGCGAAGTCCCCGCGGCCCCGTCCGATGTCCCCGTCGGCGAAGAGCGTTTCAATGTGAAACCCGAACGGAAGAAACTATGGAGCGGAAGTTTCGACCTCGGACTGGACGGTTCGGAAGGCAACACCGAGACGTTCAATTTCCGCTTCGGAGTCCATACCCGGCGCAAGACCGAATGTAACGTGTTGACGCTGGGGCTGGACTACAACAAGCAGGCATCGAAAACGGTCTCCACCGAGGACCGTCTGTATTTCGACGGCCGCTACGAGCAACTCCTCGGCTCGTCGCGGTGGTCGACGTTCTTTCACGAGACGATCGAATACGATCAGTTCCAGCCGTTCGACGTGCGCGACACGTCGGACATCGGCGTCGGTTACCGGATAATCGACCGGGAGGACACCACGTTTATCGGCCGGTTAGGCGGTGGTTTTTCCCACGAGTACGGCGGACCGGAAAACGGAAGGTATGTCCCGGAAGCGGTGTTCGGTCTCCAGGTTGAACGGCAGCTCAACAAGCGTCAGAAGTTTATCGGCACGATGGAATACGCGCCCGACGTGACCCGCTTCGCCCGCTACCGCCTCCGCACCCAGGCCGCTTGGGAGGTGCTCTTGGACGAGGACAGGAACCTCAATCTGCGCATGGGGATATTGGAGCGTTACAACAGTGTGCCCAACGGCGCCCGGCCGAACGATCTGGATTACGCCATGATGTTGATGTGGAAGTTCTAACGGCGGCTGAGAATCATTTATACGCGCGGAAGAGCGCGAACAGCTCGTTGAAAAAGTCGGATTTTGGGAGTTTGGGTGCCACTGCTGGCTTGTCCAGCAGTGTTTTTCCGGGAGTTTCTCTCATGCACTGCTGGACAAGCCGGCAGTGGCACCCTTTTTCAACGGGCGTTATACTCATACACGGAACTCGCCCTGGAAGCAGGAGGGCAATCCATGAGCGAAATCCACGTCGGGCAAACCGCCGTCATGCAATCCAACCCCCCGGAACCGGCGCAGCGGACTTGGCCGCACGCGGAAAACGGACGCGGAGGGCTGCTCTCGCCGAGCTTCCTCGCACTGGTGGCCACTCAGTTCTTCGTGGCCCTGACCGACAACATGTTCCGCTGGCTGGTCGTGCCGATCGGCAGCAAGCTGCTCGATTCGCCGGAACGGGCCGTATCGATCGGAGCGGCTTGTTTCATCGTCCCCTTCCTGATCTTCGCCGCTCTGGCCGGATTCCTGGCCGACCGCTTCAGCAAACGGAACGTGATGGTCGTCTGCAAGGCGGTCGAGATCGCGGTGCTATGCCTGGGGGTGTCCGCCATCCTCATGCAAAACGTCTACTTGATGTTCATCGTCCTGTTCCTGCTGGGAAGCCAGTCGGCGGTCTTTATCACGTCTAAATTGGGAGGGATTCCCGAATTAGTCAGGCCCGAGCAAATCGCCACGGCCAACGGCGTGATCAACATGGCCTCGATGGCGGCGATAGTCATCGGCTCGATCCTCGGCGGAGTCCTTTACGACCGCACCGGTCCGCTGGGCCTGAATGACTGGTGGATTTCGGCATCGGTCCTGATCGGCGTGTCGGTCGTCGGATTTTTCACCAGCCTGATGATCGGGCCCTTGCGGAGCGCGAACCCCGCCAGACGGTTTCCCTGGAACCCCGTCGGGCAAACGGTGCGCGACATCCGTCTGCTCTGGTCGAAAAGGCCGCTCTTTCTGGCGGCGCTGGCCAGCACGTTCTTCTGGTCGCTCGGGATGCTCTCGCAGGTGAACATCTACCTGTTCGCCAACGAAACCTTGCACGTCGGACAACAACGGGACGTCGGCATCCTGCTGGGCGTGTTGACCATCGGCATCGGCCTCGGCGCGGTGTTGGCGGGAATCTGTTCGCGCGGCAAGATCGAACTGGGGTTGGTCCCTCTCGGCGCTGCCGGGATCGCAGTCGCTTCGATGCTGCTGGCGTTTGTCCCCGGCGGCGCGGCCGGACAGCCCGCCGGGGCCGGCTTCTATTGGAGTTGCTGCTTGTTGCTCGCCTTGGGCATGACGGCCGGATTGTACGACATACCCTTGCAGGCGTTTCTCCAAGACCGCAGCCCGGCCCGGTCCCGCGGCTCGATCATGGCCGCGTACAATTTCATGTCCTTCGCGGGGATGTTGGCCGCATCCGGCCTGTTCTGGATGCTTTCCGGCCCGCTGGGTCTTTCGTCGCGGGTGATCTTCTTTCTCGGCGGGCTGGCCACCTTGCCCGCCACGTTTTTCATCATCCGTCTGCTGCCGTTTCACACCGCGCGGCTGACGATGCGTTTGCTGGTCGGCTGCATGTACCGGGTGCGGGTGGAAGGGGCGGAAAACGTCCCCGACGGCGGCGCGCTGCTCGTGGCAAACCACGTCAGTTGGGCCGATGGGGTGCTGTTCGGCCTGGCCTGCCCGCGGCACCCGCGAATGATTGCTTACGCCAAGTATTTCGATAATCCCTGGCTGAGTTGGATCGGCCGGCTGGGTCGGATAATTCCCATCGGCGCGACGCGGAAGTCGATGGTCGATTCGATCCGCGCCGCCCGCCTGGCTTTACAACAGGGCGAGTTGGTCGGTATCTTTCCCGAAGGCGGGATCACCCGCACCGGCCAAATCGGCGAGTTTCGCCCCGGCTTTTTGTCGATACTGAAAGAAACCAATGCTCCGGTGGTGCCGGTCTATCTGGGAGGGCTGTGGGGAAGCATCTTCAGCTACGCGGGAGGGAAGTTCTTCTGGAAGCTGCCCAAACGGTGGCGGTATCCCGTCTCGATCCGCTTCGGACGGCCGATCCACGCTCCCGCCGACGTGGATCAGGTCCGCCGGGCCGTGGAGGATTTGGAGGATTTGGGGTCAGAGCGCACTTAGTCATTAGGTGGCGTCACGGCCCTTGGCATGGGCCCGGCGAGCGAGCGGCTCAACGATGTTTCCTCGGTGGTACGTCCGTTTTCTTGGCGGCAGGCGGAACTACTGAACTTCTGACGAGAGAAACAAGAACAACCAGAGCT
>JAHIKV010000063.1 GCA_018897395.1 Planctomycetota bacterium | reverse complement strand
GGCACGCTCGATGTTGCGGTCCGACGTGTCCATGTCGCTGCCGGTCAGCTTCTGTAGATGGGCCGGTTGCGTGCGGATGAACAACTCGTTGATCGACGGGATGTTCAGGTCGCTGATCAAACCCAGGTTCACGCCCATCCGCACGCTGCTCAACAGGTGCATCGTCTCCTCGGAGCTGATCGTCTGGGCGGTGCGCAGGATGCCGTAAGCCCGGCTTACCCGGTCGTGAAGGTTCTCGTGGCTCTCCTTGACGAGAAAATCGCGGGCCTGACGCTCGTAGTCGATAATCATCGGCACGATGTCGCTCACCCGACGGATCAACTCCGACTCGGTCAGGCCAAGCGTCACCTGATTGCTGATCTGATAGAAGTCGCCCATCGCCTGCGAGCCTTCGCCGTACAGGCCGCGCACCGCCAGACTGATCTTTTGCAAGCTGCGGAAGACTTTGTCTATCTGCCGGGTAATGACCAGGGCGGGCAGGTGCAACATCACGCTCACGCGCATGCCCGTGCCAACGTTGGTCGGACAGGCGGTCAGGTATCCCAGCCGCTCGTGGAAGGCGTAAGTGACCTTCTCCTCGACCAGGTCGTCGATTCGGTTGACCTGTTCCCAAACGCCGTCCAGGTCCAGCCCGCTCTGCATCACCTGGATCCGCAGATGGTCCTCTTCGTTGATCATCAGGCTGAACTTTTCGCCGCCGTCGATGGCCACGGACCGTGCGCCTTGGGCCTCGGCGTGTTCGCGGCTGATCAGGTGCCGCTCGACGAGCAACTGGCGGTCCACCTGCTCCAGTTTCGACAGATCGAGGTACAGCAACTCGTTCTCGCTGGCGATGAGCGCGACGCGCTCGTGTAAAATGTTCTCGATCCGTTCGCGGTCCTGGACCGTGGTGCGGCTAATGAAGGGGAAATCGGCCAGGTTCCGCGCCATCCGGACGCGGCTGCTGATAACGATGTCCGACTCGGGGCCGGAGCCTCGCATCCATTCGCCGTTGTTTGTGGTTAGGTCGTCCAATCGCACGGCGTCAACTCTCCTCGCTCTCGATACGTTGGATTTCGTCGCGCAGTTGGCTGGCGCGCTCGTAATGCTCCTCGTCGACGGCTTCCTTCAATTCCCGGCGCAAGCGGATCAACTGGGTGCGATGCTCGCTGCCGCCGGCCGGCCGGCTCGGCCGCTTGCCCACGTGTTCCGACTCGCCGTGAATGTTCAAGATCAACGGCTCCAACTGTGCCTGGAAACAGACGTAATCGTGCGGGCAGCCCAGCCGCCCCTGGCTGCGGAACTCGAAAAACGTTATACCGCACACCGGGCATGCCTGCTGGTCGAGCCGGGCCAACTCCTCCGCCGTCTGACCGATCGCTATCTGTTGCGCCAGTGCCGCCATGCCGGCGGCGGGCGTCGGCTCTCCGGACGACTCGGTCAGGTATTGCCGGGCGTGGTCTTCGCAGAGATGCATTTCCTGCGGCTTGCCGCCGGTTAGCTCGGTGATGTGGAACGTCGCCGGTTTGTCGCAGTTCTGGCACTTCATCGGCAGTCACCCGCTCAAAAGAGGCCGGCTACCCGCCGCGTTGACGGCAAGACATAAGCCGCGGAAGTCGCCTCCAAACAACAAAAACTTCTCTTCCTTATGGATTTTATCAGTCCCCCCCTCAGTGTCAAGGCGACCAAAGTCGTCGGATATTGATTCTCGGGAAATCAACGACGAAACGACGCCCCACAACATCATCGATAAAACGATGCCTGCTGCGCGACGAATGTTTCACCTCTGCCCGTAATAAGTTGCTGTTGCGGAAAAGCCTGCGTAGGGTGGGTCAAGCGAAGCGCAGCCCCACCAACAGCGGAAAAATCATGGTGGGGCTGCGCTTCGCTTGACCCACCCTACTTTCCGCAACAAAAACTAATAAGCGGCGGGGCCGTGCTTGCGGAGGAAGTGTTTTTTCAACGCGTAAGGTTCCAATTCCGCGGCCTCGGCGTCGAGCAGCCGCGTACCCAGGGCCATCTCCGCAACGGCCTCCAACGCCACGGCGTTGTGGACCGCCTCCGACCTGCGATTTTTTCTTTACGGATGTTTGATCGGCTGGGGATGGGCCACTTGGGTCGAGGAGGCCTCGGCCGACGGCGGGGCGGGAGTGCCCGACGCGTGCCAGCCGGAAACGGGCAACACCTTCGGGGCGCTCGGCGGTGCGTTGGCCGCTAACCGTTCGGCAGGAGGCGAGGCGTCCGCCGTGTTCCGCGGGAAGCGGACCGGCTCCAGATCCGACAGCGGATCGGGCGACGAACGCTTGTCGCGGACGCGGTAGATCAAGTTTGGCTCGGGCCGCGGCCGGCGCGCGTTGGAGGCCAACATCCCGCCCGTCGCGGTAGGCTGGGCCTCGCGCGGCCGCAGCGCGGGCGAGCCGCGCTCGACCCACGCCAGCCAGGTGTTTTGCAGCTTACCCACGTCGCCGATTCCGTAGTGCCGTCGAACGGCCCCGGACCAGTCGTTGCTCTCCAGACCGTCGCCGATGAACTCGACGTATTTCCGCCGCCCGCCGGCTTGGATGAGATACTTGGCCAGCGAATAGCCCTGAGCGTACAGCGGCATGATGTCCGGCGGGTATTCGGCCATGGCGAACATCCGGTTGAAGGCGATGCCCCGGCCGGTGCGCAGCGATTGGTCGAGAATACGCCGATATTTGTTCCTCTCGCTGACGTGTTCGACGCTGGTGGCCCCCCCCTCGTCGGCCCAACGCGGCAACGGTTGTCGGAAGTGGCTGGCGAAGATCATGTGGGTGATCTCGTGCGGCAGCACCGAGTCGAGTATCCGCTGGCGCGAGCCTTGGATCGACATCCGCCATCCGAACACCTCGCCCCGGTCGAAGGCGAAGGTGGTTGCCCCGCCGTTGCCGAGATGCGGCGCCGCCTGGACCGTCATCACGCATGGTTGCGACCAGTTGGGCATCGCCTGGCCGAGCCACTCGACGGCCAAGTCGCGGCGATACTTTTCCGCCGCTTGGACCACTTGGCGGGCAAAAGCGGGGTCGGGCGTCTCGACGATGAAGTTGGCGCTCCGCTGCCGGGCGCCCATCGAGACCAACAGTAAAGCCGCCAACAGCGCGAACCGCCGAGCGGCCGCCGGCAGCGCAAATCGTTTAGCGGCCGCCGGCACGGCGGCCCATAAGATGCGAGCTTCCATGCTCTCCCTCGCTTCCTTGCTATGATTAGACGCCGAAAATTTACCCTCCCGCGGCGAAACCACCAACCCCAGTTTCCACGGGTCGGGGGGTGCGGGGGGGGCTAGCAGCGCCTCCGCGCGCAACGGGCTTGACCCTTCGGCCACTCTTATTGTTTAATACCGCAATTCCAGGAACCCCAGTCGTACAAGGAGGGCATACCCGTGCGAAAAAGCAAACAGCGAAAACTGGAAAAAAAGCGGCGGGCCAAACGGGAACATCTAAGCCGGAAGCCGGTTTCCCTGGCGTATCAGGGGAACAAGTACCGGAACGAGGAAACAATTCCCCTGGTGTTTCAAACCGAAATCGGCATTTACGAGTCCTTCGTGATGTCCGACCGTCGGATCACCGACCACCACGTGCGCAGGGCGTTGGAACGCCTGATCCGCGAGGTCCGCGGCGGCGAGGGATGCCTTTCTTCGAGATGCGTACCCAACGACTTGGCGGAGCAGGAGAGCGAGGAAAACCTGATTGTTTGGAACATCCGCCAACACTGGGAAGAGTATGCCGAAAAAGAGCCGTTTCCGGACAGAGGCATTCTGATCGGGGTTCTCAGGACTATCCTCGGTTCGATCGAGACCTGGGGGAACATCAGCCCCACGTCGCGAGGCTATCTCCGCTACCTGGAGGGGTTCATGGGCAAACTGGGCGTCAATTGCCGGCAGGTCCCGCCGGAACTCGCGGAACAACTCCTCGTTGCCGAGGCGGATGGCGATCTTGAACCGTTTGAAGACGACCTTGGCGACGATGACGACGAGTTGCTTGCCGCGGGTCGCGCTTGGGCCGACGGGGAGAAATCCGCGGGGGTCGTGTTTCGCTCCTTGGCCGAGGAGATGATCGAAGCCGGCGAGGCCCAGCAAGTCGCCGAGACCTGCCAACAAGTGTTGGGCGTCAATCCGCCGAAACACATCCGAGAAGAATTGATGAGGCTGTCGCTCGGCGCCCAACAACGGCTCCCTCCGCCTCCGTCACGCTTGAGACACTTCTTCCATCGCTTGATAGGAAGATAATCGTCCGTCGCACCCGTTCGTGAACCACTTGCCAACTGGCGCATGTTGCGCATTGTTGGCCAGCATTTCTCAACACACGAGGAAAATCTGCCACGGAGCGCTCAACACTAGCCCGAAGCGCAAGCGAGGGCAACCCGTTGTCCATCCCTTGCTTGCGCTTCGGGCTAGTGGTCTGTCCAAGTTGAAATTACGGGTGCCACGGTTGGCTTGTCCAACCGTGTTTCCGGCACTGCTGGACAAGCCAGCAGTGGCACCCAACGTGTAAAGTCGAGATGGACAGACCACTAGTGTTCGACTGGTGAGAAATGCGGGCTAGCGGAGTCCCGTCGTCCGGCGGGTGGAAATATACCCGCGCACCCCTGTTTTTTCCCCAAAACTGCCGAATTTGACGTAAACTTGTAACGGGGACGGATACCAGTCATCGTTTGCAACATCTGTCAGCTTTTCAGCTTTTCAATAGCAGCCGACGGCACCGACCGCAGGCCGCAAGTTTGACCCGCGCGGCGTGTGGGGAACCACGGTGGTCTTCCCGCACGCCGGGGCGGTCGGGCGGCCGACGCCAAGGCAGACGGGAGCATGCAACGATGTTCTACCGCAACAGTGCCTCTACCGGCCTTTGGGCCGTCCGTTGGCTCGCGGCGGCCGTTGTTCTGGCGGCGATGGCTTCCACGGCGTGGGCCGAAGAGCCGTCGATCACCCGGATCGAGGAAGATTGGGAGTTGGTCATCGGCGAGCCGTCGCCGAATAGCGATGCCCCGCAGGTCACTTGCGCCGTCTCGCCGCTGAGCGACATGAACTCTTACAGCGCCACTTTCGTGGTGAACCACCATGAGGCGCCCGCCTTCGCCGCCGGTGGGCTGCAATTGCAGGCGTGGAACGGCGAAACACTGCTGGCCAGCCGGCGGGCGCCAAACCAAGCCGTGTTGGCCACACCCGGAGAGACCATCCGCTGGACGCAAGTGATGAAGAAGACCGCGGATGGAGTGGAGTTTGAGGTGCTCAACGGCTCCTCGACCACCTGGGGCGGCTTCGGCGGCGAGGGGACGCTGAAATTGCCTATCGCCGCTCCGATTCCAAACCTAAATGGATACAACCCGGAAAACTCCGTCGAGCACTCGGGCGTCAGCTACGCGGGCAACCGAGTGCAATCGCTGGTGTTGAAGCGGGTCAGGGCGTACACGGACGAAGGACTGTTGGCCGAGGACGCCAACCCACGCATCGTCCATTCGACGAGCGAGTAACAATGTATTGGGGGATTGTAGGAGGTTTACTGTAGGGTGGGACTGCGCTGTGCTTGTCCCACCCTACATCCTCCTACAATCCCAAGGAGGGATATTTACCATGAAGTCTTCTCGCACGCGCCGCCGGCGGTTGGGCACCATTCTGGTTCTGACGGCGGTGATGATGGTCGCCATGTTCGCGCTGCTGGCGGTAGCCGTGGACATCGGATACGTGACTCTGATCCGTACGCAGTTGCAATCGGCGGCCGATGCCGCGGCGCTGGCCGCCACCCAGGAATTGTACGACAACCACACGTTGCCGCCGACGACAATCGCTGAGGCCCGGGCCGCCGCCTTGGAGTCCGCCCGTGATTACGCGCGGTTAAACCTCGTCGGTGGAACTGGGCCCGAACTGGCGGACACCGACGTTGTCTTCCTCCCCTCCGCCGCCACGGGCAGTCTCAACGCCACCTACGTGCGCGTGCGCCGTGCGGCGGACATCAACGGTGAAATCCCCACGTTCTTCATGCGGGTACTGGGGGTCGATTCCAGTTCCGGCGGGGCGGAAGCGAAGGCCATGTTCGACGACAACTTTTTCTCCGGCTTTGAGCCGTCGGAAAAGGGGAACCTGATGATCCTCCCCTTCGCGCTGGACAAACAGACCTGGGAACAGACCCTGGAAAGGCTGCTGGCCGGCAACAACGACGACGATTGGACATGGGACGAGGAGAACCAAGAGATCACCCCGGGGCCCGACGGCATCCCCGAGGCGAACCTTTTCCCGCAAGGCACCGGCTCGCCGGGCAACCGCGGCACGGTTGACATCGGCGCCAGAAACAACAGCGCCGCCGACGCCGCGCGGCAGATCGTCGAGGGCGTAAACGCCGCCGATCTGGAGCACATCGGCGGCAAGCTGGAGCTTGGACCCGACGGTACTTTGGAGCTAAACGGCGACACCGGCATCAGTGCGGGAATGAAGAACGCGTTGGCGTCCATTCGCGGCAAGCCGCGGATCATACCCTTGTTCAGTTCCGTTTCCGGCAACGGCAACAACGCCACGTACACGATCGTCGGGTTCGCCGGCGTGCGGGTCATGGACGTGAAGCTGACCGGCCAGATGAGCGGCAAGCGAGTGATCATTCAGCCCGCGCGGGTGCAGGTCTATGGCGGCATCCCCGCCTCCGACGACTCGCGGACGAGCGACTTCATTTATTCGCATTCGCCGGTTCGGCTGGTGCATTGAGTGTCCGGCTTTTCTTGCGAGAAGAGCCGGGCCGGCAGGTCGCATTTCTCACCGTAGGGTGGGCCAAGGTCGCGCAAGTCCTTGGTGGGTCGTCGCAGACCTATTCCACTCGTAATATACACCCTGTCGGTAATCAACCATTCACCAAGCGACCGAAGTCCCACCAAGAGTTCGGTCTGCTTGACCCACCCTACCAGTTGGTGAGAACCTGAGAGAGCGCTCATAAATAACTTGAACAAATTGATATTGCCCCATCAGGCGGATTGTGCGATGAAAAGGGCATGCAGGATGCACAAGTCATTGCACGGATTCGACGAAAGTATCGGGCCTTGGAACCGGAACTGGACGAACG
>JAHIKV010000062.1 GCA_018897395.1 Planctomycetota bacterium | reverse complement strand
CTTCGTGGAGACAATGCTGAGTGTGATCGAAACGTGTCGTCAACAAGGCCGCCATCTCCTCTCTTTTCTCACCGCCGCCGTTCGTGCCCATCTCTCCGGCCACACCTCGCCCTCATTGCTCCCCGGAGCGTGAACGGTTACCAATGCCGGATGAAACCGATGATCCATGCGTAAGCTCCAACACGCCAGGCAAAGACACCCGACCCCTGGTCCATTGAAATCGCCGACCCGTGGGAAGCGGAAAGCCTGATCCGATCCAGCCTTCAGAAAGGGACATAACCATGAGCGAGGAACAACTGCCCGCCGATTTACACGGCAAGATGGTTGTTTTCGGAGCGAAACAGATTCGACGCATCTGGGTCGAGGAGCAGTGGTTCTTCTCGGTCGTGGACATCATCGCCGTTCTTACCGACAGCGATAATCCACGGAATTACTGGAACATGATGAAGGCCCGCGAGCGAAAAGAGAGCGAAGTTCAGTTGTCCACACTTTGTGTACAACTGAAGCTAACCTCTTCTGACGGCAAGAGTTACAAGACCGATTGCGTCAACATCGAAGCCGCCTTCCGCCTCATCCAATCCATCCCCAGCCCCAAGGCCGAGCCGTTCAAGCGCTGGCTTGCAAAAGTCGGCTACGAGCGCGTCCGGGAGATCGAAAACCCCGAACTTGCCCAGCAGCGGATGCGGGAACTCTACCAGCAAAAGGGGTATCCCGCCGACTGGATCGAAAAGCGAGTCCGCTCCATCGCCGTCCGCGACGAACTGACCGACGAGTGGAGGCAGCGCGGGGTTCAGGAGCAAAACGAGTTCGCCATCCTCACCGCGGAGATCTCCAAAGCCGCCTTCGGCGTCACCCCGTCGCAATACAAGAAGCTCAAGGGGTTACAACGCGAAAACCTCCGCGACCACATGACCGACCTCGAACTGATCTTCACCATGCTCGGCGAGGCCGCCACCACCGAAATCGCCCGCAACAAAGACGCCCAAGGCTTTGATCCGAACAAGCGGGCCGCCCAAGAAGGCGGAACGGTCGCGGGCAGCGCACGTCGCCAGCTTGAAGCCAAGTCGGGCCGCAAGGTCGTCACCCGCCAAAACTACCTCGCCGACAAATCCAAGCCAAAACCCAAACTGCCACCGAAGTCCGAGTCGAGGGAATAAGGAATAAAGGGAAGGAATAAAGGAATAAAGGGGTCGGGAGTCTTTGTTTATCACCGGAGGAGGCAAGATCGTGAACGCAAAGGTGCAACTGGATCGGGGCTTGCTGGCGGCGTTTTGCCGCCGGTGGCGGATACGCGAGTTGTGCGTCTTCGGGTCCGCGCTGCGGGACGATTTCGGCCCGGATAGCGACCTGGATTTTCTGGTGAGTTTCTAGCCGCAGGCCGGCTGGGACCTCTGGAACCTGGCCACGATGCGGGAAGACCTGATGTCCGTCGTCGGCCGCGACGTGGACATCGTCGTCAAGGAAGCCTTGCGGAATCCCTACCGCCGCAAGGAAATCCTCGCGCATCGGGAGGTGATTCATGCCGTGCAATGAAGGGGACAAGGCTTACTTGTGGGACATGCTGGACGCGGCGTCGGCGGTCGAGGAGTTCGTCGCCGGCAAGACTCGGGGAGGAATTCCAGTCGAATCGCATGATGCGAAGCGCCGTCGAACGGCAGATCGAGATAATCGGCGAAGCGGCGCGACGGATATCCGATGCAACCAGGCAGGCGCACCCGGAAATCCCCTGGCGGGCCATCGTCGGTCAACGCAACGTTTTGGCCCATGAATACGGCGCGGTCCTGCACGAGGCGATATGGGCCGTTGCCAAGCGGCGAATACCGGAATTGATCGTCGCGCTCAGGCGGATTCTGCCGGATCAGCCGGATGACGATACCGAGACCGATAAAGGGGTCGAAGACCGGTAAAGGAATTTTGGGATCCCGTAGGGACGGTTGAACCGTGACGCCCCATTTTCTTTCGTCCCTACGGGACAAAGACGTGGGTAACGACAAGGCTTTCACTCCCTGCACTGTAGCCGACCCATTGCGCGAGGCAGACGGCCACACCGAGCCACTCCGTGGCGGGGGCGGGGAATGTTTCCTAGGTAGGGTGGGGCAAGCGAAGCGCAGCCCCACCAACAACAAGAAATCGTGGTGGGGCTGCGCTTCGCTTGACCCACCCTACTTTCTCGACTTTCTCGACCGATGCTTTCTTCTTGCTCTGAGCTTGGATAAACTAGAGGAATAGGAACAGGCTCTTATCTGACCCGCGACCGTCCTAGCCGCCGTGCTGGATGAATGTCGAAATAATTGAAATCCGCCGGCAAGGCCGGTGGGAGATGGGATTTTGTCGAATTCTACGCGCTCCATTGCGGCGGCGTTCGGCTGCCTTCTGGTCTGGTGTTCCGCGGCCTCTGCGCGACCGATCGGCAACGCGACGGCGCCCGCCTTATTCCGGCCGGCTCGGGCGGACGCCGGCCGCTTGCCCGAAACGCGAGTCGAGGAGTCCCGCCCGTCGATTTACTACTTGCCCGACAAGCAAGGCAATCTTCAGCCGGTGCTGGATTTCAAGTACGAAGAGTTCGAGGAGCTTTATAAGCTGAAGCATCGGCTCGGCCGTCGGGTCGATCCGCCCCGATACGTTCTGCAACGGATGTCGGTCGCCGGAACGGCCGCGGAAGGTCATGCCGAGTTGACCGTCAAATTTCAGATATTGGTGCGCGACGACGATTGGGTCCGCGTGCCGTTGCGGCTCGACCAGGGTTTGCTCCACGGCGAGGTGCAATACGAAGGATCGGGGCGGCAGTTCGTCGATTGCGAAGGGGAGGGCGCCGGATACATCTGCTGGATCCGCGGGAAGCCCGACACGCTGCACGAGGTCGCCCTGACGATGCTCGTTCCGCTGGACGCGGCGGGCGATGAGACCCGTTTGAAGCTGTTCGCTCCGCGCGCGGGGGCGTCCGAGTTGAAAATGACCGTTCCCGTCGCCGGCGCGATCGGCGCGGTCTCCGACGGCGCCGCGCTGTTGTCTTCCAGCGCGGCCGAGGGCGGAGCGACCGAGTTCCGCGTTGCCCGACTCACGGGCGATTTTCAGTTGGCCTGGAGCAAACCCGCCGCGTTGGGCGCGGAAACCCCCGCCGTCTTGGAGGCGATCTGCACGGTGCTGGCGCGGCTCGACGGACGCGGCATCACCAGCGAAGCGACGCTTTCGGTGCGGAGCCTCGGCGCCGCGTTCGATCGCTTCGCCGTGCGCCTGCCGCCCGAGGCGGAGCTTGTGGTTCCGGCCGTCAAAGCCGCGGGCTACGCCGTCGCGCCGGCTATCGCGGACGGCAAGGAGAAAGAGCCTCGGCGGACGGTCGAGGTGCGGTTGGCGAAGAAAACCACCGGGCCGGTCGATGTCCGTATCGCTTGCCGCCGCGATATCGAGCCGGTCGAGGGCGGACCGTGGCTCGAACTGGCCGGCTTCGAGGTCGTCGCCGCGGCGCGCCAATGGGGCACGATCGCCGTGGCCGCCGACGGACGACGGCAGGTGCTTTGGGGATCCAACGATCGGACCCGCCAGGTCCATCCTTTGCCCGACGCCTTGCGGAAAGAGAACGCGACCGCCGGTTTCGAGTACTTCGGCCAGCCGTTTTCGCTGACCGTCCGGCTGGCCCCGCGCAGAACGCGGATCGCCGTCGAGCCGGAATTCGTGCTGCTGGTCGAGCGGAACCGAGTCCAATTGGAAGGCAAACTCGCCTACACGGTACGCGGCGCGGAAGTTCCGACTTTGAGAGTGGCGATTCCCGGTTGGGAACTGGACGAGGTCGGTCCCGAGCGGCTCGTGGCCGGCGACGGCGTGACGGTCGAAGGAGAGACCGTCTCGATTCCGCTGGTGCGGCCCATGTCTGGAGCGGTGGAGGTATGGTTGCGGGTGCATCGGGTCATCGACGAGTCGGCCGCGTCATTGACGATCCCTCTGCCCCGCCCGAAGGCAGACTCGATCGCTCCCACCACGCTGGCGGTGACGGCCGCCGACAACGTGGAACTCACCCCGAACGACCAACGCATCGAGGGTCTTACCCGTCAGCCGGGCGCGCCGCCGGTGGTGCTCCCCGCGCGACAGCAAGGGCCGTTGTATTATCGCGGCTCGGGCGGCCCGTGCGTTTTCGCGGCCGACTTTCGCGTACATCGGCGCCGCATCGCGGTGGACGTGGCCGGACAAGTAACGTTCGCCGACGGCGCCGCGACGGTGCAACAAAAGTTCTCGTACGTCGTCCTTCACGAACCGGTCGGCCATCTGATGTTGGACGTGCCCCGCGAATTGGCCGCACCGGGGCGAATACAGGTCCTGTTTGACGGCATCCCGCTCTCGCTAATCCTCACGGGCGACGACCAGATGACGCCGGTCTCCGCGAGGGTGGTCTTGCCCGAGGCGCGGATCGGCCAATGCGAATTGTCGCTGAACTACTCTGTCGCGGCGGCCGAGCCGTTGCTCGAGCGGCCCGCGGCGGTCACGGTCCCTCTGCCGATGCCGGCCGACGGAGAGCTTGCGTCCAACGTTGTTACCGTAAGAGCGGCGAGAAACATCCGCCCGCGGCTCCGCAACGACGGCTGGACCGCCGCGGACCGGAGCGACGCGGAGTATGACGCCCGATCGGGGCTGCGGTTGACGGCGGCCGAACGGCGCCGCTCGATCGACCTGAACTTGCATTGGCAAAAGGACGACAACGCCGAAACGACGGTGGTCGATCGCGCGTTGGTCCAGTCTTGGTTCACGTCCGTCGCGCGGCAGGATAGGGCGGTGTTCCAGTTCACCACCGACCGGCAAGAGGTCGAGATGTTGCTGCCGGCCGGCGGCGCGACGGACCAGGCGGTCGTGCTGGTCGACGGCCTCGGCGTCGAGCCTCGTCGATTGGCGGAGAATCGCCTCTTGATTCCGCTCGGCGGCCGTGGGGAAAGCCGCCGCGTGACGGTCGAGTTGCGGTATCATTTCCCCGCCCCGCGTCCACCCCGCGGCGCGCCGAGTCTCGAAATCCCCCGACTGAAGTCCGACGCCTGGATCCGACGGACATATTGGCAACTCGTCCTGCCGGCCAACGAACACCTGATCGCCGTTCCCGCCGGATGGACCGGCGAATGCGTTTGGGGTTGGAGCGGCGGCTTTTGGGCGCGGCGGCAGTCGATCGACCAAGCCGAGTTGGAGTCGTGGGCGGGCGCGGCCCCGCTGGACCCGCCGATCGAACGGGCAAACCGCTATCTTTTCAGCTCGTTGGGCAAGCCGCCGCGGGCAGAAGCGCGGACGGCCGGACGCACGTGGATCGTCCTCTGGGCATCGGGCGCCGCGCTGGTCGTCGGCCTGCTGTTGATCTACGTCCCCGCCGGCCGTCACCCGGCGACGCTGTTCGTCGCGGGCGTCGCGCTGCTGGCGGCGGGACTGATCGCCCCCGAGCCGACGCTCTTGTTGGCCCAGGCCGCGGTCTTGGGACTGGTGCTCGCGCTGCTGGCGGGATTGCTCGAGCGGGGCCTCGTCGGACGACGTCGCACTCCGCCAGGCAAGGAACCGTCCAGCTCGCGGGTCGATCTGCGGGCCGTCAACATGGTTCCGTCGCCGTCGCGGACTGAAACTTCGTCTTCGACCGGGCCGATGCCTCCGGTCGTTCCGCAATCCACGGGGAATTCCCAGCAATGATTGTCCCAGCGGTGTTGCTGCCGTCGATGGTCGGGATGTTGCTGGGGATTGCCCCAACGCGGCATGACCCCGTCGTCGGCGACATGTTGGGTGCCACTGCTGGCCCCTCCAGCAGTGCCGGAAACACGGTTGGACAAGCCAACCGTGGCACCCGCGCGGCCGAGCAAGCCGCCCGCGCCGCCGGGGTGATCCGCTTCCGCCGCGTCCTGGCCCCCCAAGACCGGATGAAGGACTGGCCACTCGGCGGCGAGCGTTATCTGCCGATGGACGCGGCCGAGTTCGAGCGGCTGGTCGGGGCCATGAAGCCGCGGGACGCGAAACATCCCGCCGCGCCTTCGGCCGCCGTCGCCGCCGCGCGATACCGTGCGCATCTGGCCGGCGAGCGGTTGATTGGAAAGGCCGTTCTGGACGTGGTTCTCGCCCGCGACGGACCGGCCGCCTTGACGCTTGAACCCTGCAACGCGGCGCTTGGCGAGGCCCGCTGGCGGTCGGCGGCCGACGCTACCACCGCAGCCGTGCTGGGATTGACCGGCGAGGGCAAACTTGCGGTGCTGGTCGAAAAGTCGGGGCGGCTGGAGTTCGACTGGTCGCTGGCTGCGCGGCGCGATTCGGGCGACGTTTCGTGCTTTGCCTTCGAGATGCCCCCGGCCGCGGCCAACCGGTTGTTCGTCGAGTTGCCCAAAGAGTCCGCGCCGTCGGTCGATCGAGGTTTGATCACCGGCAGCGAGCCGTCTGGCGAGCGGTCGCGCCGTTGGCGGATCGAGCTTGGCCGACTCGGCCGGTTCAACCTGCTCGTGGTTCCGGCCGGCGCGGAGGTGGGCCGGCCGCTGGCGCTGCTGCGGGAGTCGCGGACCTACGACTGTTCGCTGCGTGGGCTGGAGGTTTCCGCCCAATGGAAGCTACAGGCGCACAACGAGCCGCTCGAACGAGTCACGGTGCTTTTGGATCCGGGGTTGCGGTTGGTCTCCGCCCGTTTGGGCGAAAGCATGGTTCCCTGGTCGGCCGCTCCGGCGGCAACCGACGGAGGCCCGACAAAGGTCGAGCTACGGCTGCCCGAGCCGATCCGCGACGCCGAGCGGGTGATCCGCCTCGGCGCGATCGGCCCGGTGGTGCTCGACCGCAAGTGGCGGCTGCCGCGAATCCGCTGCGAGGGCCTGCTCTGGCAAGAAGGCGGCGTCACATTGTTGGCGCCCGAGCCGTTGGTGGCCGACCGCATCGAGCCGCTCGGTTGCGTGCAGACCGGCGCCGGCCCGCTTTCCGCGCCGCGGGTCGGGCGCTCCGCGCAATTTCAATGCTTCGACCCGGACGCCACGGTCGAAGTGTTGATGGTCGTGCGTCCGGTTGACTGCAACGCATTGAAGTCGGCGGGCGCCGAACCGTCGGGTGCCACTGCCGGCTTGTCCAGCAGTGCGGGAAACACGGTTGGACAAGCCAACCGTGCCACCCATCATTTCAAGTTAGACAGACCGCCAGAGGAATCGCTCGATGTCTCGCCGGTTCCTCAAGCGGCGAGGTACTCCGGCACGATCCGCATGACGGCGGAAGTGGGAAATCGCGCGGTTCGGGAAACCTGCCTGCTGCGGTGCGTGCCGGAAGCAGGCCGGGTGGAGCGGGTGCTTGTCCGCTTGGCGCCCAGTCGACCGAAGCCTCCCGATTGGACCCTCGACGGCCGCGGCGACGGGCAGTTCAGGGCGCGGCGCTGGTCGGACCAAGAGCGAGCGGCGGCCGGCCTGGACCCGTCGATCGAGACCTGGGAGCTAACGCTCCGCCGCCCGCGCAACGTTCCCTTCGAGATCGCCGCCGTGCGCGAGACAATCATCAAGCCGCGACCGTCCGTCGCACCCAATAACAGCTTGTTGAAAAAGTGTGCCACTGCTGGCTTGTCCAGCAGTGCAGGGGAAAACTCCCGAAAAAACACTGCTGGACAAGCCAGCAGTGGCACCCAAACTCCAGGAAACCAACTTTTCCAACGGGCCGATAACGCGGCCGACGGTCGCGGCTTTAAGGATATCACGCTTGCTCTGGCGTCGTTGCCCGAGGCAACCGGCCAACAGGGCATTTTGGTGGTCCGCGGGCTTGGGGACGGGAACATTAACATCGAGAACCACCGCCTGCGAGCGGTTCTTCCCGAACCGCCCCCGCCCGAACGGGTGCAAACCATCCGAGGCGCGTATCGTTACGATCCGGCCGAGGACGTCGGCCGGTGGAAAGAAACGGCGATCCGGATTTCCGAGGCAAACGATCCGGCCGTGTCGTCGGCTTGGGTGTGGGACCTGCGGCTGGAATCGTGGTATCAACACGGCGTGACGGCGCGGCACCTCGCCACATACGAAATGCAAAGCGTCGGCCGTCGCCGGCTCGAGCTGACGCTGCCGCCCGGAACCGGCCGCGAGAATATCCACGGCGTTTGGGTCGGCGGCGACGCAGTTACGTGGCAGGTTGTCGAACGCGGCCGGCAACGGTTGGTGTCGGTCGAGCTTCCGGCCGAACGGAAATATCCGCGAGTGGCCGTCGAATGGACGACCGTCGAGCCGCGATTGGGCATCGTCGGCACGTTGAGCGCCGCACCGCCCGAACCCGATCTGCCGGTGCTGGCGCGGAATTGGACCGTGCGTCTTCCGCCGGGCTACGAAAACGCCGATCCGCGGGCCGGCGCGTCGACGGCGGCCGTGCCACAAGGCTGGACCGCGTGGCGGATGGACCTTTCGGACTCGTCGCCGCCGACGTTGAGATACGCGCGCCGCGATTCGATGCGGTTGTTCGGCGTCGTCGCGTTTCTGCTGGTCGTCGCCGCTGGGTGCTGGAAGCCTGGCAGACTGTTGAAAAATAGCGGGGTGTATTTGCCACTGGCGGCGTTGGGTCTGTTCGCCGCGGCGGCGGTGTTTTTGCCCGGCGCGTATGTCCCGTTGGCGTGGGGCGGCGCGCTGGGGGCGGTATTCTGCCTGGCGTGGCGGTGGATTCGTCGTCCAGTGCGGGAAATCCACCCGGTGCAACTTCGACATCGACCCGCTCATTCCGACAGCACGGTTTCGATGGTTTCGCCGCTGGGGCTGTTTTTTCTCGCCGCGCTGTTTGCGATTCTCGGATGCGGCCTGGCGTTATGCGCCGACGGGGCTAAAGGGATCGAGGCGGAGTCGCTGAAATTTCCACCGGCCGCCGCGCCGGCATACCGGGTCTTCGTGCCCATCGACGCGCGGCGCAAGCCCGTCGGCGGGAAGGTGTACGTACCCGAACGGTTCTATCAGGAGTTGCATCGCCACGCGGCGGCGGTCGGGAAACTGCCGGCGTGGATGATACTCGGGGCAACCTATCGGGGCGATCTGACCCGCAAGGGCGCCGCCGGGCGGATGGCGGCGGGGAATCTGCGGGTCCAATACGATCTGCGCGTGTTCGAGCCCGATGCGCGGATCCGCCTGCCGCTTGGCGCCGAGATCGCGGCCTTCCTCTCCGGCAGCGCGCTGCTGGACGGCCGGCCGATCGAGCCGCGCGGCGAGCCGGACGCCGCCGCCTTGGTGGTCGAGATACCCGAGCCGGGCCAATACCGCCTGGAGCTTTCCTTGCGGCCGACGATGCACAACAACGGGGTCTCGGGCGGCTTCGATCTGCCCATCCCCCGCGTCCCCGCGGCGCGGCTGGAGCTGACGCTGCCCGACGGCGCGCCGTCGGTGGAAGTCCCCTCGGCCCGCGGCGGCGTTCTCCTCGGCAAAGGATCGCGGCTGTTGAAGGCCGAGCTTGGTCCGGCCGACCGGTTGTCCGTCCGCTGGCAAGAGGACCTGGCGCCCGGCGGCGCCGGCCCAGCCGTCGAGGTCGAACAATTGGCGTGGTTGAAGGTCCAACCCGGTTCGGTGCTGATCGAGGTCAAGTTCAAGTTTCACTCGGTCGAGGGGCGAATTCAGCAAGTTCGATTGGCCGTCGATCCCAGGCTGCGGCTGCTCCCGCTGGCGGGCGACGATCCGCCGGTCGCGCAGGTCGGAGCGGAGTCGGGAAACGTCCGGCCGATCACCTTCCGCTGGTCTCGTCCGATCTCGGACGAAGCGACCTTGGAAGCCACGCTTCTGCTCGGCGGGGCCTCGGGCGTGGGCAACGTACCCTTGCCGAAAATCGAACCGCTCGATTTCCAACCCGTCAGAAATTGGGCCGCCTTCAGCGTCGATCCGGCGCTGGATCACGACCAACAACTAGACGAACCGCTCGAGCCGGTGGCCGTCGCCGACTTCCGCCAGGCTTGGGGCGAGGCCGACTCGACGCCCCAGGCCGCCTTCCGCCTGGCCGAGGGTCAGGCGGGCTGGACCCTCTCGACCCGCCCCCACCAACCGCGCGGCACGGTCGATCAGAACTTGACCCTGAGCTTCGACGAGGACCGCGTCGGCGTGCTGTTCGACGCCTCGCTATCGGTCGCCTCGGGCTACGTTTTCCAGCATCGGCTGACGGCGCCGAAGGAGCTGGAAGTCGAAAGCGTCTCGGTGCTCGAAGACGACATCGAGCGCGTTCATCGCTGGTCGCGGGACGACGAGGGAACGATCACGATCTTTCTCGGCGGCCCCGCCTCCGGGACGCAAAAATTGGCCCTCCGCGGACGGCTGCCGATCGGCACGGGTCGGCAGTGGCCGTTGCCGGCGCTGCGCGTCCAACGGTGCGAACTTCGCTCGGCGACGATCCGGTTGTTCAGACGGCCGGCCGTGTTGTTGGAAGTTCAAGGCGAGGAAGGGGAACAACTGATTCTGGACGACATTTCTCCCGCCGCACTAAGCGTGGGCGGAAGTTTATCGGAAAGTTGGGGTGGCAGTTCCACTGCCGCCCCGGATGCGGCGGAAACGGCCCGCCAGCTCGATCTCGGACGCCTGGCGCGGACCATCCGCTGGGATGGCGAGGGTCGGCCGCCGGCCGCCGTTCTCTTGCGGCCCAACCGCCCAAAGGTCGGCGCCGAGCAGGTAGTGCGCATGCAAGACGACGGCCGTTCGTGGTCCGCACGGGCCGAGTTCCGCCTGACGGTCGGCGACGGGCTGCTCGATGAGATTCGCATCCATGCGCCCGCGCCCTGGAACGGACCCTACGAGGCCGACAAGCCGGGGGAGTTGCAGGTCCGCGAAGTGCCGGGCGAGGGCCGGTGCATCGTCTTCCGGCCGCGCGAGGCGGTCTCCGCCGATTTCACGTTCGCCATTTCCGGGCCGCTGGAATTGGCCCCCGGCGACCGGCCCAGCGCGGCCGACCTCCGCCTATCGGGAATCGACAATCTGAAAAGATGGATCGTCCTGCCCAGCCAAAACGGAAACCGAACCTATCGTTGGTGGACCCGCGGACTGAAATCCGTGGAGGGTGGCACGTCCCTGAGCGTAGCGAAGGGCGTGGTTCCCGAACCGCCTCCTACAACTTTTTGTTACGAGGTATCGGGCAAGCAGTATCGGGCGAGTCTGGATTCGGTCGCCGTCGCGGGCGTCGCCGGCTCGGTCCGGCTGGCCGACGTCGCGCTGGCGTGGCAGTCCGACGGCCGCCTCCGCGGCGCGGCGGGGCTGGAGATCGAGCCGGGCGGAGTCGCGCAGCGGTCCCTGCGTCTGCCCGACGGCTGCGAGTTGGTCCAGGCGACGGTCGCAGGTATGCCGGTCTCGCCGCGGCGGATCGACGATAACCTCTGGCGGCTGTCGTTGGCCTCGGCCGACGAGCCGCAACGGATCGAGGTGGTTTTTTCCGGATTGCTGCCCGAGGCGGATCGCACCGGCCACGTCCGCTTCGACGCGCCGACGTTGGCGGACATGCCGGTGCGTCGGACCCGTTGGACCGTCGGCGTACCGGCCGGATGGCTGGTCTCCGACCCGCAAGGCGCCGCGGCCGCCGATCCCTGGAAGCCCGCCGACATTTTGCGACGCACCATCGGCGGTTCGCAACAGTCCGTGTTCCAATACGAGTCGGCCGACGGCGGCACGACGCTGTCGCTCGACTGTCGCCCCGCGCCTCCCGACCGGCTGCCGAGATACCTGGCCGGCGCCGTCGCCCTGGCGGCGTTGGCGTTGCTCGGACTCTCCGTTTTGCCGCGCGCCGGAAAAGAGGAGCCGTTGCAACAGCCGTCGGCCGACGCCTGAGGCAACAGAGTCATTCCCGGTAGAACGTAGAATATGGTATAAGGTTTCAGGATTGTAAAAAACATCCTCAAAGATATCCGAGGTCACTTATTAGGAATAAGTCGTCGTTGTAGTTTTTCCCTAGCCCAGGCGTTCACGCCTGGGGAATGAGGGCACACACAACCATTTGCCCATTTGGCCCCCTTAAGGGGGCCTGACGGAAAAGAGGGAAATGGTTGTGACTTTGTCCCCAGGCGTGAACGCCTGGGCTAGAGAAAAGTTATTATGTTCGATGGGAGCGAAATGATGTCGGAACATAATGGTTTTGCCGTGCGGGTCGCCAACGTGCAACATTACTTTGGCGAGGGGGAACTGGAAAAACAGGTCCTCTTCGACAACTACCTCGAAGTTGCGCGCGGCGAGATCGTCATCATGACCGGACCCTCCGGCTCGGGAAAGACCACGCTGCTGACCCTTATCGGAACGTTGCGGACCGTGCGAGAGGGGAGCTTGAAGGTCTTGGGGCGGGAGTTGCGCGGGGCCTCGCCGGGCGAGTTGATCGCGCTGCGCCGCGAGTTGGGGTTCATCTTCCAGACCCATAACCTCTTCGAGTCGTTGACCGCCCGGCAAAACGTCAAAATGGCGCTCGAGCTGTTCTCGACCGAGGGCCGTCGGAACGACGATCGCAGCGTCGAGATGCTCACCCGCCTGGGACTGGAACACCGCATCAACTACAAGCCCGGCTCGCTCTCCGGCGGTCAGAAGCAGCGGGTGGCAATCACCCGCGGTCTGGCCCACAAGCCGAAGCTCGTTCTGGCCGACGAGCCGACCGCCGCGTTGGACGAGAAATCGGGGCGCGAAGTGGTCACCCTCTTTCAGGAATTGGTCAAGACCG
This sequence comes from Planctomycetota bacterium, assembly GCA_018897395.1. GTDB lineage: Bacteria > Planctomycetota > Planctomycetia > Pirellulales > Thermoguttaceae > JAHIKV01. The sequence goes on along the minus strand of JAHIKV010000062.1, from coordinate 10,563 downwards.
ACAACTGCACGATCATCATGGTCACGCACGACAACCGCATCCTCGACGTGGCCGACCGGATCGTCAACCTGGTCGACGGACGGATCCGCTCGAACGTGCTGGTGAAGGAATCGGCGATGATCTGCGAGTTTTTGCAGGCCTGCCCGGTCTTCGGCCGACTGACCCCCAAGACCTTCGGCGAGACGGCCGACCGGATGACGCTCGAACGTTTCCCCGCCGGCGCGGTCGTCACCCGGCAGGGCGATCCGGGCGACAAGTTCTACGTGGTCCGCTTGGGCCGGGTGGACATCATGGTCGATTCCGGCTCGGGCCGGAAACTGGTCGCCACGCTGGGCAAGGGCGACTTCTTCGGCGAGGCGGCGCTGTTGACCGGCGAACCGCGCAACGCAACCGTCGTGGCCAAGGAAGACCTGGAAGTCTACTCGTTGGGGAACGAAGATTTCCAAGCCGTAATCCGCGCCAGCGCCACGTTCGAGGAAGAATTGCGCAAAGCACTGTTCGCCCGGCAATAGTCATTTCAATGATGCAATAGCATCCCGCGACCGCGGTCGCGGGGGCGTTTCAAAATAGACTTGCACAATATTGAGTGGATGCCGCTCGTTTATCCCGGGCGCCCCCGTCCACTAGGTTACTCAACAATGCCCACGTAGAGTTGCATGGCCGCGCCAAAAAACACGATTCGGACTATTCACTACCTATCGCATAGGTTATCATGAAAGTGGTGGGACTCATCTATTCTCATTTTTCCGGTCCATCTCGGACGGCGAAGGGCGCCGTATTTTCACGGGAGGTGAATTCGCTTTTTGCGTAACGGATTCCGCGGCATCGCATATCGACAGACACGCCTTTCGGGCAAAGGTGAAGGAGGCAATCCGATGTCGATTAAGTGCGTGTGTAGTAACGGGCACGTTTTGCACGTCAAGGATTCGCTTGCCGGCGTTGTGGGGCTTTGCCCCACGTGCCGGACTCAAGTGAGAGTTCCTCGGCCGCAACCGAAGCACGCGGACATGTCGGAGGACGCGATCCTTCATATTCTGGGGGATCACGCGCCGCCCCCCCGCCAGGACTCTGTCGAGGACACGGTCGAAGGCTTCAATGTGTTCTCCGATACCTCGCTGTCGGGGATTCACCGGCAGGGGACGCCGAAAAAGTGTTGCGACCGATGCAACCAGGAGGTCTCGGCCGGCTCCCATATCTGCCCGCATTGCCACACCTACATCGCCAGCCTGAAAGACTTTTAGTATACTTACAGTACATCGCCAGCCTGAAAGACTTTTAGTATACTTACAGTACATCGCCAGCCTGAAAGACTTTTAGTATACTTACAGTACGGACGTGGCCGGTAGTCAATCTCCGGGCGGTCGGTTTTCGGCACGACCAACGGTCGCGTTTTTTTCGGACACACGCGAGGAGCGACTTTCGCGGCGGCGCGAATTAAGGATGATTGAATCAACCATATCGGTCGTCAATTCCCAGTCGCTGCTGGCGCTCTTCGGCGAGTGCGATCAGCACTTGCGTCGAATCCGCGACGCGCTGGGCGTGAGCATCACTGCCCGCGACGGCCGGATCCACGTCGCCGGCCCCGAACCGGCGGTTGTCCAGGCCACCGAGATATTCGAACAACTCCAGCTCTGCGCCAATCGTCACGACACGGTCTCGGCCGACGACGTCAGCCGTGTATTGACCGGCGTGCGGAACGGCCAGGCGTCGAACGGCTCAGTGCCGATCGACGTCTTTCGCACAGGCAAGCAGATCCGGTCGCGGACGCCCGGCCAGGCGGAATACATCGATGCCGTCCGACGCCACGAGATTGTTTTGTGCTACGGACCGGCCGGGACGGGCAAGACCTATCTGGCCGTGGCCGCTGCCGTCGCCGCCTTAAAGCGGCAGGAGATTCGCAAGATCGTGCTGGTCCGGCCCGCGGTGGAGGCCGGCGAGAGCCTCGGATTTCTGCCGGGTGACTTGCAGGCCAAGATCAATCCGTATCTCCGGCCGTTGACCGACGCGCTGCACGAAATGATGGATCACGACCTGATCCGCGACTACACGGAGGCCGACTTGATCGAGGTGATTCCGCTGGCCTACATGCGCGGGCGGACGCTCAACGAGGCCTTTATCATCCTCGACGAGGCCCAGAACACGACCGTCTCGCAGATGAAGATGTTTTTGACGCGGATGGGGGCCGGCTCGAAAATCGTCGTTTCCGGCGACGTGACGCAGATCGACCTGCCGCCGAAAACGCGGAGCGGGTTGGTCGACGCCCTTTCGCGGCTCCGCGGGATCGAAGGCATCGCCTCGGTCAAGCTCACCGTCGCCGACATCGTCCGCCACCGCTTGGTCCAAATGATTGTTGACGCATATCAGGAACGTCCGAAAAAACGCCGCTAGTGAGTGTCAGATAAACAACGTTGCGAACAATAGCCGGGGGCTAACAGCCCCCGGAGTGAAGACCCGCTGTTTTGAGCACATTCCGGGGGCCATTGGCCCCCGGCTATTGTGACATTAACTCCCTGATCCATAAAAATATCAGATCATGTCGTTTGGGTTCCGAAAAAGCAAACGCTCCGAGCGAGTGGCGTCGTTGGAGTTGCCGCCTGGGCAATGGGAACGTGCGTGGAACAATCTGCGCCGCCGCGACGTGTTGGGGCGGATCGCTTTGGCGCTGCTGGCCGCCGCCACCATCTGCACCGTCATCCGCGGCTGGGACCCGCCCGATCCGCGTTTTGTTTTCCGCGCCGGCTATACCCCGCCGCGCGACATAGTAACCACCGTTTCCTTCACCAAGTCGGACCCGGTTGCCACGCAAGCCGCCCGCGAGCGGGCGCGCGGCCAAGCGCGGTACGTTTACGTGCAGGACGTCGAGCCGCTGGTCCAGCTTCGGGCGCAGTTGCGGAACACGCTGGCCGAACTGACCGCCGCGGCGTCGTTGGACGAGTTGGACCCGAAAATCTGGAAAGAGTTCCAGTTGCCGCCGCCCGAGGGGGCCGCGTCACCGTCGGCCGAGGAGCAAAAGGAGCAGTTCCTCAAGTTCCGCGAGGCTTTCACGCCTCAAAAAACGCTCGATCGCGTCGAGAAGGCGATCGCCGAGGTTTTCGCGCCCTTCGAGGAACGCGGTTTGCTCGACAAGCTCGATCAAAGCCTCGGCCCCGGAAACCAGGAAGAAATAGTCGTCTATCCCGAAGGCCATCCCAAATCGCGGCAGGTGATCCAGGTCGGCGACGTATTGATCGGCGACGGTACGGCTATCCGCGACGCCCTGCGCAGGCGCGACGAGCTTTCGGAGGCGGCCGACCGCTTGTTCGCCTGGTTCTTGCCGAAACTGAAACCGCCGAAACTGAAACCCACGCTCAGCGTCAACGATTCGCTGACCAAGCAAAACATGGACGAGGCCGAAAAGGCCGTCGGCGAAGTGCGGACCCAGTATTCGGCCGGTCAAACGTTGGCCAAGGCCGGCCAGGCGTTGAACAAGGACCAGATCGATTTGCTCGGCTTGGAATACACGGCGGCGATGAACCTGCGGCGCGCCGGGCACGTCGAAAAAATGATCGCCCGCGCCGTTGCCGTGACGGGTCTGATCTTCGCCGCCCTGGTGCTCTGCGGCATCTACATGCGCTATCGCCAGCGCGGCCCGCTGGCCAGCCTGACCCGGTTGCTCGTGCTGCTGTCGCTGGCCGTCGCCGCCGTGGCGTTGGCCCGCTGGCTCTCGGCCGATCCCTGGCGCGGCGAGCTTGTCCCCGTCTTGCTCTTCGGCATGACGATGGCCATCGTCTATCGGCAAGCGCTTGCGCTGTTGCTTTCGGGCGTGGTGGCAATCGTCGTCGTGCTGGCCGTCGGGCACGGCTTGCAGGAGTTCTTCCTGCTGATGGGCACGACCGCCGCCGCCATCCTCAACCTCGGCCACATCCGCAACCGAAGCAAGTTGATCTACGTCGGTATGTTCGCCGGCGCCGTGGCCGTGCTGTTGCAGTTGGGTTTTGGAATGATCGACAATCAGCCGATCAACTTGACGCTTTTCTGGAACGCCGTGATCGGCGGATTGTGGGCCGTGGCGGCGGGCTTCATCATGCTCGGGCTGCTCCCCTTCGTCGAGCACCTCTTCGGAGTGCTGACAGACCTAAGCCTGTTGGAACTAGGCGACGTCGCCCATCCCTTGCTCCAGGAACTCGTCCGCCGGGCGCCGAGCACCTACAACCACTCGATCACCGTCGGCTCGATCGCCGAAGCCGCCGCCGAGAGCATCCACGCCCGAGGGCTGCTGGTCCGCGTGGGCGCCTACTTCCATGACATCGGCAAGATGCTCAAGCCGGACTATTTCGCCGAGAACCAGGGTTCCGAGAAGAACCGTCACGAGACGTTGGTCCCCGCCATGAGCACCCTGGTGATTATCGCGCACATCAAGGACGGTGCCGACCTGGCGCGTCAACATCGCCTCCCGCAACCGATCATCGACCTGATAGCCCAGCATCACGGCACCACGCGGGTAGAGTTTTTCTACGACCGCGCCACCGAACGGCAGTTGGCGGACCCCAACGGCGGCGAGGTCGACGAGAACACGTACCGTTACCCCGGCCCAAGGCCGCAAACCAAGGAGGCCGCGGTCCTGATGTTGGCCGACGCCGTGGAAAGCGCCAGCCGGACGCTGGTCGATCCCGCCCCGGCGCGGATCGAGGGCCTCGTCCGCGAAATCGCCGAACAACGCCTGCACGGCGGACAATTCGACGAAAGCGGACTGACCCTGCGGGAACTACGAACCATCGAAAAAAGCCTGGCCATGTCGCTCACTTCGATCTACCACGGCCGCATCAAGTACCCCGAGCCGAGAACGGCGTGAAAGAGTGGTTAGTGGTCAGTGGCTAGTGGTTAGTGGCTAGTGGAAAAAATATTTGAGCGCTGTGTCAGTACAAGCTGTTTAGCCCCGGCGTCTACGCCGGAATGAAACCGCCCCGCGCCGCGTGGACGCGGCGGCTAAACTTACATATTTCTTCAATGTCGTACTAACCGCTAGCCACTGACCACTAGCCACTAGCCACTTGATCTCAATCACTAACCGCCAGAAACACGTGTCGATCGACCGGCGGCGGATGCGCCGGGTCGTTCAGGCCATCGTTCGAGAGGCGGGTATACCCGACGCGCAGATCAGCGTGGCCGTGGTCGACGACCGGACCATCGCCGCGCTGCACCAAGAGTTTCTCGACGACCCCGAGCCGATCGACGTGCTGAGCTTCGTGCTGGAACGTTCGCCGCAACGCCTCGAGGGCGAGGTGGTCGTCAGCGCCGAGACCGCCGCGGCCAATGCCCCTCGATACGGCAACGCGCCCGAGGACGAATTGCTGCTGTACGCAATCCACGGCACTCTGCACCTGGTCGGATACGACGACACCACGCCGCGCAAACGGGTAGTCATGCGAAAGAAAGAAAAAGAGTATTTTCGTGTAGCGGGCGTGACCTATTGAGTTTCAGGCATACAATGCCGTGAACAATAGCCGGGGCTAACAGCCCCCGGAAGGAAAACCCGCAATGTGAGCACATTCCGGGGGCTGTTAGCCCCCGGCTATTGCAACAAGATTTTTCCGGCGTCAATAAATTGCAGGTATACTGTCCGTTATGCCGTCTGAAAAAGCCACTGCCATCGTCATTCGAACCGTCGAGTTCAGCGAGACGAGCCTCGTGGTTACGCTTTTTACCCGCGAGCTTGGCAAGATAGGGGCTTTAGCAAAAGGAGCAAGGCGGCTCAAAGGCCCTTTCGAGTCTGCTCTTGACCTGCTGGCCCTCTGTCGAATAGTCTTCCTCCACAAATCGTCGGACAGCCTCGACTTACTGACCGAAGCGAAGCTCCTGCGGCGGTTTCGGCCGGCCGGCCGGGAACTCGCCGGGCTGTACGCCGGTTATTACGTCGCCGAGTTGCTCGACGGATTGACCGACGAGGACGACCCTCATCCTGAACTGTTCGATTTGGCCGATCGGACCCTCGCGGCGCTCGCCGCCGGGGAGCCGGTCGCCAAGTGGGTGGCGCGTTTTGAGTTGGGAGCGTTGAGGCTCCTGGGCCATGCCCCGGCATTGGACAACTGCGTCGAGTGCGGCGCGGCGGTGGCGCAGACGGGACGGGTGGCCTTCGGACAACTCGACGGCGGCGTGTTGTGCAATAAGTGTCGCGCGGGAAAGAAACAGGTGGTATTGGTCGGCGCGGGCGTGTTGCGGGCAATGGCGCAATTGGCCGACCCGAATACGGCCGTCTGGCGTAGAATGGAGATCGACCCGCGAAGTTTCGGAGAGCTGCGCGGCTTGTTAAACCATTATTTTACGCATCTATTGGGCCGGAAGCCCAAAATGCACCAATATTTGGGAGTGTTGGGGAACTGACCACCGTAGGGTGCGTCCGCGACGCACCGTAGAAAGAATTTTGGTGCGTCGCGGACGCACCGTAGAAAGAATTTTGGTGCGTCGCGGACGCACCCTACTTATACTGAGACATCAGTCCCACCAGAATCATCACGGACAAGGAAGTCCAGCCATGCCGAGCGAGGGACCGCGACTCTTCTTCACGCTGTTTTGCGTCTTGGGTATCTTTGGCGGGTGCTCCGTCATCCCGCCCGTTCCCGAGCAGGCGCAAAACGTCGCCAAGACCGACGGCGACAAATACGACGGCTGGCTGTTCAAGCGGTTGATGGGCGGGAAAGACGATTCGGCCGCCGCGCAAGAGTCCGCCGCGGCGATTGCGGCCGCTTCCTCGCCGGCCGCTCAAACCGAGCCTGTAGGTCCGTTGATTCCCGGTCCGTCCTCTTCGCGCGGAACGTTTCCTTCCCGTTCGGCCCTGGAGTTGGCGCCCGCGCCGCCGGACGCGCCCGCCGGACCGCCGCCGTCGATCCCCGCCGCGCTTCCTCCGCCGCCGGACGGCGGAGTCAGCATCAACAACGCGAAGGCCAAGGCCGAGGAGAAAAAGGGTTTCGAGTTGTCCGATCTCGCGCCGGAGAATATTTTCAAGAACGTCAAGCAGGCGGCCGGATACGGCCCCGACGAGAAGATCGCTCGCGCGGCGCTGAAGGAAGGCGAGGCGTTGTTCCGCGAGAAGAAGTACAAGGAGGCGGCGGGTAAGTTCGCCACGGCCGCCGCCCGATGGCCCGACTCGCCGCTCGAGGAAGACACCCTGTTTCTGAAGGGCGAGAGCGAGTTCTTCTCCGATCAGTACCCGGAAGCCCACGACACATTCGGCGGATTGTTGAAAAAATATTCCAACACGCGTCATCTCGACACAGTGGTTGCCCGCGAGTTCGCCCTCGGCCGATACTGGGAGCAGTTGTTCGACGCCAAGCCGACGTGGCCGATCGTGCCGAACGTGACCGACGGCAGCCGCCCGCGGTTCGACACGTTTGGCTATGCGGTGCAGGCCCACGAGCGGGTGCGGCAGCACGACCCCACCGGCCCGCTGGCCGACGACAGCCTGCTGGCCCTGGGGAACGCCTATTTCCGCCACGGTCAATTCGAGAACGCCGCCTACCATTACGATCTGCTGCGCAAGGAGTATCCCAACAGCGAACACCAGATGAACGCCCATCTATTGGGTGTGCAGGCGAAGATGCGCGTGTATCAAGGCACTTCCTACGACGGCGCGCCGCTGAAGGAGGGAGAGAAAATCGCCGGCCAAACATTGACCCAATTCGGCGGAAAACTGGGCAAGGAGCGCGAGCGCGTGGCGCAGGCGCACGCCCAAATCGTCGAGGAGCAGGCCAACCGCGACTTCATCATCGCTCGGTATTACGAACAACGAAAATGCTACGGCGCCGCCCGGTTGTACTATCAAAGCGTCGTCAAGGAGTTTCCCCGCACGCGAAAGGCCGAAGAGGCCAAAACGCGGCTGGTGGCGATCCGCAGCGAACCGGACGAGCCTCCAAACCGCTTTGCCTGGCTCACGGGTCTGTTCGGTTCGGAGAAAAAGTAGGCGTTTCCATGAGCAACATACGGTACTACGCGACGCTGTTGACAACATTGCTCTTCCTCTGCGGCTGCGCCGGCTACCAGATCGGCAACCAATCGCTTTATCCCGCGGAGGTCCGCACCGTCTACGTGCCGATGTTCGACTCGAATAGTTTTCGCCGCGGCCTCGGCGAGCGGTTGACCGAGGCGGTGGTCAAGGAGATCGAAACCAAGACGCCCTACAAGGTCGTCGACGACCCGAACGCCGACAGCGTCCTTTCCGGCTGCATCGTCTCGGAGCGGAAGAGCGTGCTGGTCCCCAGCCTCAGCGGCGACGCCCGCGAAGTGCAAGTCGGCATGAGCGTCGAGATCAGTTGGGTCGACCGCCGCGGCCGTGTGCTCCGCGAGACCGCCAACGTCCCCTTACCCGAGGAAATCGTCACCGTCTCCGGCACGGGCAACGTCGTCCCCGAAGTCGGCCAGTCGATCGCCGCCGCCCAGCAACAAGCCATCTGCCGCATGGCCGAGCAGATCGTCGGATTGATGGAAAAACCGTGGTGAGAAGTGGATAGTGGATAGTGGGTAGTGGATGGTGGATGGTGGGTAGTGGTTGGAGCGGCAGTTGAACTGCCGTTCCAACGCGAGATTACCTTCAACCAGCCGCTTGCGGTTTCGCATTTTCCGACCGTGCCTACATCGTCAAATAAATCCGCCGACCGCTGGCAACTTCGCACGCGGACCCTCGCGCTAGGCGAACTTCCCCTGTTGATGGGCATCGTCAACGTTACGCCGGACAGTTTTTCCGACGGCGGGCGATATTTCGACGCCGACAAAGCGATAACGTATGGGATGCAATTGGCCGCCGAAGGGGCCGACATACTCGACGTCGGCGGAGAGAGCACTCGCCCGGGCGCGGCGCCGATCGACGCCCGGGAGGAACTCCGCCGGGTAATGCCGGTGCTGGAGGCGTTGTGCGAAAAAACCGACCTGCCCGTTTCTATAGACACCTCGAAAGCCCTGGTGGCGAAATCGGCCATCGACGCCGGCGCCGAGATCATCAACGACGTCACCGCGCTGGAGGGCGACCCGGACATGCTCCCCCTGGCGGTCGAATCCGGTTGCGGCGTCTGCCTGATGCATAAGCAAGGCTCGCCTCGCACCATGCAAGACGAACCGGTCTATGCCGACGTCGTCGCCGAGGTGTTCGAGTACCTGCGCATCCGCCGCGACGCACTGCTGGCCGCGGGCGTATCGCAAGACCGCATCGCCGTGGATCCGGGCATCGGCTTCGGGAAAACCACCCGGCACAACATCCAACTACTCGCAAACATCGGACGGCTGCACGACCTGGACTGCCCCGTCTTGGTGGGCCATTCGCGGAAGCGATTCCTTGCCGACCTGGCCCCACGTCCCCCGTCCCCCGCCGACCGCCTGCCCGGCACAATCGGCGTGGCGATGTCGTTGGCCCGACAGAGGGCGCAAATCCTCCGCGTCCACGACGTCGCCGCCGTCCGCCAGGCGCTGCTTCTTTTCCGGGCGACCGGAGGCTTCCAGTAACGCCCCGGCCGCAAAATCGCGGTTTTTCGGCAACGAATCGGCGTTGACTTCACGCCGATCCTTGGGGATACTTCCCCCCGGCTATTCTCTTACGACAGTTTGCCAAGGATCAATAGCCGCCGCGCCCACGCGGCGACAAAAAACAGGGGACCGACCGATGGGCCGAAAAACCTTCTGCGACTTCCCACGATCGGAAGCCTTGAGCCAAGAACGCTTGCGGTCGGTGCGCACATTGCACAAGACGGCGGCCGGCGGATTCGGCGCGGCGTTTTCGACGTTGTTGCGGTGCCCCGTCGAGGTGGATCTCGCCGGAATCGACCAACTCCCTTACGAAAAGTTTCTCGACAAGCTGGATCACACTTCGTACTTCAACCTTTTGCGGGCGGAACCGTTGGACGACTCTTTGCTGTTGGACATCGAACCGTCGATCCTCTATCCAATGATCGACCGGCTATTGGGCGGGGGCCGCGAGGACGAGCCGCCGCCGCGCCGGCCGATCAGCGACATCGAGTTGCCGCTGGCCGCTCGGATCGTCCGCTTATTTCTCAAGCAGCTCAGCCTCGCTTGGCGCAACGTGGTTGACTTGAAACTCGAAGTGATTCAAGTGGAGAGCAACCCGCGGCTGTTGCGCGCCCTGCCCTCGGACGAAATGGTGGTGTCGGTCGATTTCCAGTCGACCGTCGGCGTCCAGCGGGGCATGATGCGGCTCTGCATCCCTTGCCGAGCCATCCAGCGGCTGGACGCCAAGGGGTCGGCCGGCCCCGAAGGCACTCTTCCGCCCGTCGTGCGAATGTCGGAAGAAGTCGCCGCGACTGAGCCGGACTCGACCGTGGAGGTGAGTGTCACTCTGGCGTCAACGTCCATCACCGCCGCCGAGCTGTCCGGTCTTCAGGTCGGCGACATTGTCGCCACGGAGGCTGGCGCGAGCAGTCCGGCGGTGGTGTCGTTCTCCGGCGAACCGAAGTATCTGGCCAAGCCCGGCGCCTGCCGTGGCCGCAAAGCGGTTTGCATCACGGAATTGATCGGTGAACGATGAAGCGGAAATTAGGAAAGCAGGACCGTTGCATCAGTATTCATCATTCATCATTCATCATT
>JAHIKV010000061.1 GCA_018897395.1 Planctomycetota bacterium | reverse complement strand
TCCAGGGTAAGATGACCTGCCATCGCGGGGACTCCTTTTTGAATGGACCTTCCTCAAAAACGCCCATTCAAACCTCCCCGCGATGTTTTCACCTATACCAGTTTTCCATACGGTTGCGATTCAATTCTGACAGCGGGAACGCTTGAGAAAGACACAACCAGCATTCAGCCAACGATTGACGACATAAACGCGCTCCTCAGGTCGTTTGGGTTTCAGAGTTTCGCACTTGCAAAATCCGAACGCGAAAGGTTTTACAAAATTCAGCGTCCTGACGGTTCCGATGTGAAGGACACGCTCAGCGAAGGGGAGAGGGGCTTTATCACTTTCCTCTATTTCTACCATCTACTCAAAGGCAGCGAGTCAGAAAGCGGCATGACATCAGATCGTGTCGTCGTCTTCGATGATCCTGTCTCCAGCCTTGATAGCGATATTCTTTTCATCGTCAGCAGTTTGATCAAGGGCCTATTTGATAAGGTAAGGAACCAGAGCGGGACAATCAAGCAGGTCTTTGTTTTCACGCACAATGTGTATTTCCACAAAGAGGTTTCGTTCAACCCTGGAAGGAACGCAGACCAGAAACTAAGAGATGAGACTTTTTGGACGGTTAGGAAAGCAAATCAGGAATCAAGACTCCAGAGCCATAAAACGAATCCGATCAAGACTTCTTATGAGCTACTGTGGCTAGAGGTAAAAAATACCAACCGAGACAATCTAGCGATTCAGAATACGCTACGCAGGATTTTAGAGAACTACTTCAAGATTCTTGGAAACGTCGATCCCGACGGAATTTGTGAGTACTTCAAGGGGAAAGAGAAGTTGATCTGCAAGTCCTTGTTCTCATGGGTCAACGACGGATCACATTCTGCCCATGATTCGCTCTACGTCTCGATTGATCCTTCCATGGTCGATAACTATTTGAGTGTCTTCAAGCAGATATTCGAGAAAACAGGCCATATTGAACATTACAAAATGATGATGGGTGATTCCTTGTTTGAGGAAAACCGAGAGGACACTCTATGACTAAGCAGGAAAAAGGTGTCAAAACTATTTATCGTTTCATCGGGCCTGTAAGAAATCTTGTGTCAGCTTGGAGAAATAGGTAGTGTTCCCAAACTGGCGAAAGGATTTTTTACAGGCCCTCTTTGAAGATCGTTTACCAATGCAATTTCCCTAACCCCAAACCACTGACCCTGACACAAAAATATTTACAGGCCCGAACGGGCGCCATTGGCAAGCGAAGCTCACCCGTGGCGCCAACCCTTCCGCAACAGAAACTACTTGACCGCCGCTTCCGGCTCGAACTCGGCCTCCAACTCCAACGGATAAAGCGGTTTTCGCCGTTGGGTGTAAGGCAGCTTATCGAGACGCATGTCCGCCGCGCCGGGCGTCATGAGCATGATGTGACGAGGAGCGATTGCCGTAAGTCTCGGGTAGAGATAGCCCTGCTTGACGACGACGATTTTATGGTCCAAGGGGTCGATCCCGCAGGCATGGAACTGCTCGGGCGTCTTGAAGGCGACGACGTCTTCCTCCAGGACGGCCAGCACGCCGCCGATGCGGACCACCGCCATGCGAGGCTTTGTTTTCAGCAATCGTACGACTTCCACCTCGGTCTCCAGCGGCGGGCCGTGCCGCTTCTCGACGGTCTCGCCGATCGATAGCTTCAGCCGCTTGCCTTCGCCCGCCTCGAAGCATTTTCGGGTAGCCGCCTCGTCGTAAATGCCGGCGACCACCGCGTCGGGAACCTTTCGCTCGACCAAGTGACGCAGCACGATGGTCATGTCGCCCGGCGCGCTGGCCGTCACGTTGTCGCCGCTGTCGGTGAGGAACACAGTGGACTCCTTGGCCTGGAGTGCCCGCGAAACACCCTCCTCCAGTCCGGCGGTCTCGCAGCCGAAATCGAGCCGGCGCCGGGCGTCCCAGACTTTCCGGGCGAGATGGATCGCGGCCGCACGGGCCGTCTCCCGCGAACCATCCGTCGTGACCATCGCCGCCATGCCGGTATCCGGCGAGTCGGTCCACGAGCAGCCGACGAAGAGCGTCGCCGCGAGAATTTTCGCCTTATGACCGGGCAGGCCCTCGCGCTCCAGTCTCTTCGCCTCTTCCACCAGCGATCGGAACGGCTCGGAGGTGGTCATCGCCTTTTCGCCCTGAACGATGATCGGTATCGGCAACACGTAGGAGACCGGCTTGATCTTTCCCTCTAGCGTGTCGCGCAGCAGCCCGGCGGCGTGTTCGGCCGTCTCTTGACGGTCGGTGTGCGGTGCGGTCTTAAAGCCGACGAGGATGTCGCCCGCCTCTCCCAATCGGGCGGGAACGTTGCCGTGCAGATCGAAGGTGCAGGCGATGTGTACGTCCGGTCCGACCACGCGGCGGATTTCCTCGACCAACACGGTTTCTCCCGCCCCCACCCCTTCCGCGAACATCGCCCCATGTAGCCGGAGGAATACGCCGTCAACGGGCATCGCGTCGCGGAGCGATTTCACGATCCGGGCGATGGCCTCGCGGCAGGCCTTTCCGTCGACCGTCCCTCCCCCCGCCGGACTCGCGCCGAGGCCGGGCACAATCGTCAGCCCGCTGTCTTTCCAGGCCATAATCGGAGCAATGCCCGCGCTTGGCTCGTGGAAAAGGAATTTTGTCGTCTTCAACGGGTGGAAGGAGTTGGTTTCATGCATGAACTCGGCCAGGAAGACGCGTTTTTCCGGTCGGTTTTGATGTTCGGCCGCGGGCGAACCGGATTCCGACCCACCGGCGACACTATGCCACAGCCCGCCGATCGCAATGATAGCCACGGCAACCCTCCTGGAAAACATCCTACGACTCTCTTCGTATGCCATCTTACTGCTCTTTCGGATGAAAAGACCTCGGAAAAACATCCTCCCGCCCCCCCAATAAGATAACATCATTAACATGAACGTCAAGCATTGCCCACATGCGTATGTCCGCTCGCGATCGGGGCATTCCCGAGTCCACGGATACACTTGGCCGCTGGTTATGATACAATTCGTTCTTGAACGCACGGCTTCCTCCTTGTAATGACCGTTGGACATAAGTCATTTACAAGAGGAGCCTTGCGTTCACCAATAGCAATTTTGCCAAACTTGGAACTACTGAAATCCGTCCGGTTATTGGAGACGGATTAGGAAATGCGTCCCACGATTTTTTCTTTGACGCGATCCCTTGGAAGCTGATGCCGCCGATTCACAACGGCAAGGAGTTATCATGTCCACGTCTTCTTCCGCCTCCGAAATGTTGGATGGCGAGTTTCTCGGCATGCGCTGCCGCTTGATCGACCTGGCGGCGTCACTGGACCGGATCGACCGGTCCGACGGCGCCCCGCCGGCCGATCCGCGGATGGCGCAAATCCGCCGCGGCCTCGAAATCCTCGCCGGCGACGCGCCCGATCGGGCCACGCGCGTGCAATTGGTGTTTTCGTTGCCATATGAAGAGTAAGGGATTTCAGCCCAGAATCGTAGGGTGCGTCCGCGACGCACCACAACCATGCAATATCGGTGCGTCGCGGACGCACCCTACTGACTCTTAACCTCTAATCCCAAATCTCCAATCCCTAATCCCTAACCCCTGTTTCCTAACCATGTACTTCATCGAACCGCACATACATATCGCTTCCCGAACCACCGACGACATCCTGGCCATGGCGCGGGCCGGCTGTGTGGCCGTCGGCGAGCCGGCGTTCTGGATGGGATACGATCGCACCAGCGTCGGCAGCTTTTACGACTATTTCCGCCAGCTCACCGAGTGGGAGCCAAAACGCACGGCGAATTACGGCATCCGCCATTTCACTTGGATCGGAGTGAACGCCAAGGAGGCCGAGAACGTTCCCTTCGCCCGCGAGGTGATTGCCTTGCTGTCCGAGTTTCTCGACAAGCCCGACGTGCTGGGCGTCGGCGAGATCGGCCTGAATAAATGCACAAAAAACGAACTCGCCACGTTGCGGGAGTTGATCGAACTGGCGCTGGGGCGTGAGGAACTGCTGTTGTTCCACACGCCGCACCTCGAGCACAAGCTGATGGGCACGCGGATGATCCTCGACCTGCTGCGGGCCGACGGCCGCGTGAACCGCGACCGGGTGTGGATCGACCATTGCGAGGAACACACCATCCGCCAAGTGCTCGACGAAGGCTACTGGGCCGGACTGACCCTCTATCCGACCACCAAGGTCACGCCCGAGCGGGCCGTCGACATGGTGGAACTCTACGGCCCCGAGCGGCTGTTGGTCACCTCCTCGGCCGATTGGGGACCGTCCGACCCGCTGGCGATTACTGCGCTGATGGCGGCCATGCGTCGCCGCGGCCACGAAGAATCGCTGATCCGCCGGATCGTCTACGAGAATCCGCTGACGTTCATGGGCCAGTGCCGCCGCTTCGACTTCAC
>JAHIKV010000060.1 GCA_018897395.1 Planctomycetota bacterium | reverse complement strand
TTGGCTGCGCGGGCGTTTGCCGCCGCATCCGCTGCTGCGGTTGGGGCCGGGCGACGACGCCGCCGTGCTGAACCTGGCCGATTACTCCCAGTGCGTCGTAACCGTCGATATGCTCACCGACGGCGTCGATTTCAAGCTGACTGAGATCGATCCCCGGCGCGCGGGCCGCAAGGCCCTGGCGGCCAATCTCAGCGATCTGGCCGCAATGGCCGCTCGACCGTTGGCCGGAGTGGTCGCCCTCTGCCTGCCGCAACGGGGCGGAATGGACCTGGCCGTGGCACTCTACGAAGGGATGTTGCCGCTGGCCGAGCAGTACAATCTGGCCGTCGCCGGGGGCGATACCAACAGTTGGGACGGTCCGCTGGTCGTCGGCATTACGCTGCTGGGCGAAGTTACCGATCGCGGGCCGCTGCGCCGCGACGGCGCGCAACCGGGCGACCGGATCGTGGTCACCGGCGCCTTTGGCGGCAGCATTCTCGGCCGCCACCTCGACTTCGAGCCGCGCGTCCTTGAGGCATTGGAACTGCACGCAAACTACGAGCTACACGCGGGCATCGACGCCAGCGACGGCCTATCGCTCGACCTATCGCATATCGTCGAGGAAAGCGGCTGCGGCGCGGCGGTCAACACCGCCGCCGTGCCCGTGGCCGACGACGCTCGCCGATTGGCCGAGCGCCTTGCCGACGGTTCGACGCCGTTGGAGCACGCGCTGGCCGACGGCGAGGATTTCGAGTTGATCCTGGCCGTTCCGCCCGACGAGGCACGAAGAATGTCGGCCGAGCAACCGCTGGACGTGCCGCTTACCGACATCGGCGAGTTTATCGCCGAGCCGGGCCTTTGGCAAACCGACCCGAGCGGCGACCGCCGTCCTTTACCCCCGCGCGGCTGGGAACACCACCTGGAATGAACGGCTTCGTCTACAATTCCGCCGACGAATCGGCCACCGCCGCCTTGGGCGCCGCCTTGGCCGAGGTGTTGCCCGACGGGACCACCGTCGCCTTGTGTGGAACGTTGGGCGCCGGCAAGACGAGACTGGCGCAAGCGATTGCCGAGGCGGTCGGCGTCGATCGGCGGGACGTGCTTAGCCCTACCTTCGTCTTGGTCCAAGAACATCACGGCCGCCGTTCGATCTATCACATCGACGCCTACCGAGTGCGCGACGAAGACGAGTTCGAAGCGCTCGGGCCGGAGGAGTATTTCGAGGGAGACGGGCTGGTGCTGGTCGAATGGGCAGACCGCGTAGCCGCCTGTCTGCCGCCAGAACGCATCGAAATCCGCATCGAGGTCACCGGCCCCAACTCTCGGCGGTTCGAGCTTATTCCCATTGGCCAACGTTTCGCAACCGTCATCGAACGGTTGACGAAAGCGGTCGGCGACCATCGTTCGCGGCGTTAACAGCTTGTTGAATAGGTCGGGTTTTGGGAGGTTGGGTGCCACTGCTGGCTTGTCCAGCAGTGTTTTTCCGGGAATCTTTTCCATGCACTGCTGGGCAAGCCGGCAGTGGCACCCTTTTTCAACAGGCTGTTAGGCAGGAAACCGCTCGCGGATGATCGAGCGGACCTCGTCGAGCCACTCGCGACGCTGGTCGGGTGTGCTGAGGATAATCGACTCGAAGTTGCGGCGGTAGAAGTCCTCGACGCCGCAGAAATTGAACACGCACGCCTTCCATAGATTTTCCAGCGGGTCGCCGAAGATGTGCAACTCGTCGTCGCGCGGGGTGTTCGAGGTGGTAATCACCACCGCCCGTTTTCCTTTCAGCAGCGGTTCGACGCCGCCGGGTCCGAATTGGTATGCCACGCCCTGGCGGAGCACGCGGTCCATCCAGCCCTTGAGGATCGCCGGGGGCATCGCCCACCAGTTCGGATGCACCACGACGAAACCATCGGCGGCCGCAATCTCGCGGCAATGTTGTTCGACCACCGGATCGAGCCGAGCGTCCTTGGGAATCTCATCGTGCGGCAAAATCGGATCGAAGTTCTCGGCGTACAGGTCGTGGTAGACGAGCTCATGGTCGGCCGCTTTGAGTTCCTCGATCACCGCCGAGGCGATTGCGTGGCAGAAACTACCTTGGTTCTGGTGGCCGATTAGGACGTAGATGTTCATGGAAAAGGGAAAAGGGATTAGGGATTGGGGATTAGGGATTAGGAGCAGGAACTCTTAGGCCGAAGGAACAACTCCGACCTAATCCCCAATCCCTAATCCCCAATCCCTATTTTACATTCATATCGCAACTTACGCCGCCGGAGGCGGGCAGGTAGGCGTGGCGGACGTAGTCGGCCACCATCCGGTCGGCGCTGAACCGCCAGGCCAACGAGCTGATGGAGTTCATCATCCGTTTGACCCATTGACGCGGCAGGCCGTCGATGTCGCGGTCGTAGTACAGCGGAATGACCTCCTCGGCCAAGACGCGATACAGATCGTCGGTGTCGCGGGCGTCGGTCACTCGGTCGTCTACGTGGGAGGTGCCCTTGCCGATGGCGAAGCCGTTGCTGCCGTCGTAGGCCTCGGCCCACCACCCGTCGAGGATCGACAGGTTCAGTGCGCCGTTGAGCACCGCTTTCTGACCGCTGGTGCCCGACGCCTCGAGCGGTCGGCGCGGATTGTTCAGCCAGACGTCGACGCCTTGGATCAGGTGCCGGCAGACGTTGATGTCGTAGTCCTCGACGAAGGCGATGCGCCCGGCGAATCGGGGATCGTGCCGCAGGTTGGCGATCCGCTGGATCAACTGCTTGCCGGGTTCGTCGGCGGGATGCGCCTTGCCGGCGAAAATGATCTGCATCGGCCGCTTGGGATCGCCGACCATCGCCGCCAGCCGGTCCATGTCGGTCAGTATCATCAAGGCGCGTTTGTAGGTGGCGAAACGTCGGCCGAAGCCGAGGGTAAGAATGTTTGGATCGAGGATGTTCCGCGCGGCCTCGACCGCCTCGTCGCTTTCGCCCCGGCGGCGGCATTGCCGACTGATCCGCCGTCGCACGAAGGTCAGCAGCAGGTTTTTCAGGGCGTAATGCGTTTCCCACAACTCGCCGGGGTCGATGCCGTGGATGTCCTGCCACACGTCGGGTTCGCCCATGCGGTGCATCCAGTCGGCGGGGAAGTGGCGGTCGTAAAGCTGCTGCATCTGACAGGCCAGCCAACTTTGGATATGCACGCCGTTGGTGATGTGGCCGATGGGGATCTCTTCCTCTACCCGCCAGGGCCAGAGATGAGCCCACATCCGTCGTGTGACGTGGCCGTGGAGGTTGCTCACCGCGTTGGCGCGGCGCGATAGCTTCAGACCCAGCACGGTCATGCAAAACGTCTCGTGCTCGTTCTGCGGCTCGACCCGCCCGAGGCCCATCAACTGCTCGGTCGATATACCCAGCTCGTCGCGCAACGGACCAAGGTGCTCCTCGATCAGGTTGCGGTCGAAGCGGTCGTGTCCGGCGGGGACGGGCGTGTGCGTGGTGAAGACCGTGCGCTGCGCCACGCTCCGCAGCGCGACGTCGAAGTCCATCCCGTCGTCCTTCATCCGTGTGCGGATGGCCTCCAGGATGGCGAACGAACTGTGGCCTTCGTTTAGGTGATATACGCCGGGGAGGATTCCCAATGCCTTCAGCGCCCTTACGCCGCCCACCCCGGCGACCAACTCCTGGCGGATGCGGGTGCGGTTGTCGCCGCCGTAGAGCCGCGAGGTCAGTTCCCGGTCCTCGGGGTTGTTGCTCGGCACGTCGCAATCCAACAGGTAGAGCCGCACCCGGCCCACGTGCATCAACCACACCTTGGCTAGCAGCTTGCCGGCACGGGTGTCGATCCGCACGGTGATCGGCTTTCCGTCGGTGCCCAGGGCCGGTTCCATCGGCAGGTTCTCGACCTTCGTGTCCAGATACTGCTCGTGCTGCCAGCCGTTGATGTCCAGATGCTGCTTGAAATAGCCCTGGTCGTAGAACAATCCGACGGCCACCAATGGTACGCCCAATCCGCTGGCGCTCTTGATGTGATCGCCGGAGAGGACGCCCAGGCCGCCGGAGTAGATGGGTATCGACTCGTGGACGCCGAACTCGAGCGAGAAATACGCCACCGGCTTCGAGCCGAGCACGCCGGCGTGGGTGCGGCCCCAGGGCGGAATCTCGCTCACATATTCCTTCAAACGCCGATAAGCCTGATTGATCCGGCTGTGGAGCACCAGTTCGCCCGCCCTCATGGCGAGCCGTTCGGGCGTGAACTCGGAGAGCAGTGCGATTGGGTTATGATCGAGTTGGCGCCAGCGGATCGGATCGAGGTCGCGGAAGAGGTTGATCACCTCCGCGTGCCAGCTCCACCACAGATTCCTGGCCAAGGCCACGCACTTATCGTATTGATTATCGGCCGTAAGTCCAAATGCCGCTATAGGTTGCGGCTGAATCGCCACGGGCTGTTCAACCTGCCTCATTATGACCTGCTATTGAGAAAGGGCCACAACATCTTACAAAGTGACGCATTATAGCGGCCCTTTGCGGCCCTTGCGACCCCAGAAGTGGCCGCTCTCGGCCCGTCGATAAGAGACTTTAGCATCATTATCGGGTTCCTGGTTCCGACGCTCTGCGTGGGAACGAGAGTTTTTCGCGGACAATCGCCCGATATTGTTGCTATACGGTGAACGGCCGGAAGTGTAACTAGCTCCTCCATCCGAGAAGAATGTTTCACTTCTTTCCGTGCAACGTATAAAGTCTCTTTTTCCGAGCCACTTTATATCGGCCGCGTTTTGTCTCGTTGCATCATCCCGGGGGCTACAAGTGGCCGCCTGAAGTTGTTAAGATATCCGTTTGCAGCGGCCGGATGCAGGTTTAAGTATCATCTTGTCCCCGTAGCTCAATTGGATAGAGCGTCGGCCTCCGGAGCCGAAGGTTACAGGTTCGAGCCCTGTCGGGGATACTTTTGGTTTCCTCTCGGTTGGTACGCTGCAAGGTGATGCAGGCAGGTGCCGATCGGTGCGGTATCTCCTATCTCCGTTTGACTTTGCGGCGATCTTCGGATCGCCGTTTTCGTTGGGTTTTCCAACCGCTTCGGTGCAACTTGGTGCGATCCGCAGCCTTTTTGGCGCAACCAGTTGGGCACCAATTTGGGCACCGGAGGGCACCACAGAGGGCACCATTTGATGCTCTCCAGTCCGGCCTTCCGTCCCTGTAGCCCGAAGCTCCGCGGCCTCGGTTTCCGTATCATTCCCGCCGGGCGGTGGTGGCAACGAGGCGATAGCCGCCGTCTGGTCGTGCAGCCCGACGTGGGTGTAGATTCCCAGCGTAAGCCGCACGTCACTGTGCCGGGCAAGTGTCTGGGCCATCTTCGGCGACAAGCCCGCCCGCTCCAGGCTGGTAATGAACAGGTGGCGGTTGGAATGGAAGTCGGCAAAAAGCCCGTCGTCATTTTGGTATTTTAGGAAGTCGGACTCCTCCCGGGCCTTTCTTTCCTCAGGCACTTTGGTCTCCTCGATCCAGGCTATCCGGGCCGCTTTGATGTCGAGCCGCGTCATCTTGTGGGTCTTCCGTTCCATCCCACCAGGCACTCGGCCTGACACTGGGAACAGGATGTCATCCGAGCCGAGATCGGGTTTGGTCGCCAACCACTCCTTGAATCGGCGAACCACCTCGGGATGGAGGATCTGAGCGTCCTGCCGACGGCGTTTGCTGTAGCAGGCCGCCACCGTAGCCGTGGCCGGATCATCCGTCGAGTCGGAACGACCGCTGCGTCAGGCTGCCAATCTCGCCTTTGCGAAAGCCCGTCCAGGCGGCCAGTACGTACATCATCGCCCGATCCGCTCCCGGCAATGTCTCGATCGGCGGCCCCTTCTGTGCTGCGATAATCAATCGTGCGAACTCCTCGGGCGCCAATGCTCGGCGGTCGTGTCGTCGGTCGGTACTCACGTTCAACTTGGAAATGTGTGCCAGCGGATCGTGCGGTGTCCGGCGGTCTCGCATCAGCCACCGCGTGAACTGTTTTGCAGACTTCAAATAATGATTATACGTTTGTGCGCTCAAATTGTCACGACGAAGTTGGCCAAGAAACTCCAACGCCCCACTCGCCGTGATGTCGCCAATCATTTTCCACTTCCGATCGTCAACCATCTTTTGTATCTGCGTGGTCGATTCCTTGACCTGCTTCGGCGTTACGCCCTTGTTCTTCAAATTCTTCGTGAACTCGGTCAGATGCTTGGCGAGCGGTCGTTTGCGTTGCTCGTCGGTCGGATCGATTAAGCCCGCCTTCTCGCGATCGACCTTGCGAACCAACTCGTTCAGCATGGTCTGAGCGGAGGTCTTGTCGCCCACCAGTGGAACTCGGCGGATTGTACCAGTGGCATCACGGTACTTGCCCCACCATTTTTTGGATTTCGTCTTGATCTTCGCACCGGTTGTCGGATTTACCACGACGACCGGTTTCTTATACAGGTTGGCCATACAGCATCGTCCTCCATCATTCATTGGCCCCAACTCGCCGGGGCTCGAAGTCACGCCATGTTCCCTCTTGTTCTCAAAATTGCAAGGCAATCGTCGCTATGATTGTGGATTCACGGGCCGGTAACCGATGAATTGCCCGCACTTACTGCAAATTGTGCGAATTCGACCGCTTCTTGGCTGCTCATCGACCCAATATTGTCGGTCACAAGTGATGCATTTCACCGGTCCTTGCGGACTCGGTGGCGCCTTGGCCTGAAGGTTAGCAATGATTGCCTTGCGGTGCTGGGCGATGCCTGTACGCATATCTGCATTCAGGGCACCATCGGGGGCACGGTAGCGCAGTCGATCTCCGTCGACGAAAAGCACGATCTGGTTGTGCGTCAGGTCCGTCAGCAATTGGTCGAGCGTCACAGTTCTCCCTCCTCCCAGCCATCACCGTTTCGTCCTGGTCCCACCACAGATGCTCCGGCGTTTGCGTCATCAGCGTCATTTCCGTCACCAGGAAGCATATCGCATCGCTTTGCATCGCTTTGCATCATTGGCGGCTGAGCTTCCGGTGACGCAAACGGATCGGATGACGCAACTGTATCCTGCCGCTGGATCGACCAGAGGCGTCGAGAAGACTCCCGATGGAACTCGACTTGCCAGCCGGCCGCCCGGAGGTTCGGTGATAACCGCTTGAGGTGGCCGGTCATCGAGCGTCCGTTCGAGGGCCAGATGCGCTGTCGCTTCACCTGGTCACCTACCCGGGCTTCAAGGGCCTGGAGCAACTCGCTGGAACTGCCGATCCACTCACCTTGCTCATCGAGCATCTCGATCAGCGGTCTGGCGACCGGCGAGGCCTCCAGGGCCACCTCGTTGGCCGAGGCGCGATTGCCGGCATAGGCCGACAGAAACGTGCCCTTTGGCCAGCCCAGGGAGGCCTCGGCCGCCGCGACCCAAAGGGCGAAATCCGCCATGCGGGGTAGCGTGTCGAGCTTCGTCGACGGCAATCCCTTTAGGGCACCGGCCACGGCGTCCAACAGTGCCCCGAGAATCCGGGGTCGGACCTCCTCGAACATCTTCAATATCTGCGACTCGGGCCGACGGCTGCTCTCCGGAATCGCGGGGAGCCAGGCGATCACGCACCGGTCCAACAGGTCCGACCGAGTGGCCACATCCTCGATGCTCGTCAACAGCACTGGACGCTGCAAATCGAAGATCACCTCGTCTTGGTCGGTGTAGAGTTCCCGCGTGGCAAATCCACCGCCGGTGCTCAAACGGCAGAGGGCGTCGGACAGCCAAGGCGGGACGTGTGAAAGGTTATCGTAGGCCAGGCACCACGAGTTGTTCGCGCCGATCATCAGGTCGCGGCCGTCCCGCGGTTCGGCCCGCAGGGGCGCCGAGTTCGGATCGACCAGCTCGCGCAGCAGCCGGCCCGTCGTGCTCTTGGCGCTGCCCTGCTCGCCGAACAGAGCCAACACCGGATACGGCCCGCGCGGCCGCAGCGCAGCAACCAGCCACGCCACGACCAGGGGCCACGTGGAATCCTCGACGTTCAGGAAAGTGCGAAACTCCCGAAGCGAGCCGCCGGACTCAGGCGTCGGCAACGGGAGCATTCCCGCCGATCGCCGGAACTTGACTGGTGATTCGGCGATCACCTGCCAACCGTCTGGCGACACCTCGACCACCTGCCACTCGGGGTTGCACAGGTCGAGGTAGACCTTGCCATCGTGCTCGGCGACCCGAACATGGACTGAGTGCTCGCTGCCGTCGAACATCGCCTGGGCCTCGATCAAGTTGACCGCTGCCCCAAGGGCCTCTGCGTTCATTGCCTTGCCGTGCTCTTCAAAAAACTGCTTGGCCAGGAATCGCTTGAACATCTTTGATCGGACCGGCCATGTCTCCAGGTGCTCGCCCACCGGGAACGTAGCGTAGGCGTCTTTGGCCGGCGTGTGCCACAGATCCCAATTCCGCCGCCATATTGGCCGCCAGCGTGGCCTGGCTCTGGTTCTCGTCGCCTCCGTCGCCTCCCGCCCCTTTGGCCTGCTCCTCGACTTGATCAGCCAAGACCGTAATCTGCGGATCAACCAGAGGGCCAAGGGCGTCTATCTCCATGCCCAGCTTCCCGGCCAGGCGTTTGACGAACCGGTCGCGCGAGATGCTGCTATCCGTGTTGATCCGATCGCGGTGGGAAACTTCGCCCCGCTTGGCGACAACGAGCCGCTGCGGTTTGCCGAAGCATGGCGAGACGGTGAGCGTCAGCGGATCGCCTTCAGGCATCTGGACCTCAGCCGAGACATCGCCATCCTCGCCCTCCGGTGACGACGCAGTGGCTTGTTGAACCGGCTGGGCATCGGCGATGGCTTGCAGAACGAGTTCGCGGCCACCGGGCCGTCGCAGCACGTCGCGGACGTCCTCGCCCTCAGACTCTTTGAATTCCGCGGGCAACACGGCTACTCGCACCGAGGACGCCACACCGCGAAGCACACGAGCCGAGTGCTGTGCTCCGAACCACTTCATCGAGATTCTATCCTCGCCACCAAGCGCGAAGAGTTCTTGATGACGATCCCACTTCAGCCAGTCGACCATTCTGAGCCACCAACGCGCCAACATGCGCAATGCACGCTCGCATTCCTCCGTTTCTTCATCTGGAAACATGCCGATGTAGGACGGATGACCACCATGTACCTCTCGATTCCAACGCTCGGAGATCGTTTCAAATGTCGTCGACCTTGTCAGGGATCGTGCTTCCTGCAACAGGCAATCACGAAATACTCGTGGAAATTGAGTGGTCTGACGAAAAGCCTGTAGCGCAGACTCGGTGATGTCCGCCATTGAGCTGCTACCCGCCAATATCGCGTTTTCAAAGCACCACATGAAAAGCTCAATTACATACCGCTGGTACTGTCGCGCCTGGAAGACCGACCACCGCTCGCGGTGTACTACCAGTTCCTGGTCCGACAGCCGCAGCGTCTTCTTGCCCGAAAACCGACCGGTGTGCCAGACTGCTCTGATGTCCTGCGTCGTCAGGCCATCTTGTTGCTCCAGCGTCGCGATCAACAGCTTGGCCGTCAGTGAGCGTCCGTTCCCGGATTCGGTCGGCAGAAGCTTGGTCATAAATGCCCGCCGGACCCGCTGAGGGCAGGTCCGATAGTACCCGGGACACAATCCGTGCAAGCCCAAGTCGTCAATTTCTGCTTCCCGCATTGACGCGGTGTCCAGGCGAGCGAGTTTGGCGAAGGCAAAGCTTGCGGAGAGAGATCCCTCGACCGTCTGCGCCAAAAGGCTGGTCATATCATCCTCGAAGGCGATGGGAATCCCGGTCGATGAGCCGTCCTGCGCAAGCGCTTCACCTTGAAGGAGTCCCAGGTAGCGCAACGATGGTCCATACATGGGTGCAGCAAAGACGCTATTCGATCGCCGGCGCTTGGCACCACTGAAACTCAACTCTGAAGGCAGAGATAGTTGCTGTCGAACGCCGATGCGCTGACTTACCTGGCCGAACTTGTTGCTGGCGGGCAAATCGGTTCGCATCGTATGGGCCCTGTAAGAAATATTGTGTCAGGTAGCAGGAATGGGTATCCTACGAACCCCTTTCTGGATAGGAGACTGACACATGGATGTTTCGTTACGATCGAAAGCCGAACAGCTAGCAGGTGAAATGGCCAGCCAGGCCAAGACCGCCGAGGACCTCAATGGTCTGATGCGGTTGATGATGAAATCCGCCCTGGAGCGGATGCTGAATACGGAGATGGATGTCCACTTGGGTCGGAAGACCCTGACGGTGAACGCCGATGAGCCGCCTGCCGAGATGCCGGCATCGGTGGAACCGTCGCCGCCGGCGAGCCGGGGGGAACGCTCGTCGAACCGTCGCAATGGGCGTTCCCGCAAGACGGTGCGCGGCGATCTGGGCGAATTGACCATCGCCACGCCGCGTGATCGGAACGGCACGTTCGAGCCGCAACTGATCGGCAAGCACCAGCGGTGTGTGCCGGGGTTCGACGAAAAGATACTCGCGCTCTATGCCAAGGGGATGACCACCCGTGACATTCAGGAAATCGTGCGTGAACTGTACGACGTCGAGATTTCCGCCACGCTGATTTCGGAAATCACCGCCGACCTCGACGCGGAGGCGACGGTCTGGCGGACGCGGCCGCTGGAGGCGGTCTGGCCGATCGTCTATTTCGACGGGATCGTGGTGCATGTGCGAGGCGCGAACGGAAGGGTCTCGCGGCACACGATTTACGTGGCAATCGGCGTGAACCTCGAAGGTCACAAGGAACTGCTGGGGCTGTGGCTGGACCAGACTGAAGGGGCTAAATTCTGGCTGGCGTGTCTGACCGACCTGAAGAGCCGCGGGCTGCGTGATATTTTCGTGGCGTGCGTCGACGGTTTGTCCGGTTTCGCCGAAGCGATCCACGCGGCCTATCCTCAAACCAGCGTGCAGTTGTGCATCGTGCATCTGGTGCGCGCGGCATTGCGTTATGTGAGCACCCAGGACGGCACGGCGGTGACGGCCGACCTGAAAAAGATCTATCAGGCGGCGACCGTCGTTGAAGCCGAGCAGGCTCTGGAGGATTTTGCTAAAGCGTGGGACGCGAAGTATCCGACAATCGCAAAGATGTGTCGCGCCAAGTGGACGGACATCATCACGCTCTTTGATTTTCCGCCCGCGATTCGCAGGGCGATCTACACCACCAACGCGATCGAATCGGTCAACAGCGTGATTCGCAAATTCACGCGGAACCGCAAGATATATCCCAACGAAGAGTCCGCCTTGAAGATCGTCTATATGGCGATTCACGAGGCATCGAAGAAATGGACCATGCCGATCCACCACTGGAAGCAGGCCCTTAACCACTTCGCCATACTGTACGAGGGCCGCATGCCCGATCAAATCAGCAAATAACGTGCCCTGCTCGCCTGACACAAAAATTATTACAGGCCCCGTAATCGTGCGTTCTGACGAATCGTGGCGTAGGGATGACCGTCCCGCTGTGCTGCGAGTCGGCCAAATTGCGTGATTTGCCGCGTCTGACATGAAATTGACACGAGGAGCGACTGACCGTCGCGCATTCCGTGGCCCGAAGGCCCTGAACGCCCCAGTGTATGCGCCGGGCATTTTGACCTCACTTTTTGTGGTCTGGGTCGCATTTTGCGCGTATTTCAACAAGTTTGCAAAAGCCCAGATGTAGTACGCACGGACCGTCTTGCCGAATCTTACTCGTTGCCCAAGCGTTCGCAGGGTGCGATGCCAAAACAGGGCGAATGGCAGCGTGCCGAGCAGATACAACCCGCCGGACGCCGCCAGCCAAAGGAAATCTACTTG
>JAHIKV010000001.1 GCA_018897395.1 Planctomycetota bacterium | reverse complement strand
CGCCGCCGTCCGCCGATGTTCTCAAACCGCTTGAAACCAGGGCTATTCATTTCGCATTGCGGCCGCGCTTTAGTCGTAAGTACAGTTTAGCGCCAGGTTGATCAACCTGATGCGCCAGGTTGATCAACCCGTATGCGCCAGGTTAAATTGACCCCGAAAACGCCGATCGCGCGCAAAAAGCCGCCCGAGACGCGTTCTTGAAAAGTCAGCGCAAAATTGTGTATCATAGGACATCTTCAGGTACATTCCGGGGAACGCATACGCCATCGTCGTGAATGGTGTATGGCGTCCCCGGAACTCGCTCGCGGAACTCGGCTGCAAATTACTCAAACAACCACAATCGGTTTGTCCTCGGAATGGCCCCGGAATGGCGTTCAGATGGACTATGGAACAAGACGATGCCCGCACCAATCGAGAGCATGATTGAGGCGCTCAACCTGGAGATCAAGGCAATCAAGAAGAATACCCGTTCTTCGGTGCTTGAACTACACGCCGGATTCCGGCAGGGCATGGCGGGTTCGGATGCGCTTTACTCTTTTCCCCTTTCGGAGGAGCCAAATTTGCGGGACGATTCCCCCGTAAAGATTGTAATCGCGGGAAAGGAGGTCGATGGAACGGTCGTTTCGGTTCGCAACGGTGTCCTTACCGTTGCTCTCGTCCAAGACCTGGGCGAACAGATACCCTTCGCTCGGCTTATCGTGAACGGTTCGTTCCTTGTCGAGCGACTACGGGACAGGTTGCTGGAAATCCAGCGTGGCGAGTTCACCTTCAATGCAAGACACGCCGAGGGCGTGCTGACCAACTGTGCGGAGCATGTCGCCGAGGCCCAAGTGCCTGATGTTGTCTTTCTGACGCAAGAAAAACCGCTTAATTCACAACAGCGTCGGGTGGTGTGCCAAGCGGCTGGCAGCAGCTTGCTCTATGTATGGGGGCCTCCCGGCACGGGAAAGACCTCCACGCTGGGGGCTGTTGTCCACGCGCTTTACATTCAGGGGAAGTCTGTCCTCCTGGTGTCGAATACGAACATCGCCGTCGATACTGCACTTGAGCGCATCGGGGACCGGCTCTGCACTTTGCCTGAATTCCATGAAGCCGCTGTGCTACGTTTTGGTCCGATTGTCAGTGAAACCTTGAAGGCTAAGTACCAATCTCAGGTTGACATCAATAGTGTCGTCGAACGTCACAGCGCCGCGCTGGTCGAAAAGCAGAGGGCGCTCAAGGGAGAGGCGGGAAACATCCAGGATGCGATTCTGGCACATGAAGAGGCCCTTAAACAGCATGACGCTTTGCGCGTTGCAATCCGACAGCGTGAACATTCCCAAAGGCAATACGAGCAAGTACACTTACAGATCGAGCAGCAAGAGCAGTCGCTCGCTTCCCTGAATCAGACTCTACGGCAGACGAGTTCTGATCTCCAGCGGGCGCAGTCAATGGGAGCGATACGCAAGTTTTTCGCCGGACTAAACGAGGATCAGCTTCGACGGACTCTTGGCAGTACCCAGTTGAAGATAAAGAGCCATCAGGATAGCCTCCGGGTGGCATCGGCACAGGCACAGCAGTCCCAAAACCAGATCGCACAGGAGACTGATACCGTCGAGCAACTGCGCCGTGAGCTAGAAAAACATCCTTCGGAGGCCGAATGCCATGCAGACCTCGATCAACAGCGGGCACGCCTCGACGAGTTGGCAACAGAGATCAAGGCTATCGACGCTCAGATACAGTTGTTGCGTCAGGAGTTGTTGGGCAAGTGCCGAGTGTTAGCCACAACCGTCTATCAAAGCTACCTCAAGGTCGAAGTAGCGCGGCCATTTGACGTTGTGATTATTGATGAAGCGTCCATGCTCCCTCTGCCAATGGTCTACTATGCTGCGGGCTTGGCTCAAGAGAAGGTGATCGTTGCCGGTGATTTCCGACAACTCCCGCCGATAGTAATGAGCGATGATCCGCTCTGTCAGCAATGGCTCAAGAGAGATGTTTTCTCTGCTGCTGGGATCGTCGATGCTGTCGATTGCAAGGAATATCCCGCAACGCTTGTGCCATTGGAAGAGCAGTTCCGAATGCAGGATGAAATCTGCGGAGTGGTGAATCATTTATTCTACGACGATACCTTGAAGACAGCAGCCGTAGTGAGATCGCAGCAAAGAGTCCTCCCGTTCCAGGGTGTATCTAAGGGACTGCTCTACGTGGACACTTCTGGATGGAATCCTTGGGCGGCTCTCCGTCTGGGCACGTATTCTCGGTATAATGTTCTGCACGCCCTTCTAATCCGCAACATAGCAGTCAAATTGAAAGAGATGGGCTACCTTGGTGTGGTCGGAGAGGTCAACGATAGACTCGGGATCGTGGCTCCCTATGCCGCCCAATGCCGGTTGTTGGCAAAGCTGATTGGCGAAGCTTTTGGCATTGGCGATCGAGGCTCAATGTATGCGGCGACCGTGCATCGGTTTCAGGGGAACGAACGTGACACCATCATCTGCGATCTCACCGATTCGACCGGCGCACGAGTTGGAAAGTTCATCAGGGCTGAATCGCTGAAGGACGACGGAGCGAGGCTCCTGAATGTTGCACTCAGCAGGGCGCGGTTCTGCACGTTATTAGTTGCGAATTTCAAGTTCCTGCGAAAGTGTTCAGATTATAAGCTGCCAATGCGGGCATACGTTCGAGGAATTCTGGATTACTTTGAGCAGCACGGCGAACCACTCGACGTTTCCGACTGCTTCCCGTTTAAGCCCGAAGACATCATGCGAGGGCATCAGGCGGCGACCGACGCCTCCACATTGCAGGTTGACAAAAAGGGTTTGAGCGTTTTCACGGCAGGCACGTTTTACCCTGCATTCGAGGCTGATTGTCGTGCCGCTCAACAGGAGATCGTCATCTTCTCACCCTTTATGACTGAAAGGGCTACCGCTCGATTGGTTGAACTCTGGCGAGCAAAGATCGCTGAGGGAGTGCGTGTAAGGCTTGTCACTAAACCACCAGGAGAACAGGGGCCATTACTCGAGCAGGGGCTGCCAGAACTAATTGGCAGTCTGCGTGACATCGGAGTGGTGATTGACCTCCGAGCACGAATGCACGAGAAGGTCGTGTTCATTGACCGAAAAGTCGTATGGGTTGGCTCGCTCAACGTACATTCCCACCGAGATACCTCGGAATTGATGATCCGCCTCGAAAGTCCTGCTGCCTACGATCAAGTCGGCTCTTTTCTGGTTGGCCGGAAGTCAGGCGGCAAAGATGATTTGGACTTGACCCGAGAGGAGAACCCTCAGTGCGTTGCCTGCGGCAAGTCAATGGTCTGGAATGATGGCAAGTTCGGTATTTGGTTTCAATGCGAATGTGGCCAGAAAGCCGACAGGTCAGGAAAGCCCATAAGGCCAAGAGGGCAGCGGGTAGCCCAACCTACTGTCCCGGAAGCTGTGCTTGGAGACTGCCCGCAGTGCGGCAAGCCGTTGCGGCAGAAAACGGGCAGGTTTGGGCAATTCATCGGCTGTAGCGGATATCCACAATGCCGCTACAAACGTGGCAAGAACCCCAAAACGCTCCCTGCAATTGGTCAGGCCCACACATCAGCCACGCCGACAACGAATAGTTCTCCCGCGAAAACGAACAGTTCACCGTCACTTGTAGGTTCCGCAAACGCGCCGGTCACAGCAGCGCCTCTCAAACCGCCGGCGAGTAATCCGGTTTCGACTGGCAGCACTTCACAACCACCAAGCGTGGCGTCGAAAACAACGGATACTTTCGTGAGCGTGGAAGAGAGAAAGGCGGTTCTCACGGCTCTCGACAAGGCCGGTGAACCACTTGGTACGCCGTTGCTTTCCGTGAAGTCGAGGATCGGCCAGCGGAGGCTAGAGGAAATTCTTCCCGTTCTCATGCGCGAGGGATTTTTGAAGCGTCTGGAAACAACGAATGGTGCGAGATACTCTCGTGGTTGATAAAGAAGGCTCGTCAACAGAATTTGTGGGTAGATTTTGGGCCGAAAAGCACCTTGAGGTGCGTTTTTCAGGTATTTGCAGGGCAAATGAATGGCGTGGAATCCGGTATTCCTATTTTGCGACGGATCGCCGGCGGCTTTCCGGCATTCATTTGCCCTGTTATGCCTCAGAAAACGCACGTCAACCCTGCCAACCAACCCCGTTCCTACCCACGAATTCTGCTGACGATCCTGATTTTACAACACGTTTTTACTCCGAACTCAGGTTAAGAACAACGCCCCGCGACTACGGTCGCGGGGCGTTGGTGCATTTGTAAGCGCCTTGTTCCCACGCGGAGCGTGGGAACGAGCGTGTGCCGGCATTACGTGCCGAACTCCGGCCTGCGGCGGCCGAGCTGGCTCTGGAGCCGTTGCACGATTGAACTGT
This sequence comes from Planctomycetota bacterium, assembly GCA_018897395.1. Classification (GTDB taxonomy): domain Bacteria; phylum Planctomycetota; class Planctomycetia; order Pirellulales; family Thermoguttaceae; genus JAHIKV01. Next base: position 5,498 of record JAHIKV010000001.1, on the reverse strand, counting down.
GCATCTGGCTGACGCGGCTTTCGGAGAGATTCAACGTCGCGCCGATCTCCTTCATCGTAAACTCTTCGTAGTAGTAGAGGATGATGATCAGCCGCTCGTTGCGGTTCAGACCCTTGGTGACCAGCCGCATCAAGTCGTTTTTATGAATCCGCCGGGTTGGATCCTCGCCCTTCTTGTCTTCGAGGATGTCGATTTCCCGCACGTCTTTGTAGCTGTCGGTCTCGTACCACTTTTTGTTCAGACTGATCAGGTTCACCGCGTTGGCGTCGAGGATCATCTTTTCCAGCTCGGGCACGGAGATGCCCAACTCCGCGGCCAACTCGATTTCGTTCGGCTGACGTCCCAGCCGGGCCTCCAGGTTCTTAAGGGCCTCGTTGAGTTTGCTGGCCTTCGAGCGGACCAGCCGCGGCACCCAATCCATCGTGCGCAGCTCGTCGAGCATGGCCCCGCGGATACGCGGCACGCAGTAGGTCTCGAACTTCACGCCGCGCGACAGATCGAACAGATCGATGGCGTCCATCAATCCGAACACGCCCGCCGATATCAGATCGTCCAGTTCGACGCCTTCCGGCAGTCTTGCCCAAATTCGCTCGCCGTTGTATTTTACCAGCGGTAAATATATCTCGATCAGTCGATTGCGGAGTTCCTGGTCGGACATGCCCCGCTTGTATTCTATCCACAGTTGCTCAACTTCTTCGGGAGCGACGGCGATTGCCATACATTTCCTCCGTGATAGTCCGCCGGGAATCCGGCGGTTAGAAATCCATTTCCAAGGGTTCGGCGATTGCCCCGGCGGGGCGACCGTTAAACTCGCCGCGTCTTTGCCAGCTTAACAGCGATTCGGCTACTAACAGTTTCTGTAAGGTATCGACCGATAATGTCCGGAAGTTTAGGGGAAATTGCTTGTTATTGCCGTCGGGTATTGCCCCGTCGGCAGTCGTCAGATGTCCCGCCGAGCGGAGTTGCAGGCCGAGCAGGCGACGAGCTGCCCAGGCAAGCCGGTAATGGACCACATTGGCCACGCCAACGGCCGGCGACATGTTTATCAGCAGGTAGAGTCGGCCGTCCGGTTCGTCAATGGGGCCGAGGCCGCCGTCGATGGGCTTGGCCGTCAACGTCCGGATAGCGGAAAAGGTGTTCATCACCGCGGCCGCGGTCGGCGTGGTAATCATCAGAACGGCATCCGCACGGCGGCAAATATGCGACGCAGCCCCACGGATTGTATTGCCGACGTCGATTACCACCAGATCGGCATCGAGGCTTCCATCGTTGAACGATTCGAGCAATTGTTCGGCCAGGGCCGCCTGAGTGCCGTTTATATGTTGCACGGGAAATAGTGAACCATTCTTCTCGGATGGAAAAGATTGTTGCACTTCCAGCCGTTCACCGTATAGTTCATTCCATTTGCATCCACCGGCGACCAGTCCGACGCCGCCCGGCCCGGATTGCATCGCTTCGCCCCATGTCCGCCGGCCGGCCAGCACGTCGGCGAGCGAGTGGCGTTCTTCCACGCCATAGAGCAGCGCGGCATCGGCGCCGCGGGCGTCGGCATCCACGAATACCGTCCGCCTGCCGGTTTCGGCCACCGCGATGGCCAGGTTCAGCCCGACGGTGGTTGTTCCGACGCCGCCCTTTCCGCCGGCGACGGCCAGCAAGGCCGGGCGTCCGGCCCGCGTCGGCGACGCGCGTCGGCGGCGAACCGCCAATTGTCGGAGATCGTGGGCTTGATCGAGCATGGAAAAGGGATCAGGGATCAGGGGTCAGAGGTCAGAGGTCAGGGGTTAGGGGTCAGGGAGACGAGGGGTGGGCGGTTCACCGCCCACTATTGGTGGCTCACTTTCAATCAAACTGCAAAATCATTCGCGCCAACCGATGGGCGTCGGCCACTTCGATGTCGTCGGGGACGTTCTGGCCGTCGGTCAGGTAGCTCAGCGGCAACCCGTTGTTGCGGAGCAGCGGCAGGACGTTGCCCAGTCCGTTGGATTCGTCCAGCTTGGTCAGTATCAACGACGTGGCGCCGACGACGCCGAACCGTTCGGCGGTCTGTTCGAGGGACCGCGCCCCGGCCACGCTGCTCAGTACCAGGTGTACTTCGTCCGCGCCGGCCTCGTTCAGAAACACCTTCAGCTCTTGGATGCGGACCTCGTCCTTCGGGCTGCGGCCGGCGGTGTCCAGCAGGATCAGGTCCAAGTGGTCCATCCGTTTGATGGTTTCGCGCATTTCGCGCGGCGTGGATACGACGTGCATCGGCAGGTCGATGATGTCGGCGTAGGTCCGCAACTGCTCGACCGCGGCAATGCGGTAGGTATCGACGGTGATCAGTCCGACGCGGCATTTTTCCTTCAAGCGGAAGTTGGCGGCCAGCTTGGCGATGGTCGTGGTCTTGCCCACGCCCGTCGGCCCGACCAGCGCCGCGAGGCGGCATCGGCCGGGCGTTACCCGGATCGGGCCGGATACGCGCACGTCGTCTTCGATCAGCCCCGCCGCGCGGGCCTTCAACATCATCGGGTCGCAAAGTCCCTCGGCACTCGGGTCGCCGCGGACCCGCTCGACCAACTCGCGAGCGACGTCTTCGCTGACTTCGGCGTCGAGCAATTCGGTGAAGAGGCGAAAAAACTCCTCGGGCCAATCACCGTGGCCGTCACCCTTCGAGCGCCGGCAAAGGTCCTTCATCATGGCCTGCAAGGTACACAACTGGCCTTGCACCTGGCGGGAGAGTTTCGTTTCGTTGTTGGCGCGTGCCGGCGGTTCCGGGCGAGGCGCGGCCTCGACGGGCTGTTCGACGCGGTTACGCCGCTGTAGTCTGCTCGGCACGTTTACTTCGCGCGAGGCGGTAACTTCGATCCGTCGCGGCCCCGGCAGCAGGCCCAGCCAACGGTCGCGGACCTCGCGGGTGTGCAGCACCGCCGCGTCCGGGCCTAATTCACGGCGCACCTGGGCCAACGCCTCGTGCATCGTCGCCGCTCGGTATGTTCGGAGTTCCATGGGAGGAGAGGGATTAGGGATTAGGGATTAGAGGTTCGGAATTCGTAGTTTGAGTCGGCATAAAACGCCCCGCGACTGCGGTCGCGGGGGGTGGCACGCGATTTTCGCCATGTCCGCCATGCAGGGAAACTGGATACCGCTCTGCTGGATCCCGCTCCACTGCGTCCGATACCATTGCCACCGATTCGATCCGCGTGTCGCGGGTAATTTCGTCGTAGCTAAGAACGACGAGCCGCGGCAGTCGCGTGGCGGTAAGCTGCCTGACGGCCGGACGCACTCGCGTGCCGACCAACACGGCCGGCGGACGCCCGGCGTCGATCAGCCGTGCAACTTCGGACTCGATCGCCCGGCAGATTTGCTCCGTTTCGTGCGGCGCCAGCCGGATGGAAATGCCGCCGTCGGCGTGCTCGAAGCCGGCGAGAATCCGCTCCTCCAACGCCGGATCGAGCGTGACCACGTGCAAACGGTTGTCCCGATCTCGGTAGCGGCCGCACAGCGCGCGGGCAAACCGCCGACGGACGTGCTCGGCCAGCAAGATGGGATCCTTCGTCCGATGCGCCCAGTCGCCAAGCGTTTCCAGGATGGGGCCTAACTGCCGGATCGAGACCCCTTCGCGCAGCAGCACTTGCAGCACTTGCTGCACCTCGCCGAGTTTCATCGTGCCGGGGATCAATTCATCGACCGCCGCGGGCGAGGTTTTCTTCAACTCGTCGATCAGGTGCTTGACGGCGTCGCGGTCGAGCAGTTCGTCGGCATGGCGGCGGGCGGTTTCGCTCAGGCGTGCGGCGATGGCGCTGCCCGGATCGGCCTCGGCGCCGTCGATGTCTCCTTGCGCCACGACCAGATCGGCGATTTTCATGCGGTATTGGTGCTGTTCGAGCCGCATGTTGTCGCGCACGCGGACCTTGGGCATGATGACGCCGATTTCGGCGGCCACGGCCTGCCGCACCCGGCCGATGCGTTCCAACAGATCGCCGCCCCGTTTCGAGTCGGCCAGCCGGATCAGGCCCACGCCAAGCTCCAACTCCATCGGATCGACCGCCAGATAGTCCTCGACGCGTTGCTCGGCCCGGTGGGTCGCTTTCGCTTGTTTCTTTGCCTGGGCGGCCTGGACCTTCGTCTCTCGGCGCGAGAGGACCACGGCCATGCCCACGCAGGCCGACCCGATCAAAAGCAACGGAACGGTCGGCAGGCTGGTGAAGATCAGGATGCAGAGAAATCCGCCCGCGACGGCCAACGCCTGGGGGCGCGAGAAGAGCTGGCGGAGGAACTCGCTTGGCAGGTTGCTTTCCTGGCTGCTGCGGGTGACCAACATGCCCGCCGCCAGCGAGATCAGAAACGCCGGAATTTGCGTGACCAGCCCGTCGCCGATCGTCAGCTTGGTGAAGAGCGAGCCGGCCTGGGACAAGCCCATCCCGTTCAGAACGATTCCAATGAACAGACCGCCGATGATGTTTATCAGGACGATCACAATGCCGGCGACGGCATCTCCGCGGACGAACTTGCCGGCCCCGTCCATCGCGCCGAAGAAGTCGGCCTGCTGGGTTATCTCGCGGCGGCGCCGCATCGCTTCATGTTCATCGATCGCCCCCGCGCCCAGGTCGGCGTCGATGGCCATCTGCTTGCCGGGCATCCCGTCGAGCGTGAATCGGGCGGCCACCTCGCTGATGCGCGTCGCCCCCTTGGTAATCACCACGAACTGGATCAGGACAATGATCGAGAAGATAATCAGTCCGACGACCAGGCCCTCGTTGCCGCCGCCGGTGACAAACTCGCTGAAGGTCCGCACGACCCCTCCGGCGGCGTACAGGCCGTCGGTGTCCGCCCGGGTCAGAATCAGCCGCGTCGTGGCCACGTTCAGCACCAGCCGGAACAAGGTCGTGGCCAACAGCAGGGAGGGGAATATGTTGAACTCCAGCGGCGTCCGCACGTAGAGGGTGGTTAGCAGCATTATCACCGCGATGGTGATGTTCGACGCCAGCAGCAGATCCATTATTGCAGCAGGCATCGGCACCACGATCACCAGCACGCTGGCAATCATGGCGATCGGTAGAATCAGATCTTTGACGCGAGTCCATGCGCCCGGCAACGCCGGGCGCGGGACGGCTGCAGAAGACATCCGTGCCTCCGGTGATAAGGAGGCGGAAAGTACCCAAAACCAGGCCGGATGTCCAGGTCGGTTTGATGCAAAACCCTCTGCTGCTTAGGGGGGCGTGGAGACGTTGAGCGGCGAGACACCCCCCCGGATGGAGAGAGGGCCATTCCCACACTTTTCGGATAGTCTCTTAGCAGCCCGTTGAAAAAGTTGTAGGAGGCGACTCCAGTCGCCGATTGTGGAGCGAAAACCCGTGAAATTCGGCGACTGGAGTCGCCTCCTAGTGCGCTTGTAAGTGTATCGAATCAGCAGGGTGGAAGTCCCTGTCGAAGTTGGGTCTGAACTTTGTAACCAATAGTAACTGCGTCCTCGTGAGAGGGGGTGGAGAGCAACTGGAGGTGAATGACTGGTCCGCAGG
>JAHIKV010000059.1 GCA_018897395.1 Planctomycetota bacterium | reverse complement strand
GGAAGTGTATCAAAACCGACCCGCGGCGTCCACCGTTGTTGTCTGCGCCCGCAGCACTTCATGGCCAACGGCAAGGTTTTTTGTCTAACTCTCACCGTGGCAACTTGTTACAATTCACGTGCTGATTCAACAGTGCCATTCAGTTCTGACCCCTTTTTCCACCGCCTTTTCCACCGGTCGATTGCGCCGAGCTGGCGCGTCGGGCGTACGATTGGGGCGCGCGGAACTGCGAGTTGCACTTCAGCCAGGTCCGCGGCCGGTGCCCGCCGTTTCGAGGTGTCAATCTGCCGACCTTCCTGCCGGAAACGGCGTGAGGAAGATTTTAGTTTCTGTTTTGGAAAGTCCTTGGACCAAGCCAAACGACACTGCAATGATCTATCGCGCTCACGGCATCGCTGAAAGCCCATCGGCCAACACTTTTCCTTTGAGAAACTTGACCAGATTGTCTGCGTCGTCCGTTCCGACGCGGATGATCTTCTTACCCAGCGAAAGCCGCGTGCAATCGAAACCCCAGAGGTTGTAAGTCCAGCCGCGGCCGGGAATGTAATGAATCCCCCAGCCGTCGATAATCTTGGTGCGGTCCGGTTCGACGGCCGTGATCTTGTCGTAGCGGATCCGCTTGCGGAACATCGGCAGCGGTCCGTATCGCAAGGCCAGCCATTGTCCTTCGTCCCGCACGGTCAACGAGCCGAACATCATCGCGAGCGCCACGAACAGAACGGCTACTGCGAGGTTCAAGTCCATCGCCCAGACCTCGTCCCTTGCCACCCACGCCGCCGCCAACATCACCGCCGCCACGGCGAAAAGGATATAGTGCCATGAGCCGCGCTGCATGTGATTGTATTCCATGATAATTTCCTCCCATCATTCATTTCGATAATTTCGCGGAATTATTGTCATTGACTCGTAGGAAATTATGTCAACTACCTTCCACCCGTGGTTGAGCAAGAAGCACTAACACGCCATCGACTATATCGCCGACCGTCACGATGCGCTCCGTAACTTCATCTGGAACTGAAATCCCGAAATGTTCCTCCAGTTCCATTGCACACTCAACTACGTCCAGGCTGTCCCAGTTCAAATCATTAAAAATTGTATGGTGCTCGCGGATCTCATCCATTGCCACAGCCGAGAACTCCGCCACGATCTGTATCACCTCTTTCAACACCCGTTCGCGGGCCGGCAATACCGCGCAAGACGAATCGTTTTCCATCGACATGTCATTTCTCCTCGTTAGGTGAAGTGGAAATCAACGGAGGATTTTGTTGTTCAGCGGCATTCATGGCGAGAACGAGTTTTCGGATCGTGGCGAAGTCGGGCGTCGTCCGCCCGCGCTCTAGCCGGTTGAGTGTTTCCGGGCGGATGCCTGCGCGGCGCGCCAATTCCGCCTGGGACAACCCTGCCACTCGCCGTCGCCGCACGAGCTTACGCGCCAGCGACGCCCGGTCCATATCCAAGCCGTCCGATACCGTCTTCTCGTCGGCGGATGGAACCTGGCCGTCAACGTGCGCCTTTCGACACAACGAGCGAAAGGCCGTCTCTCGAAGGATGACGTATTGAACGCCGTCCAGTTCTACTACGCGGAAATCAATCGTCTCTTTAGTATTGTCGATCACGGACCTGGTCCTTTCTGTTGACCATGACTTTATCATGTATCGGCATGAATGTCAAGAGTATTGAGCCGAAACGCAATTCGATTATCCAAACTCTCTCTGGCGTCGGCAGCCTCCGGCAATTACACTTTGACGCCCGACGTTCTCTTCTGGAGGCAAATCATGGCTAACTACCCAAACAGCCAACAACCCCACCAAGCCGCCGCGATGGATAATATGCTTGCCCGACCCCCCCGGCGGAAGAAACGCCGAGCGTGGCGGATTCTGGCGATGCTGGCAATGCTGGCGGTGTTGGTCTGGCTGCTGCCGAACATCGTCGCCCATTCGCCCTTGTTCGGCTGGATCGTCCGCAAGGCCGCCGCCGACCTGAACGGCACGGTCTCGATCCAGTCGGTCTCGCTCGGTTGGTTCTCGCCCATCACGGTCTCGGGCTTCGAGGTGAAAGACGCCGAAGGCAAGACTGTCTTTTCGGCGCCCTTGCTCGGCAGCGAACGGTCGTTGGCGGCGATACTGCGCGATTTCAAAAACCTCGGCCGGTTCTACGTCCACGGCCCGAAACTTTCGCTCGTGCTCCGCGACGACGGCAGCAACGTCGAGGACCTGCTGGCAAAGTACCTAGCGCCGAAAGAAGAGGAGCCGGTGGAAGAAAAGTCGTCGGCCGAGATCGGCTTCGCGCTGCAGATCGACAACGCCACGGTAACGGTTTCCGACCGGCAGAGCGGCCGCGATTGGCAGGTAGAGAAGCTATCGCTGGCTATCGACATGTCCGAAGGCCCCTCGAGAGCGATTTGTGCGAAGGTCTCGGCCGAGTTGCCCGACGCCCAGCGCCCCGGCAAGCTCGACGGCGAGGCGCGGATGGCCTCCGGCGTGGGAGAGGCAACGCTGAGTGCCGCGGACGTTCCGCTGGCGATGTTCCGCGCGTTGGCGGCCCGGTTCGCGCCTGGAACGACGTTGGCCGGCCGGCTCTCCTCATCGGTGCGCGCGTCGTGGGGCGATCAATCGCCCGGCGGCAATCGACTGCAAGCCGACCTCAACATGGAATCATTCTCGCTGACCACGCCCGCGCTTAAAACCGATCTGGTGGCGCTCGACCGCCTGCACGGCGTCTGCGAGGTCAGTTGGACGCCCGAACAGGTGGAGATCGCGAAAACGTCGCTCGACTGCGACGTGGGGAGTTTTCTGTTTTCGGGCACGGTCCCGCTCGGCAAGGCGGACGGAATCACGTTTAGCTCGCTCATCCGTCAGCGGCAGGAGTTCGACGGCCGGTTGGACCTTGCCCGGCTCGCCCGCTTGTTGCCCGCCACGCTCAATCTCCGCCAGGGGATGAGGATCGACTCGGGCCAGGTGCGATTGACCGCCAGCAGCCGGCCCGAGGCGCAGGGGATGGTCTGGCATGGACAATTGCAGGCCGCCGGGCTGGCCGCCGACACCGGCGGGCGGCGGATCGCCTGGCAGCAGCCGATCCTGGCAATCTTTAAAGCGCACGATGGACCGCGGGGGCCGGTGATCGACTCTCTGCGGTGCGAATCGGATTTCCTGAAGGTCCACGCCGCCGGAACCATGGACCAGTCGGCCGCCTCTTTCACGTTCAGTCTCAAGCGGCTGGCAGAGCAGTTGGGCCAGTTCGTCGATCTCGCCGGCCTGCATCTTTCCGGCGAAGGATCAGGCAGCCTAAATTGGATGCGAACGCCGCAACAGCGGTTCGATGCCGGCGCGGAACTGCAAATCAACGATTTTCAACTGGCCACCACCGGAAAACAAGCGTGGCGCGAGCAGAGCTTGTCGGTGTCGCTGTCGGCCAACGGTCAAACCGATCTGGGCGAAAACACCCGCGTTGAGGCCGCCGCCCTGGCGGTCAAGACCGATACCGACCGGATCGACGCGAGACTCACCGGGGCGGTCGCCGATCTGACCGACGGCGGCACGTGGCCGATCCGCGTCGATATGCAGGGGCAGTTGCAGAGCTGGCCTGTCCGGCTGGCCCCGTGGCTGCCGACCGACGATTGGCGGATCGGCGGCGGCTACACGCTGGAGGCCGAAGTGACGGCGTCCATGAACGGCGTCCAACTGCGGCAAATGAAACTTGCGGCGGCGCCCCTGACCGTGGCCTCGAAATCGTTCAACGCCAACGAGCCGCGGCTCGACGCGACGGCGGCCGGATCGTGGGACGGGCAACAGCGGCGTTTGCGGATCGACCGGGCCAACCTCGCCTGCGCGACCGTGGCCGTCGGGGCAAACAACCTGCTCGTCTCCATGCCCGAGTCGGGGGCGATGGAAATGGCCGGCTCGCTCCACTATCAAACCTTCGTGGGTCGGTTGAAGCAGTGGTTTTCCGACCCGGCCAAACCGCCCTCCTGGCGTATTGCCGGGCAACTCAGGGGAACCGCCCAATTGCAGCACTCGGACGGAACAATTCGCGGCAATACCGACGCCGAGCTGCTCAATCTGGCGGTGATCGACTCCTCGGGCCAGCAGTTCCAGGAACCGACCGTTAAACTTTCGGTCGCCGGCGATTACGACGGCCGATCGAAAGTGCTGCAACTCGGGAAGTTTGAGATCGCTTCCAGCGCGCTGGCCGCCGGAGCGACGGGCCGCCTCGGACCAGTCGGCGACCATAGCGAGGCCCAAATCGACGGAAAGCTCCGCTACGACGTCGAACGGCTGGCCGGGCTGTTGCGGCCATACCTCGGCTCGGGCGTCGGAATCACGGGACGCGGCGAGTCGCCGATCTGGTATCGAGGACCGTTCTCGCTCGCCGCCGGCTCGGCCGCCGCCGGAATAAATTGGGACTGGGCAAACGTGTACGGGTTTCAGATCGGGCCAGGCGAGTTGAAGGCCAAGATGGCCGACGGCGCCGTGCGGATCGAGCCGCTCGATCTGGCCGTCAGCCGCGGCCGGATGCACGTCGCGCCACGCGTGCGATTGACGCCCGAGCCGATCGAGTTGACTCTACCCGCCGGCCCGCTGATGGAGAAAGTGCAGATCGATCCGGCAATGTGCTCGTCGCTGTTGAAGTACATCGCCCCGGTGCTGGCCGACGTGACCAGCGCCCAGGGTTCGTTCTCGATCGTGCTGGACGCCTGCCGCGTGCCGCTGGCCGAGCCGAAGAAAAGCGATCTGGCCGGGCGGTTCCTGATCCATTCGGTTCAGATCGGCCCCGGATCGCTGGTGCGCGAGTTGGCCGTGCTGCTGGGCCGCGAGTCGCCCGCCCGGCTGCGACAGGAATCGGCCGTGGCGTTCCAGATGAAAAACGGCCGGGTATATCACAACAATCTGGAGTTGATCTTTCCCGACCTCACGATCCGCACTCAGGGCTATGTCGGATTGGACCAGACGTTGGACCTGACGGCCGAGATGCCCGTCCCGCCGAAATGGCTGGCGGGCAACCCGCTGGCCTCGAAGGCCATGAGCAATCAGGTCATCCGCATTCCGTTGAAAGGCACGCTCGGCAAACCGCAACTCGACCATCGAGAGATGGAACGGCTCAGCCGGCAGTTCATCAAAAAAGCCGCCGAAAACCTGCTCGAAGACGAGTTGAACAAGCAACTGGACCGATTGCTCGGGCCGCGGAAGTAGGTAGGATAGTGGGTAGTGGATAGTGGGTAGTGGATAGTGAAGAGTAGCCTTGTTCCCACGCTCCGCGTGGGAACACATAGTCCCGGACGCTCCGCGTCCGATGCGTCTGAGAGCGTGTTATACTCGGCAGTTGCGCCGGGGGAAGCAGAGCGTAGAACAAGTGCGTTCCCACGCAGAGCATGGGAACGAGAAAAACATCTTGATACCCACTACCCACTACCCACCACCATGAAACTCATCCTCCTCGGAACCACCGGCTATCATCCGAACGACCGGCGGCAGACGCCGTGTTTGCTGCTGCCGGAGTGCGGAGTGATGCTCGACGCGGGCACGGCGGTCTATCGAGCGGCGGAATACCTCGCCACTGCGGAACTCGACATCTTTATCACCCACGCCCACATCGACCACGTCGTGGGCCTGACGTATCTGCACAGCGTTGCGCGGGTCCATCCGCTGCGGCGGATCACGCTCCACGCGTTGCCGGAGAAGTTGCGCGCGGTCGAGGAGCACCTGTTTTCCGAGGCGTTGTTTCCCACCCGGCCGCCGTTCGAGTGCCAACCGCTGACCGAACGATTCTCTTTGCCCGACGGCGGACGGCTGACGCACTTTCCGCTCGAACATCAAGGCGGATCGATCGGCTACCGGCTCGACTGGCCTGGGCGTTCGATGGCCTACGCGACCGACACCACGGCCGATTTGGACGCGGCTTACGTGGAAAAGATACGCGGCGTCGATCTGCTGATCCACGAGTGCTATTATTCCGACGATCATGCCGATTGGTCACGAAAGGTGGGGCACAGTCACACCACGCCGGTGGCCGAAGTCGCCCGACGGGCCGGCGTCGGCCGGCTGGTGTTGGTCCATCTGAATCCACTCTCGACGGCCGACGACCCGGTCGGCCTGGACGTCGCCCGCTCGATATTCCCCAACACCATCCTGGGCGAGGACCGGATGGAGTTGGAGTTTTAGCGCAACCATCCGATATTGAATGGTTTCTGTCGGTGCAGAGCACCCTTGCTTCGCCCCCCCGCTTTCAGTACAACAGCGGATGTAATTATTAGAACATTGTTGCCAGCCCCATGTGGTTGCCATGACTTCGATCCGCCTAAAACCCACCCACAAAGCCGTCCAAGCCTATTACAAGGCAATTGCGAAATTTGACAAACTGGGTGTTCGGCACGAAGGTGCGGTTCGCTCGGCTTTCCAAAATCTCCTGGAGCACTGCTGCCGAAAGGCGGGGCGCGTGCTGGTGCCCGAATACCAACTTCGGCGAAAGACCGGGAGGCCGCTGGAGCCGGACGGCGCCGTCGTGGACGCTCTCAGCCAAGTGTTGCGCTACGGGCTGTGGGAAGCCAAAGACACCGACGACGACCTGGAGAAGGAGATCAAGGCGAAATTGAAGGCGGGCTAGCTGCGGCTTGTGGTAGGTCGGGTGCCGCAGTTGGTCTCGTCGCTCACGGACTTCCTGCCGGTCGTCCAGGACGCGGTACATCGTGCGAATCGAGCAGAGATACCGCCCCTGGTCCAAGAGTGTCGCGTAAACCTCGGCCGGAGCCTTATCGGCAAACGGCTCGCTGTGAAGCACGTCGAGGACCTGTTGCCGCTCCTGGTCGCGTTGCCGCCGCCAAGTACTCAGGAGCGACGAGTACAATCCCTCGCGGCGGAGCAGTGCGCCGAGTTGGCCGGACGCGGTGCAATGATCGGCCTCGCGGAGGATGCGGAGCTTGTACTCCGCGGTGAACCGTCGCCGCACCGGCTTCTCCAAGACGGCTGGGTCAGGGATCAGCTTTCCGTTGCCAGCGGCCGGGCCCCCCGTGGCCGCGGCGGCGGTGGCGGGCGGAACTCCAGTCGGGCTACGCCTCCTTCCGTTCCGCCCGCCGCCGCCTCTTCCATTCCCAACATCCTTGCTTTCTCCATCGTTCTACCTCCTTGCCCTCTACTGTAATAAACCAGGAGGCAGTTGTCTCACCCATTATTGGCACGGAGGGGAAGAGTGAAGAGAGAAGAGTGAAGAGCCCGCTGTCAAGTCTCGATCGCAACTTTGAGGCGAGAGGCGAGAACTTCGTTGGGAGTTCGATAGCCGAGGCGTTTTCTCGGACGGTCGTTGAGAAGTTGTTGGACTTTGGTAAAACGATGATTGGGGATGCCGACCAGATCCGTGCCTTTGGGAAAGAACTGCCGGACCAGG
>JAHIKV010000058.1 GCA_018897395.1 Planctomycetota bacterium | reverse complement strand
TCGTCCAGTTCCGGTTCCAAGGCCCGATACTTTCGTCGAATCCGTGCAATGACTTGTGCATCCTGCATGCCCTTTTCATCGCACAATCCGCCTGATGGGGCAATATCAATTTGTTCAAGTTATTTATGAGCGCTCTCTAAGGGACTTATGTGCTGACCGTGCGCCAAAAAATCCGCCAGGTGGCCCTTGACACAACGGACTCTTTCAGGGAGGGGCTACCCGCTATAATCCGCTCCGCAATGGGCTACGCGGTCGCCGCCGGTATTCCTTTTTCCACCGCTTCCATGATCTTGTCCAACTGCTCCAACGTTATCGCCAGCGGGGGCATGATGACGATCACGTTGCCCAGCGGGCGGAGCCAAACGCCTTGGGTCCGGGCGAAATCGCAGACCCGCTGTCCGCGTTTCTCCGCCCACGGAAATGGCTCCTTCGTGGCTGCGTCTTGGACCAACTCGACCGCGGCGATCAGACCCCGTTGACGCACGTCGCCCACGTGCGGCAGCCGGGCGATCCGAGCAAGATGCTCCTCCAATCGGGCGATCTTGGCCGGCATCTTTTCCAACGTCCGCTCCTGCTCGAACACATCGAGCGTGGCCAGCGCCGCGGCCGCGCCCAGCGGATTGCCGCCGTAGGTGTGGCCGTGGTAGAAGGTCTTGCCCTCGGAGTAATCGCCCAGGAAGGCGTTCCAGATTTCGTCGGTCGCCAGCGTGGCGGCCATCGGCAGGTATCCGCCCGTCAGCCCCTTCGCCAGGCAGAGCAGGTCGGGCACGACCTCTTCGTGCTCGCAGGCGAACATCTTGCCGGTCCGGCCGAACCCGACGGCCACCTCGTCGGCGATCAGGAGCGTGTCATACTTGCGTGTCAGTTCGCGGACCCCGTGCAGATAGCCGGGCGGGTGCATGATCATGCCCGCCGCGCCCTGCACCAACGGCTCGATCACCAGCGCGGCGATCCGCCGATGATGCTCGGCCAGCACCTTTTCCAATTCCGCCAAATGGTGTCGGCAAAGCTCATCCGGCGCGACATTCGGCGGCCGACGGTAGCTATCCGGGGCGGGCACGCGCAGCGTCTCGAACAGCAGCGGCCGGAACATGGCGTGGAACCGCTCGACACCACCGACGCTCACGCTGCCGATCGTATCGCCGTGATACGCCTCGCCGAGCGCCACGTAGCAGGTCTTTTCCGGCCGCGGATCGGGGCACTGCCGCCAATACTGGAAAGCCATTTTCACCGCCACCTCGACGGCCGTGGCCCCGTCGTCGGAGAAAAACAGATGGTTCAATCCGGGCGGGGCGATATCGACCAACCGCTTGGCGAGCCGTATCGTCGTGGGATTCGACGCGCCGAGGTTCGTGACGTGGGCCACCTGCTCGAGCTGCTCGCGCACGGCGGCGTCGATTCTCGGGTGGCGGTGGCCGTGGATGTTGCACCACAGACTGCTCACGCCGTCGATGTACTCGTTTCCGTCGATATCGACCAGCACGCACCCTTCGGCCCGTTCGATCACAAACGGCTCGTATTCGGCCATTTGCGTGAAGGCGTGCCAGACCAGCGTGCGGTCCCAATCCAGTAGGTTATGCTTCAGCATAACGAATAATCCAGTTGCTCATCAATTCAAATTACGGGTTCCTCGCCCTTCGCCCCTTCACAGCCCGACGATGCTGTAACCGCAATCGACGTGGATCGTCTCGCCGGTCACTCCGTTGGAATTGGGACCGAGCAGATAGAGGGCCGTCGCGGCGATTTCGTCCGCTTCGACGTTGCGCCCCAGCGGCGATTTCTCCGCGGCGTGTTCGCGTAACTGGTCGAAGCCCGCTATGCCCGCGGAACTGAGCGTGCGCAGCGGGCCGGCGCTGAGACAGTTGACGCGGACGTTCCGCCGGCCGAGGTCCCAGGCCAGATAGCGGACGCTGTGTTCGAGCGCCGCCTTGCAGACGCCCATCACGTTGTAGCCGGGCACTACCTTCTCGCCGCCGTAGTAGCTGATGGTCAGGACCGTGCCGCCGTCGGCCATCAGCGGGGCGGCCGCCCGGCACGCGGCCACCAGGCTGTAGACGCTGATGTCCATCGCCAGGCGCCAGCCCGCGCGGCTCGTTTCGACGTAGGGCTTGCACAATTCCTGGGGCGGGGCGAAGGCGATCGAGTGGACCAGCAGATCGAGCCGGCCGTAAACCTCGCGGATTTCATCGAACACCCGGGCGACGTCGGCGTCATTCTGCACGTCGCAGGGTAGGACGATTTTCGGCCCGTGCGGGGAGACGAGTTCCGCGACGCGGCGCTCGTTGGAGGGGCCTGGGAGGTGAGTGAAGGCCAGTTCGGCCCCTTCGGCCAGCAGAGCTTGGCCGATGGCCCAAGCGATGCTCCGCTCGTTGGCCACGCCCATCGCCAGCCCGATCTTGCCGGTAAACATGCCCATGAAGATGTGGAATACAGGATGTAGTACGCGGGATATAGAATAATATGGGGCCGGCCGCGAATTATCAATCCTATATTCTACATTTCATCCCGATTTCACCCCGCGATGGGCATAGGGGCGGGTCGGCGATCATCACGTGGGGGCGTATCGATCGACGGGAACTTCCATGGTCCGCAGCGACGGAGCCGTGCCACGGCCGATTTCTGCTACGCGGCGAAGGATCGAGGCGTCGAAATATCGCGCACCGCACTTGTCGCAAACACCGACGGGCAAATCCTCCAGGATGACAAAACTTCCTTTGTGCCGCAGCGCCTCGCGATCCACTCGTTGTTCGCGTACCGTGCCGCCGCAGTGTTCGCAAGAAAAGTCGTACATGTCACGCGCCTCACTTGACTTCGTAAATCGTAATGACCAAGAGTTGATCGCGTTCTACAAACCGAACCACCACTCCGACTGCCGTTTGTTGGTCCGTGGCGTTTCCAACAACAACATAACGGGTACCGCGGGGATCGACGGTCAATACTTGATCGATCTCGCCGGTAAGAATCGCAGCCTCCATGTCCAGCACATCGAGGTTGTCCTCGTCCATTTCTTCGTATGCGTGTTCCGTCAACGAGTAGCGATGGTCAAGTATCGCGTCCCGAATCCGTTCAAGTCCACGACCGGCCATGAATCCTCGCTCCCGCAAACGACGGCCAACATACTCATATCGCCCCACTCATTTCAATTGTACGTCGTGATGGCACGGAATACAACGGCCGAATCGCTGCGTTTCGGCCGACCGTGGGTGGAAAGCGGCTAGCTTTTGTTAATGTTTTCGGATCCCGTCGTCGGTCCGCTCGTCGGTCGCATGCGTTTAGGCTGAGGGCGCACGAGACGGTCGCCAAGTTCGGATTCGAGTTTACGTAGATCCTCGCAGATCAGAGCGAGATCGAAATTGAACCGTTTGGCGTGTTCCATGCGGTGTTTTCGCACTTCGGCCACGATGGGGTCTTTCATGTTTCGTCTTCCAAGAGTTCGTCGGGCGATACTGGGTGGCACGCCCCAGAGCGAAGCGATGGGCGTGGCATGAGCCCCGATCAGACCCTTCGATTCTCATGGCCTGCCACCCGAACAAAACGGCATTCAATGTTCATTTTAGGTTCTTCTCGATCTGCTCCCACGCATTAAGGAAGATGCTGAAGTCCCGGAGTTCATCGGAGAAGCAATCCTCGGCAATTCTTTTCAGGTCGTTTTTTTTCAGATCCCTGGTCTCCCAGCAACGTTTCGACTTGGTGACCCAAAGGTATGAGTGTATCCTTTTGCCGCCAGGATCGTGAATAGCTCGCAGTCGCCGCAATAGTTCCTTAGGCGGAATGACGATGAAACTTGTTCGATGTTCGAGAAACGACGGCAAGACGAACACCCAGAAGTCCGCGTTGGACGCCCGGATCTTCTTCTCATCGAGGGTCCACCAGCCTCTGGCCATAACCATAAGGTAGTCCTTGATTGAAGAGTCGCGGCGGCTCGTGGGACTGAAATCCTTTGAGAACTTCACCTGAAGAGAGACCGACCTTCGGTTTTGGGAGTCGGTAACAAGCAGATCTATTCCCGTATCCTTCGATGGAACCCATACGTTCCATTGTCGGTAACAATGTTCAATGTGCGAGCCTACCAGGTACTCACCAGCATGTAACGTGAACAGCGGCTTCATATTCGTGTACCTCCGCAGTTCGTCGCAGTTCGGCTCGATAAGACCCCCCTTGAGCCACCATGCAATAAGTCTATTGGTCCGTAGCGTGGACCGTCAATCCCCCTGGACGAAGTGGGTGGGTGGCACGACCCTGAGCGAAGCGAAGGGCGTGGTGGATCGCGCGCCACGCCCTTCGCTTCGCTCAGGGTCGTGCCACCCTACCGCAAAAAAACGCTTGCCCCCGGTGTATTCACCGGGGGCTAAATATGGCGGTATCAAAACACTTTCTCAAACCACCGCCGGAACCGGCCCGGCCAAGAGGGCGTATTCCTCCAGCGGCGACATGTCGCCGGCGTGAATCTGGGCGCAGTTCATCCGCAACACGGGCAATTCGCGCTCGATGAAACGTCGGGCAACACGCTTCTTTCGCTCGTCCGCGGCGCCTTGAGCGAGCAGCAGATGGCCGCAGACGACCGTGACGGCCGAATCGACCAGCCGACGGCCGGAGAGGTCGAGATACGACGTGCTATTCGATTTGACAAGCGTTATGGTCTCGGCGATAAGCTGCCGCGCTTCGATGAGCTTCCGTTTCAACTCTTCGAGGATATGGTCGTCGTAAGTGCGTTTTTCGTGCTCCTCGGACCAGGCGTCCAGCGAGCCGGAGGTGACGCCGCGCACCGCCGCCACGACCTGCAACTGGCTGGTCCCTTCGTAGATGGTGGTGATCCGGGCGTCGCGGGCGTGGCGTTCGGCGGCGTAGTCCTTGATGTAGCCGGAGCCGCCGAGCACCTGGATGGCGTCGTGGGTCACGCGGATGCACATCTCGGAGCAGTAATACTTGCTCATGGGCGTCAACATGCCGTTCATTCGCTTCAGCGCCCGGGACAACTGCTTGCGGCGTTTTTTTTCGTCCTTGTCCAACTCCGGCCCCATTTCCAAGACGCGGAGGTTGTTGTGATCGTGGTCGCAGACCCGCGCGGTCTCGAAGGCCAAGGCCCGGGCCGCCTCGATGTCGATCTTCATATCGGTGACCATCTCGGCCACGGCGGGCAACCGCTCGATCGGTCCGCCGAACTGCCAGCGGGTGTGGGCGTAGGTCCGCGCCATGCGATAGGCCGCTTCGGCGATGCCCAGCGATTGGGCGGCGATGCCCACCCGCGCGCCGTTCATCATCGCCATGACGTAAGTAATCAATCCCCGCTGCCGCTCGCCGACCAGCCGGCAAGGCGTGTTGTCGAATACCAACTCGCAGGTGGGCGAGCCGTGGATGCCCAGCTTATCCTCCAAGTGGCGGACCTTCACCTGCTCGTTCCGCTCGGTGATGAACAGGCTGAGGCCGCGTCCGTCGGCGATTTCCGGCTCGCTGCGGGCGAGGACCAGCAGGATTTCTCCGCAGCCGTTGGTGATGAACCGCTTCACGCCGTTGAGATACCAGTTGCCCTGATCGTCCTGGAAGGCCCGCAGCCGGACGGCCTGCAAATCGCTGCCGGCGTCGGGTTCGGTAAGGACCATCGCGGCGGTGACTTCGCCGCGGGCGAAACGGGGCAGAACCTCGTCCTTGATCTCGTCGTTGGCGAAGGCGTAGACGGTCTCGGCGATGCCTTGCAGCCCAAAGAGATTCATCAGCGAGGCGTCGGCCCGGCTGATGATCTCGGTGGCCATGGTGTATATCAGGTAGGGGCAGTTCAAGCCTCCGTAGCGGCGGGGCAAGATGAACCCCATCATGTCGGCCTGGCTGAGCCGCTTGAGGTTCTCCCGCACCAGCGGGTGCAGCGTGACCGTGCCGTCCTCGTTCAGGGTGTTCCCTTCGCGGTCGATCCGCTCGGCGCTGGGGGCGACAACTTCGGCCGCCACTTCGCCGACGATCTCCAGTACGCGTTGGTAGTTGTCCACCGCGTCGGCCGCGTCGCGTGGGGCGTAGCCGGAAGCGTCGTCGCCGTTGTGGGCGAAGTCGTCCTCCTGAATCCGCGCCAACTCGGCCAGATCGATATGCCGGAAGAGGAATTGAATGTCGTCGTTGTCGAGAAAGAAATTCGCCACGGAGAAACTCCTCGGGAAGATTGCGAAACCGCAAGCGGCCACACTACCCACTACCCACTATCCACTACCCACTATCCACTATCCACTACCCACTACCCACTACCCACTATCCACTACCCACTATCCACTACCCACTATCCACTATCCACTACTTCTCCTTGATCGCCTTAATCATCATCGGGATGATCTGTTTGTAGTCGCCGACGATTCCGTAGTGTGCCACGGAGAAGATCGGCGCGTCGCGGTCGGTGTTGATCGCGATGATCTTGGCCGACTCCTCCATTCCGGCGCGATGCTGGACCGCGCCGCTGATGCCCACGGCGATGTACAAGGCCGGCCGGACGGTCGTGCCGGTCTGGCCCACTTGATGTTCCTTGTCGATCAGTCTTCCGTCGACGGCCGCTCGGCTGGCGCCGACCGCTCCGCCGATGGCCCCGGCCAAGTCGTATATCAGCTTGAAATTGTCCCTGCTGCCGATGCCTCCGCCGCCGGCGACGATCACCCGGGCGCCCTTGAGGTTCACCTTTCGCTGCTCGACGTGCCGTTGGATCAGTTTCAGAGCCATCGCGTCGTCGTCGATTTCGACTTTTTCCTCGACGACTTTACCCGCGCGACTGTTGTCGGCCGCTTTCAGGGGCATAACGCCCTCGCGGACGGTCGCCATCTGCGGCCACTGGTCGTAGTTGACGATCGTGGCGATGATGTTTCCGCCGAAGGCCGGACGGATTTGCAGCAAGAGGCTCTTGTGCTCGACGCTGGTTTTCGGATCGGTTACGTCGCGGATGTCCAGGGCGGTGCAGTCGGCGGTCAGTCCGGCCCGCAAAGTCGATGCCACGCGCGGGGCCAGATCGCGGCCGATGGCCGTGGCGCCGACGACGACGATCTGCGGCCGGTGCTTTTCGATCAATGTCTCGAGCACGCGGGCGTAAGGGAGCGTCTGGTAATGGGACAGCCGCGGATGATCGACCAGATAGACGTTGTCGATGCCGTGGAGGAAGAGCTTTTTGGCCATTTCGCCCACGCCGGCCCCGGGCAGGACCGCTCCGGCGGAGACACCCAATCGGTCGGCCAGTTCGCGCGCCTTGCCACAAAGTTCCAGAGCGACGTCGTGCAGCGCGCCGTCTTCTTGTTCGGCAAATACCCAGACTTCACCTTGGCGGTTTGGTTCTGTCATGGGGGATTAGGGATTGGGGATTAGGGATTAGAAGTTTGGGGCCGGGAGCATTTTAGACTAGGTTTCTAATCCCTAATCCCCAATCCCCAATCCCTCCTTCTTCATCCCCAAGTTCGGTCAACTACCAATTCGTGAATCAATTCTTTGATGCCGGTTTCGGAGGGCTGCACTTCGGTGTAGCCCTCCTTGGTCAACACGATCGCTTGGATGCGATGGACCTTAGTGGGCGAGCCGGCCAACCCGCAGCGGGAAAGATCGGCTTGGATATGGTCGAGGTCCCATTGTTCGATCAACAGGCCGCTTTCGCGCAACTCCTGGACGCGGCGTTCGGTTTCGGCGGCAAGTTGCTCATCGGCGGCATCGGGCATCTCGGCCTTCACCTCCATTGCCACCTCGGCGGGCACTCTTGCCCGCTTCATTCTCATTACCCGCCGGGCGGACGGCGGACGCGGCCGGTTGGCCGACTCGAGCACGGTGATCAACACGGGCAACTTGGCCTCGACGATCTCCCAGCCGTGGCCGATGCTCCGACGCACGCGGGCAACGTGGTCCCGGATGGAGACCATCTCATGCAAATAGGTAATCTGCGGAATGCCAAGCTTTTCGGCACATTGGGGACCGACCTGGGCGGTGTCACCGTCGATCGCCTGCCGGCCGCAAAAGACGAAATCGTAGCGGTCGATCGTCTTGATGGCCTGACTGAGGATGTAGCTCGTGGCCAGCGTGTCGCTGGCGGCCGCGCGGCGGTCGGTCAAGAGGATCGCCCGATCGGCGCCACGGAAGAGGCTGTCGCGAAGTACGTCGGCCGCCTTGGGCGGCCCCATGCTGATAACCGTGACAGTTCCCCCATATTCGTCGCGGACCGCCAGGGCGGATTCCAGTGCATGGAGGTCTTCCGGGTTAAAGACGGTCGGCAAGGCCCCCCGATTTACGGTCCCATCCTCCCTCATGGCCTCGGTGGTGACGTTGGCCGTATCGGGAACTTGCTTTACGCATACAACGCTGTCGTAAGCCACGGTTGCCGGCTCCGGGAACCATCGTAGATCAACTAGACTATCCGAAACCACGAAGGGTAACAGGCCCCCGGATGCAGGTCAACCCCGCCGAACAGTTGTAGCATTTGAGCCATTAAACGTCAAAGCTCCGGCTCCTTTCACGTCTTCGCCCCCCAAGGCTTGTGCCCGCAATGTAAACGTATATTATGTAGTCGGAACCCCGCCCGAGGTCGGTGGTGGTTTCCCAGCGACATACACCCTAATAGCGGGGGGATGTCGATCGATCTCATTTCACTCTCCGCGAGGAACAGAAAATGATCTCCAAGCCTCGATTGCTGCTGTCGGCGACTGCCTTGTTGGGCGTCGCCGTTTTTTTTGCCGCCGCCGTCGCAATAGCCCAAGGGCCGGCCGACGACGGAACAAAGACGGAACGGTCGATTCACGAACAGGACATTTACATCCCCTATGAAAAGTTGCGGGAAGTATTCGAGAAGCACGGCCGCGGAGTTTTCCTCCCCTACGAGAAGTTTCAAGAGCTATGGCGGGCAGCGCGCGAGAAAACGCCTCGGGCAGCAGATGAAAAGCCGCCCGTCGGAGCGCTGATTACCGAGATCGAAAACGAGGCGACCGTCGAGAAGGACGTGGTCCGCGTGAAGGCCAAACTGAAGATCGAGGTCTTGGCCGAGGGGTGGAACTCGATCCCCTTGCGGCTGAGCGACGCGGCCATCACCCGCGCCGCGCTCGGCGGCAAGCCCGCCCGGATCATCGGCACCCCGGGCCAGGGCTATAAATTGCTGATCGACAAGAAGGGGAAGCAGCCGGAAACGATGGAGTTGGACATCGAGTACGCCAAAACCATCGCCCGCGCGCCGGGACGGAACAGCGTCTCGTTCCAATCGCCGCAGGCCCCGGTGAGCCGTTGGCGGGTAGTAATCCCGCAGTCGGGCGTCAAGGTCGATCTGCATCCGCTGATCGCCGCGACGGAAGTACCCGCCGAAAAGACCGCCGAGGGAGACCCGACCGCGAAAAAACCGGACGAGACGGTCATCCTGGCGTTCGTCGGCGCGGCCCCGATGGTCCGCATCGACTGGACGCCCAAGGCCGAGGGGGCCACCGGGCTGGCGGCGATGGCCAGCGTTCAGGCCGAGGGGCAGGTCTGGATCGACGAGGGCGTCTCTCGCTGCCGAACGACGCTCGCCTACTCGATCAGCCGCGCCGAGTTGGCCCAACTCGAGATCGACGTGCCGGCCGGCCAGAAAGTGGCCAACCTGTTCGACGCAAACATCCGCCAGTGGTCGGTCAAAACGGTCGAGGGCCGACAACGAATCACCGCCCAATTGTTCGAGCCGGCAAAAGAATCACAGCAGGTGATCGTTGAACTGGAAAAATTCTTCCCCGATCGGCCGAAGAACTCGATCGACGTGCCGGTAGTCAAGGCGGTTGGCGCCGGCCGCCAGCAGGGGGTCGTGGTCGTCAAGGTCGCCGAAAGCCTGCGGGCCGAGGCCGTCAAGACCAGCGGCCTGTTGCAGGTTGACGCCGCCGAATTGCCGCCCGCGCTGAAACGGACGAAGTGGGAGTTCGCCTATCGCTACGCGACCGTTCCATTCACTTTGACATTGGACATCGAGAAAGTGCAGCCGCGGATCACGGTCGATTCGCTGCTGGAAGTCGATCTCCAACCCGACCGGCTGACGCTCGACCTGACGGCGGTCTACACGATCGAGAAGGCGGGCGTCTTCCGGCTGGAGTGGGACATTCCGCCCGGTTTCGACGTCCGCCACGTCCGCGGCGAGCCGGTCGGAGGCGCGGCTGCCGTGCAAGTCGATTCCCATTTCATCGAGGGAGACAATAATAACCTGGTTCCCACGCTCCGCGTGGGAACCCACTCGCTCCGACGCTCCGCGTCGGCGACGGGGGACGACGCGGAGCGTCGCGGGCAGCCCGTTCCCACGGAGGACCGTGGGAACGAGGATGGTAGTAATAAAACCCGCTTGGCGGCGAACCTTTCTCGCAAGGCCATCGGCAAAGTCGCTCTCCGGGTGCGGTTGCAAAAGGACCTCCATCGGCCGGAACTTTTGACGCCGACCGGCAAAGCCGCGCGGTTCACGCTGCCGATCCCCCGCGTACCCGAGGCGGCGGCCGAGCGGTCCACCGGGCGGATGGTGGTCTACGCACCGGAGAGTCTGCGGGTAAACACGGAAAAGACCGCCGGCCTGCGGAGCATTTCGGTCCGCGAGGCGTTCGAGACCATGCGGCCGACGCGGCCGCCCGCGCCGACCGAGGGGCGGCCGGTGCTGGCCTTCGCATATTCCCAAGGGCCGGCCGAGTTGACCTTCGCCGCCGAACGACGCAAGCCGCAAGTAACCGTCCGGCAACTGATGGTCGCGCGGGTCGAGGAGGGCGTGGTCAAGTTCGACTTCACGCTCTTCCACGACGTCCGCTACAGCGGCGTGAAGTCGCTGCGGCTCGACGTGCCGGCCGACGTGGCCGCGGCGTTGCGGGTGGTCACGCCCGGCGTGCGCGAAAACACGATCGCCCCCCCGCCCGACGATCTGGAAAAGGGCTACGTCGCCTGGCGGCTCAGCGGCGACGCCGAGTTTCTCGGCAAAGGCAAGATCAAACTGTCCTGGGAAAAGAAAATCGAAAAGCTCGACGTGGGCAAGAGCGTCGAGTTGACCATGCCCCGGCTGATCCCCCGCGAAGTCGATCGCGCCTGGGGGCAGATCGCTTTGGTCAAGTCGGAGACGATCGACGTCCACCCCTCGGGCGAGCCGAAGCTGCTGCGCCCCATCGATCCGCAACGCGACCTGATCGACCCGGTTCCCGCGGCCGCGCGAGCGTTCGAGTTCCACGACGATTGGGAACTGAAAATCGTCGCCACCCGCTACGAGTTGGAGGAGGTAAAGCGGACGAGCATCGAGCGGGCGTTGGTGCGGATGGTCGTCACGCAGGCCGACGTCATCTCGGTCCAATCTCTGTACCGCATGCGCAGCGCACGGCAGCGATTGACCGTGCAATTGCCGGCCGGCGCCGAGTTCGACGCCCAGCCGTTGCGGATCGGCGGTCGCCCTGCGACTCTGGAGAAGGGGGGCGGGAACGGATACTACATCCCACTGACCGGCGTCGGCGCCGACAAGCCGTTCGTAATCGAACTGCGTTACACGCTCAAAGGGGACGGCAGCCGGATCGATCCGCCGGTGTTCCCCCAGGAACCGGCCGTGGTCAAGGAATATCTGTGCGTGTATTTGCCCGAGACGCAAAAGCTGCTGAACGCTTGGGGGCCGTGGACCGAGGAGTTTCGCTGGCGGTGCGACGGTTGGCTGCGATGGCGTCCCGAGCCGGTCCCCGGCCCCGCCGCGCTGGTCGATTGGGTGCAAGGCGGCCTGACGCCGGGCAATCCGGCCGAGGATTTTGCCGCCGACGGCGAGCCGTACCTGTTCTCGACGCTTCGGCCCGCCCCGCCGCCGGAAGGTTCGTTGCGGTTCAATACGATCGACGGCCGCTGGCTGAGCGGCTTGGTGTTCATCGCCACGGTGTTGCTGGGGCTGCTGTTGCTGCCGGCTCGGCTTCCCGCCCGGGCGCTGGCCGTCGGCGCGGCGGTGATCGTTTTGGTGCTGGCCGGCGTGTTCCTGCCGATCTTTTCGATGCAGGTGCTGAACGGCGTGTTGCTCTCGGCGATCTTCGTGGTGGCCGTGACGTGGACCGCCGTCGCCGTCGCGCGTCGGTCCTGCCGGAAGCCTTCCAAGCCGGAAGTCGGCAGCCGGGACCACGGCGTCGATCTGTCGAAGTATCAGCCCGAGCCGTCCGCTCCCGACGCCGGCGAGTCGCCCAAGCAGGACGACGGGGAAGGAGGGCGGGACAATGCGTAGTATATTGCATATCTCGACTCTGGTTCCCACGCGGAGCGTGGGAACGGCGAAGGGCATGCTACCCAGAACGCGGGTTCCCACGCGGAGCGTGGGAACCAGGATTGATATACTGCTCGCGGCGATGATGGTCCTCGCCCCGCACCTGCTCGGCGCGGCCGCTCCGGCGGCGGAAAATCCGCCTCCGACGACCGAACGCCCGACGCGGGAAATCTACGTCCCCTTTTCCGACCTGCACGTGCTGCTGCAACAGCAGCCGAAGCGGGTGCTGATCGGACGGCAAGAGTACGACGAGTTGGTCAAGAAGGCCAAGCGTGCGCCCGAGGCCGGCGCCCCGCTGCCGGCCGTCCTCACCGCCGCCGACTATGCGATTACGGCCGACCGGCATCGGGCCGAAATCGTCGGCGACCTGACCGTCGACGTGCTGCAAGGCGGCCTGCACGCCCTGCCGTTGGATTTGGCCGCCGTGGGACTGCGCAGTGCCCGGCTCGACGACCGCGCCGCGTCCATCGGCCGCAGCCCCGACGGCCGGCTGGTGTTGTTCGTCGAGGGGGTCGGCCGACATCGGCTGAAGCTGGAGATGACCGCGCCGCTGGAGACGACCGCCGCCCGGCAGGTGCTCACGTACCGTCTGCCGCGTCCCGCCGCCGCGACGCTGCGCCTCGAAGTACACGGCGACGTGGAGATCAAAGGCGGCGCGGATGTCATCGGCCGCAAGGTAGACGCGGCCGCCAACCTCACCCGCTTCGAACTGCTCCCCCGACCGGGCGACACCTCGCTGCTGATGACGCTCAACAGCCGGCTGCATCGCCGGCAGCGGGCGGTGATCGCCCGATGCGTCGTCTTCGACGAAGTTACCGGGGCCTACGAAAAACTCCGCGCCGCCGTCACGCTGTCGGTCCTCCATCGGGCGGTCGACCGGTTCCGCTTCGTCGTGCCCGACGGGTTCGAGATCACCGACGTCGCCTCGCCGCTTTTGGCCCGCTGGGAGGTCGTCTCGCAGGACGGCCGCCGCGTGCTCGAGGCCCGGCTGCGCGAGCAGACGACCGAAACGGTGACGCTCGGCATCACGGCGATCCGCGCGCCGGCAAAACTCGAAGGCTGGAGCGCGCCGCGGCTCGTGCCGCTGGACGTGATCGGCGGCGTCACCGTATTGGGGCTGCTGGTCGACGATCGGCTGAAGGCCGAATCGCTCTCGGGCGAGGGTTTGATCCCGATCGACACATCCGTGCTCGGCGCCGTCTCGCCCCCGTTTCGCGCCGTGGCGGCGTGGTATGCCCCGCAGAGCGATTACGCGCTGACGGCCCGATTCGTTCGACCGCCGGCCGAAATGGCGGCGACCACCAGCCTGCTGCTGGTCGTTTCGGACAAGGGCCTGGAAGTCCACGGCGGCGTGTCGCTGTTGCCGCGGGTGGAAAAGCGGTTCTCCTTCGACTTCTCGGTCCCCGCCGGTTGGCAGGTCACGAGCGTCGCGACGGCCGATGGAAAGCCGTTGCCGTTCGAGCGTTACCCAGCCGCAAACAGCCCTCACCCTAACCCTCTCCCAAAGGGAGAGGGAACCGGCGCTGCCGGGCGGGTCCGCGTGACGATCAAAGGCGGCATCGAAGTCGACCAAATATATCGGGCAAACTTCCGCGCCGTCCGCACTCCCTCGGGCTGGCTGGCCGACTGGCGTCGGACGACGGTCGAGTTCCCCGACTTCGCCGTCCTCGGCGCCACGAGTAGAGAAGGGGCCATCGCCGTGGAGGTGTGCGACGACATGACCGTCCGGCCCGAGAAAATCGAGCTTTTGACCCCGCTAAGCGCCGAGGAGAAGCTCGGTTTCGGCCTGGCCGACGTACACGCCACGTTGGCCTATCGCCGCCAGGGGCCGGACTACGCCGCCTCGCTGGCGGTCGAGCGGACCGAGCCGCGGATGACCGCCCGCACGTTCTCCTTCCCGCGCGTCGATCGGGACGCCTTGAATTGCCACTGCGAAGTGGTCTACACGATCGAGCAGTCCCGTGTGCGGCAACTCGTCTTCTCGTTGCCCAAGGAGACGCCCGAGGGGATCTCGATCCGGGGCCTCGACGGCGTACACGTGAAGGAATACTCCGGTAAGCTATCCGGCGAGCGCCGGCTGTGGACGGTGTTGCTGGCCGAGCCGCGGCCGTGTCGGGTCCGACTGGCCGTCGATTTCCAACAGCGGCTCCCCTCGTCGGAGCCCAAGGGCTTTTCGCTGCCGATCGTCGAGGCCGAGGGTGTGGCCTATCAATCGGGGCTTGTGGCCGTCGAGGGTTGCGCGGAACTCGACGTGCGCGTCGACACTTCCGCCCGGCAGGTTGACGTTGGCGAGCTGGCCGAGGCCGACTATCAGCCCGGCCGCCGTCTGCTGGGCGCGTACGGATTCGTCGGCGATCCGCCGGCGGTTAAGATCGACGTGCTCCGCCAGCCGGGCTACGGCATCCCGCCGGCGATCGTCCAGCAATGCGAGTTGGACACGGTCCTCTCGCCCGACGGGCGGAGCCAGACGCTGGCCCAATTCAAGCTCCGCTCGAAGTCGCTCTACTTGCAAGTGGAGTTGCCCGCCGACGCGGAGCTTTGGGCGGCCGAGTTGGACGGCGTGCCGCTGAAGCCGCAGCGCGACGGCCGGAGCGTGCTGATCGACCTCTCGGCCGGCAAGGACGAGGCGCTGAAGACGTTGAAGATCACCTACGCGGACGACAAGCACCAGCCGGTGGCGTTGCGCGGCACGGTGCGGGTGCCCGCTCCAAAGCTGTTTCTGCGCGCCGGCCGGTCGGGGACTGGTCCATTTTTCGGCGAGAAACCTCAGCCCGCGAACAAAACGTCGGCCGAAAACATGGACCTGCCCCCTTCCTCGGTCGAGGTTCCGCTGGCCGAGCTGGTCTGGCGGCTGCACTTGCCCAGCGGCTACGAAGTGGTCCGCACGGGCGGCACGCTTACGACCGACGACATCTCTCGCCCGTTGCCGGCGGCGTTCCAACTGGCCGGCGCTCTCTACAAATGGTCCGGCGGCATCTCCGGCCCGCCGCTGCTCTCCGCCAGACAGTACGCCCGCGAGGCGGCGCGAAGGAGCTATCATAGATATGTATCGGAGACACCGTTGATAACGTCCCTGTCGAGTGAATCACGCCCCGGATCACCCGCCGAAAAATCGGCCGAAGATAAGAAGTCTGAATCCCCGTCGGTAGTTGATCGTCCGCTGCTCGGTCCGGCGGAAAAACTCATACCTGAGCAGGCAGAAAAGAAACCCATCAATGCCAAACCGCCGGTCGCTACACCCATCGAATATCCCGACTCGCAGAAATGGGCTAAGTTGGTCGCGCAGCGGGATATCGCCGGCGTGAGGAGCCTGAAAATCGACCTGCTCCAGTCGCCGGACGATTCCAGCCGAGTGGTCGCGTTCCGCAGCCTGGGCGTCGAGCCGCGATTGGTGGTCACGCTGGCCAATGACGGGCGGTTCGCCTCGCTCCGCTGGGCGCTGGCCTTGGCCGTGGGGCTTTTTGGCGCGGCGCTGACCCGCCGATCGGTCCGCACCAAAACCGCCTACGTCCTCGTCGTGATGTTGCTGACCACGTTGGTCCCGCTGCTCGGCGGCGGCATCGAACTCGCCAAGGCGTGCAACATGATGTTCTTCGCCGCGTCACTGTTGGTTCCGTACTATCTGATCGTCGGCTTTTTGCGGTGTTTGTGCCGGGCGAAGACCGCCACGGCGGCGGTCCTGCTGGCGACGTTGCTGGGAGCAAGCGGGGTGCAAGCCGCGGAGGATGCGAAACCGCAAGCGGCAGTCAAATTACCCGAGGACGCGATTATCATCCCCTACGATCCCGACTGGAAGAACGGGGTAAAGGACGCCGACAAGCTGCTGGTGCCCTACGAGAAGTACGTCGAGCTATGGAACCGAGCGTACCCGGACAAGAAGATCGAGGCGAAGGCCCCGCCGGCCCCATACGCGCTGGCCGACGCGGCCTACAAAACGCTGCTCGAAGGCGAGGATTTTCTGCTCCTGACCGGGCGGATGGAGATCGACGTTTTCGCCGACGGACATATACAAGTTCCGCTCGGGCTGGGCGGCGGCGTGCTGACCCGCGCCGAAGTGGACGGCAAACCGGCGCGGCTCGGCGTGCTTGCGAAACCGCAAGCGGATGCCGCAACGCCGCTTGCGGTTTCGCAGAAGCCGGACCGTTCGGTCGTGGTGTTGCACGTCTCGGGCAAGGGCCGCCACAAGCTGGAACTGGCCGTGCGGCTGAAACTCGAGCGGCAGGGCGGTTGGCGGACCGTCGAGGGCGTGCTGCCGTCGGCCCCGGCCGCCGCGCTGGATATCGTCGTGCCCAAGGCGCAGACCGAGCTGCGCCTCGGCCAAGTGGCCGATTGCCGCCACTACGAGACCGAAAAAGCGGACCAGACGATCCGCACCACGCTGGGTAAGCACGGGGCAATCTCGCTACGCTGGCGCCCCCAAGTTGCCGCGGGCCAGATCGACCACACGCTGACCGCCGCCTCCAGCGCCGTCTTCGACGTGCAAGAGGACGGCCTGCGGCTGAACTGGCAACTTACGCTCGAATTCCGCCGCGCCGAACGCGACCAGTTCAGCGTCAAGCTGCCCGAGGGGTATCTTCTCGAAAAGGTCGAGGGGGCCAACGTCCGCGGCTGGGAGGTCCGCTCCGGCGACGGCGGCGGCCGGACCGTCGAGGTCTCGCTCTTGCAGGCGGCCAAGGACCGCGAGCAATTCACGCTGCGGCTGTGGCGCGGCGGGCAGGTCGGCCGCGGCGAACTCGCCCGCTTCGACGTGCCCGTGATAACCGTCGCCGACGCGGCGTTGCAGAGCGGGCGGTTGACCATCCGCCGCAGCCCGCTGCTGGAGGTGCGAACGCTCGAGCGCTCGGGCGTGACACGGATCGATCTCCCGGCGGATGTGGACGAAACTGCTCACGGTGCGTCGCGGACGCACCCTACAGTTCTCCCAGCGGACGCGGAGGAAAAATCCTCGGCCGGCGGCGGCGCGGAAAGCCCGCTGGGGATCCGGCCGTTCGAGTCGTACAGCTTCGCCACCGTGCCGTTCACGGTCCGATTGGCGGCCGCCGAGGTCGAGGCCCGGGTCTCGGCCGTCGTCGAGTCGGTCCTGAAACTCGCCGAATACGAACGGAGCCTGGAGAGCCGCGTGAGGTTCGACGTCCGCGGCCGGCGGGTATATCGGCTGCGGGTCCTGCTGCCCGAGGGTTTCAATCTCGATAGCGTCCATGCGCCCGGCGTTTTCCAATACACGGTGACGAAAGAGGGCGAGCGACCGCTGCTGACCGTTTATCTTGCTTCGGGCCAAGAGGGGGAAGTGCCGGTGGTGGTTTCCGGCAAGCTCGGCCGCCCTCTTGCGGCTTCGCAACGAGAAATGCCGCTGCCGCGCGTCGAAGTGCTCGATGTTGATCGGCAGCAAGGAGACATTGCGGTGCAGGCCGATCCGGCGTTCGACGTCGATGCCGTGGAGCTTACCGGCTGCGAATCGGTGCTGTTGGGCCGGCTGTTCGGTTGGCTCAATCCCAGGCAGCGCGAGGTCGCGCGGCTGGCGCTGCACTACGCCGGCGGCGACTACGCCGGCAAGCTGCGGCTGAAACCACGCACGCCCGACGTGGTCTGCGACACGATCACCAACGTCCGCGTGACCGACCGCTCGCTGGAGGAGACGATTCTGCTGGACTTCAACGTCACCCGGGCGGGTGTGCGGCGATTGGAGTTCCTGTTGCCCGAGGGGATGGCCGACAGCCGCGTCGGCGTGCCGATGTTGCAGCGGAAGATCGTCTCTCCGGCCGGCGAGAAGCACCCCGGCATGGTGCGCGTGCGGCTCGAGATGCAAGAAGAAGCGATGGGGCAAATCCGGGTGGTGGTCGAGAACGACCGGCTGCTGACGCCCGGCTCGCATCAGGCGCCGATACCGGTAATCGTGGACGGCCGGACCAATCGCCGCTACGTGGTGATCGACAACGCCGGCCGCGACGAAGTGGTGGTCGAGCCGGACGAGCTACGCGGAATGGACGTTCTCGGCACGCACGGGAAGGATTGGACCGTGCTGAAGAGTTTCTTGGGCGAGAAGATTACGATGGCCTATCTGGTCTCTCCCGACGCCGAGCGGCCGCGGCTGAGCTTCCACGCCGAATCGCACGCCGCCGTGGAAACGGTCCAGGCCGGCATCGGCCTGTCCGAGACCACGCTGGTGGTCGACGCCAACGGCGCGTATCGTGCCGAGGTTGTGCTGCACGTCAACAACGCGACCGAGCAATACTTGGAGGTCGGGCTACCCGAGGGGGCGTCGCTCTGGACGGCCCAGGCGGCCGGCGAGCCGGTCAAGCCGACGCTGGTCCCCGGCGGCGAACGATCGTTGCCCGACCCCGGGCGAGTGCGAATCCCGCTGATCAAGACGGCGCCGGGCGATTTGAGCTACAAAGTGGTGTTGCGCTACGGCGGCAAGATGCCGCCGCTCCGCACGGTCGGCGCCGCCGATTTCCCGCTGATCCGCTGCGTGAACATCACGCCGGAACTGAGCCAGGCGAAGCTGCACCTGCCCGAGCGGTACCGCTGGTTCGACTTCGGCGGCACGATGCGGCGGGTGGCCGACGACGTCGGCCTGCAACTGGGCTTCCTTCAGTTCCAGAGCAATCAGCTTAGCCAGATCAGCCAAGCCCTGCGAAGCGGCGACAAGTGGACCAAGGCCCGCGCGTCCTATAATCTCAAACAGATAGAACTGTCCATGCGTGATGACGTTCAGTACCAGTCGCCGCAGTCATCGTACAATCCCAAACTGCAAGCCGCCTTGAGCGCGAACGCCAGCATTATGCAACAGACCCAAAAGGAAGCGGAACGCCAGGAAAAAGCGCCCGCGCCGACCCAACTCGAGGACAACCGCCAGCGGTTGAATAAAGCTTATGCGGGGCAAAAATCGAGCCGGGCGAAAAACGTCGTCGGCGACCTGGGCCGAAACTGGGAACAACCGACCTTCCATAGGAAAGCCGGGCCACAGGAATCCGTGCCTAAGCCCCAAACCAAAAAAATGATGGTCGCCCCACGGATCGTCATCCAGGAAGAGGAAGAGAAAAAACTGGAAGCTCCGCGAGAAGGACTCGATCGGGGCCGACAGACGCAACAAGCATCCGAGACGGAAGCGTTAAATCGCTACCAACAACGGCTGGCCGCGCAGACGACAACTACCGACACTTTACGCGGAGAGTTGCCCGATCAATCGCGGCCTAGCGACACAGGGTTGGTGGGCCGGTTGCCGCCTGGCGATGATCGATTCGCTTCGCCTGCCGCTCCGAGATACTCGCCGGCCGCAACCACCGCGCCGGCGCTACCGCAACCCGCCGGACTGGCGAGCCTCGATTTCGAGTTGCCCACTCGCGGCGCGGTCTATCGCTTCACCACACCGCGCGGGGAGCAACAAATCACCGCCCGCTACCTTTCCGGCGACGTTGTCCGGCGGCTGGTAGAATTGGCGTTGGTCGGCGTCGCGGTCCTCGTGACGTGGTTCATTATCGGGATGATTCGCCGCGGCGGCTTCGACCGGCTGGCCCGACCGGCCGGCTCGTGGCTGCTGATCGGCCTGGGGCTGTTCTCGCTTCTGGCCGGCGTGTTGCCGGTGGCGGGATTGCTCGCGATCGTCGTCGGCTGTTGGCTGAAGGTCCGACGATTGACGATGAAACAGTCCGTTTAGCGAGAATAGCCGGGGGCTAACAGCCCCCGGAATGTGCGCGAATAGCGGGAGTTACTCTCCGGGGGCTGTTAGCCCCCGGCTATTCTATTAGATATTACTTTTTCTCGGCAATTTCCGCCAGCGCTTCGCCGCCGGCGGCGATTGTCGCGTCGATGTCCGCCTCGGTGTGGGCGGCCGAGACGAACAACGCCTCGAATTGACTGCACGGCGGATAGACGCCCCGGCCGATCATGCCCCAGAAATATCGGGCGTAACGCCGCGTGTCGCAACGCGACGCCGTATCCCAATCCGTTACCGGCCGGTCGCCGAAAAAGGGCGTCAGCATCGAGCCGCACCGGCCGATTTGCACCGTCACGCCCGCTCGTTTAGCCGCCTCTTCCAGGCCGCGTTGCAACCGGGCCGACAACCGCTCCAGCAGCGGATACGGATCGTCGTCGCGGAGCGCTTTTAGCGTGGCGATCCCGGCGGCGGTGGCCAGCGGATTGCCGCTCAGCGTGCCGGCCTGAAAGACCTTGCCCAAGGGGAGGACGTGGTCCATGATCTCGGCCCGGCCGCCGTAAGCTCCGACGGGCAGGCCGCCGCCGATGATCTTACCCAGCGTGGTCAGGTCGGG